>JBBQXT010000015.1:0-31943 GCA_038209415.1 Geobacterales bacterium
ACGGCTTCACACTGCTGCTCAGTGCCGTATGTGTCGATAAATTCGCTTAAACTCAGGCCTGCCTGTAATTGGATGTTGTGCTTTTTCATGGTAAGTTCCCCCTATAGGTAGTTACCATGAGCATACGCCACACTTGAGACACAATAAGTCATTTACGGCTGCAGCCGTGAATTAGAACGATTCAAGAAGTTTGTTGGTTGCCATACGACAGTACGACACTGGGGGTGAAGCGATTCACACCCACTCTTTCTTTCATTGGCTGTTGGTGCCTTCCATGTTGACACCGTAACGACTAATATAGTATCGTTTACAACCTATTTATGCTGCTTTAATCATATTTTAGCGGCAGTAAAATAATTTAAATATCAAGGATCGGTAAACCATGCGCAGCGATATGATTAAAAAAGGGCTGGAGCGGACCCCGCACCGCGCCCTGCTGAAGGGGACCGGCGTGCCCCAGAACCAGATGGACAAACCGTTTATCGGTGTGGCCACCAGTTTTAGCGACCTGATCCCCGGTCATGTGGGCATGCGCGACCTGGAGCGTTTCATCGAGAAGGGCGTTCACTCTGGTGGCGGCTATTCCTTCTTCTTCGGTATCCCTGGTGTCTGCGACGGCATGGCCATGGGGCACAAGGGCATGCACTACTCGCTTCCTACCCGCGAGCTGATCGCCGACATGGTCGAATCGGTGGCCGAGGCGCACCGTCTGGACGGTCTGGTGCTTCTGACCAACTGCGACAAGATCACCCCCGGTATGTTGATGGCCGCTGCGCGGCTGAATATCCCCTGTATCGTGGTAACCGCCGGACCGATGATGAGCGGCCGTGGCCAGTCCGGCCGCAAGTTTTCTTTTGTCACCGACACATTTGAGGCCATGGCGCGCTACAAGGCCGGTGTGATCAGTGATAAAGAACTGCAGGTGTGCGAGGACAATGCTTGTCCCGGCATGGGCTCCTGCCAGGGACTGTTCACCGCCAATACTATGGCGATCCTGACCGAGACCATGGGCATGAGTCTGCCGCGCTGCGGCACGGCCCTGGCGGTCTCGGCCCTCAAGCGCCGCATTGCCTTTGCCTCGGGCGAGAAGATCGTCGAACTGGTGCACAACGACATCAAGCCGCGCGACATAATGACCCGCGCCGCCTTCGAGAATGCCATTCGCGTCGATCTGGCCCTGGGGGGATCCTCCAATACCGTGCTGCATCTGCTGGCCATCGCCCGCGAAGCCGGTGTCGATCTGCCACTGGAGACCTTTGATATCCTGGGCAAGGATACACCGCAGCTGGCCTCCATGAATCCGGCCGGTGAGTATTTCATGGAAGACCTGGATATAGCCGGTGGCGTGAGCGGCGTGCTCAAGCAGCTGGGCAGCAAGATCAAGGATACGCAGACGCTCTTCGGTCTGACGACCCATCAGCTGGCCGAAAGCATCCAGAATGTTGACGAGGAGGTTATCCGTCCGCTGGGGAACCCGGTGAAGAAGGAGGGCGGCATCGCCATCCTGTACGGAAACATCGCGCCCAAAGGGGCTGTCGTCAAGCAGTCCGGCGTGTCGGCCGCCATGATGCAGTTCGAGGGCACGGCGCGCTGTTTCGATGCCGAGGAGCTGGCCATGGCAGCCATCATGGAGGGTAAGATTACCTCCGGTGACGTGGTCGTCATCCGCTATGAGGGACCGAAGGGCGGACCTGGCATGCGCGAGATGCTGGCCCCGACGGCCGCCATCATGGGCATGGGGCTGGGCGATTCGGTGGCGCTGATTACCGACGGCCGCTTCTCGGGCGGCACCCGCGGCCCCTGCATCGGACACATCTCTCCCGAAGCGGCTGAAGGCGGTCCGATTGCACTGGTGGAGGAAGGTGACAGGATTCGGCTGGACATTCCCGCCAGAAAACTAGAGCTGCTGGTGGATGACGCGACATTGGAACTACGCCGCTCCAAATGGCGGGCTCCCGAACCGAAGATCAAGACCGGCTGGCTGGCACGCTATGCGAAAGCCGTTACGTCGGCGCATACCGGAGCGGTAACTACAGCAGACTAACACCCTGTAACTTTATTCTTCGTAGGCCGTATCAAGCGAAGCGGATACGGCAACACTGGTGGTTATGGCAACAAAGCCGGTTCCGCTTCGCTTGAACCAGCCTACATAATGCAAAGATATTGATATTCCAATGCACTAGATTGCTTAATGAATTCACACGATACGAGGTAACACCATGAAAATGAACGGCGCACGAATCATGCTGGAATGCCTGAAGCTGGAAGGTGTCGATACGGTCTTCGGTTATCCCGGTGGCACGGTTATCAATATCTATGATGAACTCTTCAGCTTTAAGGATATCCGCCATATCCTGCCGCGCCACGAGCAGGCCGGCACCCATGCGGCCGACGGTTATGCCCGTGCCACCGGCAAGGTCGGCGTGGCCATCGCCACCTCCGGCCCCGGCGCCACCAATACCGTGACCGGCATCGCCACGGCCTACATGGACTCCATCCCGATGGTGATCATCACCGGCCAGGTGCCGACCGCCCTGATCGGCAATGATGCCTTCCAGGAGGTGGATATCATCGGCATCACCCGCCCCTGCACCAAACACAGCTTCCTGGTCCGGGACGTCAAGGAACTGGCGGGGATCATGAAGAAGGCCTTCTACATCGCCCGGACCGGTCGTCCCGGCCCGGTGTTGGTGGACCTGCCCAAGGATGTGCAGATCGCCCAGACCGAGTTCGTGTACCCGGAAACGGTTGAGATCCGTAGCTATAAGCCGAATACCGGCGGGCACCCGCGACAGGTGGAAAAGGCCATGGACATGATGTTGGAGTCCCGCCGCCCGGTCTTGTATGTCGGTGGCGGAGTCGTGCTGGGCAATGCTGCCGACGAGTTGACCGAACTGGCCCGCACACTGACGATACCGGTTACGACCACCCTGATGGGACTGGGTTCCTTCCCGGGTAATGATCCCAATTCACTGGGCATGCTAGGCATGCACGGCGCCTACTGTGCCAATATGGCCATGACCAATAGCGACCTGATCATTGCCATCGGTGCGCGTTTTGATGACCGTGTGACCGGCAAGCTGACGACCTTTGCCCCCCAGGCCCGGATCATCCACGTCGATGTGGATCCCACCTCCATCAAAAAGAACGTACGCGTTGACCTGCCGATTGTCGGAGACGTCAAGGATGTGCTGGCCAAGATGCTCAAGCAGGCCGACAAGATCAAAGACAAGGTGGCCGAATTCAAGGCCGCGTTGGCAGCGTGGCATGAGGACATCGATGGCTGGAAGACCAAGCACCCTCTCAGCTACAAGAGCAGCTCCACGATCATCAAGCCGCAGTTCGTCATCCAGAAACTGCGTGAACTGTCCGATGCAGACGCCATCATCTCTACCGATGTGGGTCAGCATCAGATGTGGACCGCCCAGTTCTTCCAGTTTAACAAGCCCCGCACCCTGCTGACTTCCGGCGGTCTCGGCACCATGGGTTACGGCCTACCGGCCGCCATGGGCGCCCAGGCGGCCTTCCCGGAGCGCCAGATTATCTCCATCTGCGGCGATGGCGGTGTGCAGATGAATATTCAGGAGATGGCCACCCTGGTGCAGAACCGCCTGCCGGTCAAGATCGTGATCCTCAACAACAATTTCCTGGGGATGGTTCGCCAGTGGCAGGAGCTGTTTTTTGACAAGCGTTACTCCAGCACCTGCATGGAGCTGCCGATCGATTACGTCAAGCTGGCCGACGCCTATGGAGCCAAGGGTTTCAGCACCTCCAAGCCGGGCGAGGTGGAGAAGATCATCAAGGCCGCTTTTAAGGTCAACGGACCGGTGATTATGGAGTTCAAGATTGCCCGTGAGGAAAAGGTGCTGCCGATGGTCCCGGCCGGAGCGGCACTGAACGAGATGGTTTTAAACGCCTAAAGACTTTTTGAGTGGAGGTTTATCCATGCAACATACAATTTCAGTTCTGGTGGAAAATGAATTCGGCGTATTGTCCCGCGTTGCCGGCCTGTTTTCCGGTCGGGGCTTCAATATTGATTCCATGTCGGTAGCACCCACCAACGAAGACGGCATGTCACGCATGACCATCGTTACCCGTGGTGATGAGAAGATCCTGGAGCAAATTACCAAGCAGCTCAACAAGCTGATCGATGTGATCAAGGTCATCGATTTCACCGATGGCAGCGGCATCGAACGCGAGATGGCCTTGATCAAGGTCACGGCCGAGGATGAGAGCCGAGCCGAGGTATTGCGTATCGTGGATATCTTCCGGGCCAAGATTATCGATGTAACGCCCAAGTCATACACCATCGAAGCGACCGGTAATCCGGTCAAGATCGATGCGATTCTCGACCTCCTGCGTCCACTGGGCCTGAAAGAGCTTGTCCGTACCGGTGCGGTTGCCATCGGTCGCGGTGCCAAAGGTTGGATAGGGTAGGAAATAGTCCGTACAGTGTTGCCGAATCAGCCGCCTCGAAACGGGCGGTTTTTTTGTGGTAACGATGGCGATGAAATCCCGCTGACTGCGGACGAAACAGCTATTTGCGTTGACACTCGCAGACGAATGTAGTAATTATATTTTTCGTTTTGCGTATAAGTTTGACCGGTTTGCCGGATAAATTTTGTGTGGAGGATGTACCAGCATGAACGTTTATTATGATCGTGATTGTGATCTCGCATTGATCAAGGCGAAAAAAGTTACCATTGTCGGTTATGGCTCCCAGGGCCATGCCCATGCCTGCAACCTCAAGGATTCCGGGGTTGATGTGACGGTGGCTCTGCGTGAAGGGTCGGCCTCCGCTGCCAAGGCGAAGAATGCCGGACTCAAGGTGGCAACCGTTGCCGAAGCTGTTGCCTTGGCTGATCTGGTGATGATCCTGACACCCGATGAGTTTCAGTCCGCGCTGTACCGCGACGAGATCGCGCCGAAGCTCAAAAAAGGGGCGACCCTTGCCTTTGCCCACGGCTTTGCCATCCACTACAACCAGGTTGTACCGCGCGCCGACCTGGACGTCATCATGATCGCCCCCAAGGCGCCCGGTCACACGGTCCGCTCCGAGTTTGTGAAAGGTGGCGGGATTCCCGACTTGATTGCGGTTTTCCAGAATGCGTCGGGCAAAGCCCGCGAAGTGGCTCTCTCCTACGCCAGCGCTATCGGCGGCGGCCGTACCGGCATCATCGAGACTACCTTCAAGGACGAGACCGAGACTGACCTGTTCGGCGAGCAAGCTGTCCTCTGCGGCGGTGCGGTGGAGTTGGTAAAGGCTGGTTTTGAGACACTGGTGGAAGCCGGCTATGCCCCTGAAATGGCCTATTTCGAGTGTCTGCATGAGCTCAAGCTGATTGTTGACCTGATGTATGAGGGCGGCATTGCCAATATGAACTACTCCATCTCCAACAATGCTGAGTATGGCGAATATGTCACCGGTCCACGGGTGATCAACGACCAGAGCCGTGCGGCCATGAAGGAGTGTCTGACCAATATCCAGAATGGCAATTATGCCAAGCAGTTCATACTTGAAGGGGCATCGAACTACCCCGAGATGACGGCACGTCGCCGTCTCAATGCTGCCCACCCGATCGAGCAGGTCGGTGAGCGTCTGCGGAGCATGATGCCCTGGATCCAGAAAATCGTCGACAAAACCAAAAACTAATTCAATTTTGCGCGTAACGGCACCCCTTTCCGCCAGGAGAGGGGTGTCCGCGTATCCAGGCAGGAACAATGGACAACAACGGAATCATCGCCAGGGAAGGCTACCCCTTCATCGCATATTCAGTCGGATTGACTCTCCTTCTGTGCCTTTTTGCCTGGAAACTACAGTCTGCCGTTCTAGCTGTTCCAGCCTTTATCTCGCTGCTTCTGACGGTTTTTGTTATATCCTTTTTCCGCAATCCGGAGCGCACACCTCCCGGTGACGGAAAGTCGGTTGTTGCCCCGGCGGACGGGACAGTGGTCGTCGTCGAACGGGTTCCCGAGACACCTCTGGGTTGCGAGGCGCTCAAGATCAGCATCTTTATGTCGGTCTTCAATGTGCACGTCAACCGGGCACCGCTGGATGGCACTGTTGTCCATATCGATTATCAACCGGGCCGGTTTCTCGATGCCAGGGACGGCCGCGCCTCCAGTGAGAATGAACGCAACGGCGTAGTGCTGGAAACCGCCGCTGGCGTCCGGATCGCTTTTGTCCAGATCGCCGGACTGATCGCACGGAGGATCATCTGTTATCCGCGGGTAAGGGATGTGCTGCAGCGCGGCGCCCGCTATGGGTTGATCCGCTTCGGGTCGCGGGTGGATGTGTATCTGCCCGTTGATGTTGAACCGTTGGTGAAGCTGGGTGACATTACGGTAGCTGGCGAGACGGTATTAGGGCATCTCGGGTGAGCGGAGAACCGAACAGATGAACAGCGGATTTCAGGGTGAGCGGGTCGAAAAGACCGAAAGCATCAAACGCGGAATCTATATCCTTCCCAATCTGGTGACCACCGGCAGCCTGTTTGCTGGATTTTACAGCCTGGTCTCCACGCTGAACGGCAATTACAGTGCCGCTGCCATCTGGATCTTTATCTCGGCCATCTGCGACGGGCTGGACGGCAAGGTTGCCCGCATGACCGGGAGCACCAGCAAATTCGGAGTGGAGTACGATTCCCTGGCGGATCTGGTGGCCTTTGGTGTAACGCCGGGCCTGATGATGTACGCTTGGGCACTCAAGCCGTTCGGTCGTCTGGGCTGGCTGGCGGCCTTTCTGTTTGTCGTCTGCGGAGCACTGCGACTGGCGCGTTTCAATGTGCAGGTAAACACCGTCGAGAGCAAGCGCTTCGTGGGGCTGCCGATCCCCGCCGCCGCCAGCATGGTTGCTGCCACGGTTCTGCTTTTTCACCACTTCGGCTGGCCCAGTTCCTTCAAACGCCTGGCCATCATTGCCCTGATCTATTCGCTGGCCTTTCTGATGGTATCCAATTTCCGTTATTACTCGTTCAAGGACCCGGCCCTGATCAGGCGTCAGCCGTTCGGCTTTCTGCTGCTGGCGGTAGTGCTGCTGATTGTCGTGGTGGCCGAACCGGTTGTCATGACCTTCTCCATCATGCTGATCTATGTGCTGTCGGGACCGGTCGCCTTTGTCCTGACCTGGCCGCGACGCCGCCGGCTTGAGAAAGCGGTTCACAAGGGACGTGAAGCGGTTCATCGTGAAGGCGAGCCGTGATGACTTACGGCCGTCAGTGATTGCTCAGTTTACTTCGTACAGGCGGGCAGTAATTCCCGCGGCTGATATCTCCAGAACAGCGAAAGTCGTCTGCAGCGCGTTGCGCATCAATGTTCCGGGATTGACGGCCAGAATGCCTGACAAGTTGGTAACCGTTGCTCGGCGGGTATGTCCGAACAGCACGGCATCTGCTCCGAGCGCGACGGCCCGTGCCTCAAGCCTAGCCAGCCCGCTTTTGACCCCGTAGGCATCTCCATGGACCAGCAGCAGCCTCTTTCCTTCACATTCCCAGAGCAACTCCCGCTGCGAGGTCGATCCGATGTCGCAGTTTCCGGCCACATGAATGACCTCAGCCTCCAGAGCGTTGGCAAGAAGCGCGGCATCGTCGGCACCATCGCCGAGGTGCAGCAGGCGATCGAAGGTTTTAGCCGTGTCGCAGGCCTTCAATGCCAGGGGGAAATTCCCGTGACTGTCAGACATAAGCAGAATGCGCATAGCGCTACTGTAACAGAATTCGGTTTCTAATTAAAATCAAAACTACACTCCAGGGGACTTCATACATGTCAAAGAAAACAGTCATTATCGGTGTTGTGATTTTCTCCTTCCTGTGTCTTCTTTTTATCGGCTGTATCTTCATCGTCAGGGCATTGCTGGGTTCCGGTGACCGGCAGTTTGTCGAGAAACCGGGCATCGGTCTGGTGGAAGTCAGGGGGATGATCCTGGATTCCCGGGAAACCGTCCGCCAGCTGCGGCATTTCCTGAAAAAGGACGATGTCAAGGCCGTGGTGCTGCGGGTGGATTCTCCGGGCGGTGTGGTGGCCCCTTCGCAGGAAATCTATGAAGAGGTCAAGCGCTTCGCCGCAAAAAAGAAGATTGTCGTCTCCATGGGGAGCCTGGCCGCTTCCGGCGGATACTACATCTCCGCCCCGGCCACTCTGATCTATGCCAATCCAGGCACCATAACCGCCAGCATCGGCGTTATCATCAAGCTCTCCAATATCGAGTCGCTGATGGACAAGCTCGGCATCAAGTCCACGGTCATCAAGACCGGCAAATTCAAGGATTCCGGTTCACCGCTTCGTCAATTGACCGCGGAGGACCGGGCCATGTTCCAGTCGGTCATCGACAGCACGCACAACCAGTTCATCCGGGCGGTTGCCAGCGGCCGCAAACTGCCGGAAGAGGATGTGCGCAGGATCGCCGATGGCCGCGTGCTCTCGGGTGAGCAGGCCCTGGCGCTCAAACTAGTGGACCGGCTGGGTACGCTGCAAGATGCCATCGAAGAGGCCGGTCGGCTAGCCGGTATCAAGGGTGAACCGGAGGTCATATTGCCTCCCAAAAAGAAACTCAATTATCTGGATCTGCTCTCGGGCGGTGTGGAGGAAACGTTTGAGGGGGCGTTGGGCAAGGTCGGACGGGGGATGCAGCTGTTATACGAGTAGGGGCAACCCCGTGTGGTTGCACAATCGGGGCGGCCACATGGGGCCGCCCCTAAAAAGTTAGCAATGAAATTTATTTGCGCTTCTGCAGCTGACTGTGGACGTCCAGCAGGACCCGCTCGGTGGTGGCCCAGTCGATACAGGCGTCGGTGATCGATACGCCGTATTTCAGCTGGCTGAGATCGGTGGCGATCTTCTGGCTGCCCGCTTCAAGGTTGCTTTCGATCATGACACCGGAGATGGAGCTGTTGCCGTCCATCACCTGCCGGACAACACATTCCAGCACCTCGGGCTGCTGCTGGAAGTCCTTGTTGGAATTGCCGTGGCTACAGTCAACCATGATGGTCGGAAACAGCCCGTTCTTCTTCAGACTTTCCTCGGTCAGCGCGATGTCTTCAGCGTGGTAATTCACTTTGCGCGACCCACCCCGCAGGACGATGTGCACGTCCGGGTTGCCGGTGGTCTGGATGATGGATGTGCGACCCTCGCGGTTTATGCCGAGAAAACTGTGGGGATGCTGAGCCGCTTTCATGGCGTCCATGGCGATCTGCAGATTGCCGTCGGTGCCGTTTTTGAAGCCGACCGGGAAGGACAGGCCGCTGGACATCTCGCGGTGGGTCTGGGATTCGGTGGTGCGGGCGCCGATAGCACCCCAGCTGATCATGTCGGCCACATATTCCGGCGTGATCGGGTCGAGCATCTCATTGGCGACCGGCACCTCCAGTGCCGTTATGCGCAGCAGCAGACCACGGGCAATCCCCAGGCCTTTTGAAATCAGGTGCGAGCCGTTCATGTCCGGGTCGTTGATCAACCCTTTCCAGCCGATGGTCGTCCGCGGTTTTTCGAAATAAACCCGCATTACCAGCATGAGCTGATCATCCACGCGTTGGGCCAGCGCAGCCAGGCGCTTGGCATAGTCAACAGCGGCTTCCGCGTCGTGGATGGAGCAGGGGCCGACCACAACCATCAGTCGAGGGTCGCGGCGCTGCAGGATCTCCTTGAGCTGTTCGCGGCTCCTGTTGACAAACCCGGCGTGGGCGGCGGAGAGAGGAAAAACCTGGCGCAGGTCGGCAGGCGCGATAATGGGTGTGATGCCGGTGATTTTGAGGTTGTTGGTCTTGACCATCATGCTGGCTCCCGATATACGTGGATGAGTTGTTATAGAGCCTCTTGGCCGGCCTTGTCAATCAAACTCTGGATATTGCTCAATCAAATCAGCAGGTTAATTTCCGTCAAACTGAAGTTTAAGGATAATCGATGAAACGGGCGGTTTTTATTGATCGTGATGGAACGATCAACAGGGAAAAAGAGTACCTCTTCCGCACAGAGGATTTCGAGTTCCTTCCCGGCGCAGAGCAGGCTATACGGCTGTTCAATGCTGCCGGCTGGCTGGTGATTGTCGTTACCAACCAGTCTGGCGTTGCCCGGGGATACTACACCGAAGAGGATGTGCATCTCCTGCACCGTCATATCGCCGTGCAGCTTCAGCAGAGCGGTGCCCGGGTGGATGCCTGGTTCTACTGCCCGCATCACCCCTCCGGTCGCGGCAGCTACGCTCTTCCCTGTCGCTGCCGCAAGCCGCTGCCGGGTATGCTGCTGGAGGCAGCCGGACGCTTCGATATCGATCTGGATGCGTCGATTATGATCGGCGACAAGCTGGTTGATCTGGAGGCTGGACGTGCGGCCGGATGCCGGACGGTTCTGGTCCGTACCGGTTACGGATCTGAAGAGGAACACGCCTGCCCTGACAGCACCGAGGTGTTCGATGATCTGCTGGCAGCGGCTGAAAGTTTTGCCCGATTGCCATGATGCCGTTGCCATGATGCCGTTTGACAGCCTGCCGGCAGGTGTGTAATACTCATTAATTGTACCGATTACACCGAAAGGATCCACTAAACCATGGCACAACCTGTACGCAAGGGTATTATTCTGGCCGGCGGCGCCGGCAGCCGACTGTATCCGCTGACGCTGGTGGCCAGCAAACAGCTACAGCCGGTTTATGACAAACCGATGATCTACTACCCGCTGGCGACTCTGATGGCGGCCGGCATCAGCGATATTCTGCTGATATCCACTCCCCATGACACGCCCCGTTTTCAGGCCTTGCTGGGTGACGGCTCGCGCTGGGGCATCAATCTTTCCTACAAGGTTCAACCCGAACCGAAAGGCATCGCACAGGCCTTCCTGGTCGGGGAAGAGTTCATCGATAATCAGCCGGTCTGTCTGATCCTCGGGGACAACATCTTTTACGGCAAGATGAATCTGGACAGCATCCTGGCTGAATTCCAAGGTGGGGCGCGCATATTCGGCTACCCGGTTCATGACCCTGAGCGTTACGGCGTGGTCGAGTTCGATGCCGCCGGCAAGGTACTCAGCATCGAAGAAAAGCCGAAGCAGCCCAAGTCCCAGTATGCTGTTCCCGGTCTGTACCTGTATGATGCCACGGTGGTCGCAATTGCAAAAGCGATGGCGCCGTCTCCCCGCGGCGAACTTGAGATCACGGACGTCAATCTTGACTACCTGAGACGCGGTGCGTTGACAGTAGAGCGTCTGGGCCGCGGGATTGCCTGGCTGGATACCGGAACCCATAAAAGTCTGCTGGAGGCCAGCAACTATATCGAGATCATCGAGTCGCGCCAGGGCATGAAGATTGCCTGCCTGGAAGAGATCGCCCTGCGGCGGGGCTTTATAGACTGTACCCGCATGGGTCAGATCATCCGGGAAACGCCCAATTCACCCTACCGTGACTATCTCCAGCGGGTATACGATGAAACCGCGCTCTGCGGGACACAGTGATGTCCTCTTGAATGTGAATGCCGTAAGATCTGGATGCAGATGCAGGGAAAGCTATTATGGACTTCTTTAAAAAATTTGGCCTTGTCATCCTGGCCGGCGCCGGGATACTGGCAGCCCTGATTTTCTATTCACTCAATATTCCCCACAAGCGCAACGCTAATTTTGTTGAACGCGGTGTGATGATGGCTTTATCGCCGGTGATGAAGCCAGCTGCGCGGATGAGCGGATTTTTCGAGGATGCCTGGGATAACTATTTTAATCTGGTGGGCGTACGTCAGGAAAATCTGCGCATGCGTGACGAGGTCAAGGGGTTGAACGCCCGCATCGTGGCCGCCGGTGAAACGGCCCTGGCCAACCAACGCCTGCAAAAGCTCCTGGACATGAAAAACAGCATCACGATTCCGACCTTGTCAGCCTCGGTGATCGGAGAAGATGTCAGTTCCTGGTTCAGGACACTTGTGATCGACCGCGGAAGCTCCGATGGCATTGCCGAAGGTATGGCGGTGGTAGCGGCCGACGGAGTTGTCGGTCAGATTGTCAAGGTGTCTCCCACCACCTCACGAGTCCTGCTGCTGACCGATCATACCAGTGGGATTTCCGCAACCATACAGCGCTCACGAGCGAGAGGGGTGGTGAAGGGCAAGGCTGAAGGTCTCTGCTCGCTGGAGTTCACCACCCGCGAGGAGGATGTCAAGGTCGGAGATATGGTGATTACGTCCGGTATCGGAGGGGTATTCCTCAAGGGGGTGCCCATCGGCGAGGTGACCATGGTCAAGCGCGGCGAGTACGGCATCTTCCAGACCGTCTCGATCCGTCCCCTGGTCAACATACCCCACCTGGAAGAGGTCATGGTGGTGTTGAGGGAAGCGCATGATTAGGAACCTTACGGCGCTGTTTGTCATTTTCGCTGCCGTGGTGCTGCAGACATCGGTTCTGCCGGTTCATGTTGCCACTCCCTTCAAGCCTGATCTGCTGCTGGTTGCCATGGTCTACATCGCCCTGCGCAGCTCACTGGGGGCCGGCGCCCTCACGGCCTGGTCCCTGGGCCTGCTCAAGGATGTCTTCAGCGGGCTCTATCTGGGGTTGAATGCCTTTACCTTCCTGATTATCTTCCTGGTCATAAAAAGTATCTCGGATCGGCTCTACGCCGAAAGCGGCGAGCTCTTTGTCGTCACCGTCGGCGCTGCCACCTTGGTCTGCGTGACTCTTGACCTGATCCTGCTGGTCATGCTGACCTCATCCCCCGGAATCGTGTATTCCATGGCCGCCGACTTCCTGCCTCATCTGCTTGCCACTGCCTTCGCTGCGTCACTGGTCACCCTGCTGCCCGTATTCTCATCTCCACAGGAAGTGTTATGAAGGGTCAGCGCTTTGTACGCGAGGTGATGGAGTCCAAACAGCGGATTTTGGTGATTTCCTTTGTGGTCGGGGCTATTTTTCTGCTGCTGCTGCTGCGCCTGTGGCACCTGCAGATCCTGAGTGCCGACGATTACCGCAGCATGTCAGAGAACAACCGTCTGCGCTTCGTGCCGGTGGCGGCATCGCGTGGAGCCATCATGGACCGGACCGGCAAAGTTTTGGTCAGCAACCGGCCGTCGTTCAGCCTGGCAGTTGTGCCCCAAGAGGTAAAGGACAAAGACGCCCTCTTCAACCGTCTGGCCGGGTTACTGGCTCTCGACCGGGCTGAACTGGAAGAACGCTGGAAAAAGGCCACGGGCCGGGCCAAGTACTATCCGGTCGTGCTGGCTTCCAATATCAGCCGCGATCAGGTCGAGATCATCGAGGAAAACCGCCTGCGTCTGCCGGGGGTTGAAGTCGAGATGAAACCGGTGCGGGAATATACCAGCAACATCCTGGCGGCCCACCTGCTGGGTTATATCGGTGAAATCTCCGATGATGAGATGAACAAGAAAGGTTACGAGGAGTACAATCCCGGCGATTACGTGGGGAAAAACGGCATCGAACGGAGCTGGGAAAACGAGCTGCACGGCAATGACGGCGGCCGGCAACTGGAGGTGGATGCCCGGGGCAGGGTTCTGCGGACAGTATCGGAATCCTATCCGACCGTGGGCAACAGTGTCGTTTTGACTATTGATGCGGCGGTCCAGAAGCAGGCGGAGAAGGCTTTCGGCGAGCAGGCCGGTGCAGCGGTCGCCCTTGATGTCAACACCGGCGAGGTACTGGCCTTTGTCAGCAACCCTTCATTTGATCCGGCGCTGTTCAGCGGCAAACTGCCCCCCGAGGTTTGGAAGTCCTATCTGGATGACAAGCGTCATCCGCTGGAGAACAAGGCCCTGACCGGTCAGTACCCGCCCGGGTCGACCTTCAAGATCATCACCGCCCTGGCAGGGCTTGACAATGGCCTGATCAACGAAAATACCTCGGTCAACTGTCCAGGATACTACGAACTGGGTGGTTCCACCTTCAAGTGCTGGAAAAAGCACGGCCATGGCACGACCAGCCTGAAAAAATCACTGAGGGAATCGTGTGACGTGTATTACTACATGCTGGGAGAGCGTCTGGGGGTGGACCTGATCGCCAAAACCGCCCAGAAGTTTATGCTCGGCACACCGTTGGGCATTGGGCTGAACAATGAAAAACCGGGACTGATCCCGACAGCGGAGTGGAAACAGAAACGTTTCGGCAAGCGCTGGTATCACGGCGAGACCCTGCCGGTTGCCATCGGACAGGGCTATGTGCTGATGACACCCATTCAGATGGCTTCCATGATTGCTACGGTAGCCAATGAGGGTACGGTCTACCGCCCGTTCCTGGTCAAGCGCATCGTTGATGCCGACGGCAAGCTCCTGAAGGAATTCAAGCCGGAGGTTCTCAACCGGACGGGTATCAGTGCGGATAAGTTTCGGCTGGTCAAACAGGGCCTGTTTGCTGTTGTCAACGAAGCGGGCGGGACCGGCGCCATGGCCCGTCTGTCCGAAGTGCACGTGGCCGGCAAGACCGGCACCTCACAGGTTGTCAAGCTGCGTGACAGCAAACAGGGAACTCCCTATCAATTTCGTGATCATGCGCTATTTGTGGCCTTTGCACCCTATGAAAAACCGGAGATAGCTGTAGCTGTGGTAGTTGAGCATGGCGAGCATGGCGGCGGGGCTGCTGCGGTGGTCGCCGGCAGGATGCTGAGAGCATATTTTGACGGCAAGAAGCCCGTGCAAAAGTCAACCGGGAACCCGCAAAACACAGGCGCAGAGGACGCGAGCGTGGACGAGGAGAGCCCGCCACCCTCGCCAGGGCCGCAGCCGAGCGGGGAGAGTGCCAATTGATTGATCGCCGTCTGCTGACAAACATAGACTGGACGCTGGCCGTGCTGGTGCTGGCCGTCTGCCTGCTGGGAATCCTGAATATCTACAGTGCTACCGCACCCTATAAAATTGTTGCGGCACCCTACTACGTCAAGCAGTTTTACTGGCTGCTGGTCGGGATCGTCATAGCGCTGGCGGTCTGCACGGTAGATTATCACATTCTGGAGGATTTTTCCTACTGGCTGTACGGAATCATAATTGTCCTGCTGGTGGCGGTGCTGGTGATCGGGCGCAGTTCCATGGGGGCTACCCGCTGGCTCAATCTGGGTCTGTTCAATATTCAGCCCTCGGAACTGATGAAGATCGTCATCATCATAACCTTTGCCCGTTTTTTCAATAATTTTCAATCCAGCGGGGGGTTGACGGTCAAGGATATGCTCTTCCCTCTCGGCATCCTGGTGCTGCCGGTGCTGCTGATCATGAAACAGCCCGACTTGGGGACGGCCATCCTGGTGATCCTGATAGCCCTCTCCATGTCGGCTTATCGCGGTATGCGCTGGTCAACCGTCGTGACCTTTGTGCTGGTAACGGTACCGGTTGCCTGGGCGGGGTGGAGTTATTTTTTGCGGCCGTACCAGAAGAACCGCATTCTTGACTTTCTCAACCCGGAACGCTCCCGGTTGGGGAGCGGCTATCACATCATCCAGAGCAAGATTGCCGTCGGTTCGGGCGGTTTCATCGGTAAGGGATTTATCAAGGGCACCCAGTCACAGCTGCGTTTTCTGCCGGAACAGCACACCGATTTCGCCTTTTCCGTTTTTGCCGAGGAGTGGGGCTTTCTGGGCTGCCTGGTGCTGATCATCCTCTACCTTTCACTGGTCCTGTGGGGACTCAATATCGCCCGGCGCTGCAACGACCGTTTCGGGGCACTGCTGGCGACCGGCGTGACCGCCATGCTGTTCTGGCATATCGTCATCAACATGGGCATGGTGATAGGCCTGTTTCCGGTTGTCGGTGTGCCGATGCCTTTTTTCTCCTACGGCGGCACCTCCATGATCACCTCCATGGTCGGCATCGGCATCCTGCAGAATATCAGCATGCGGCGCTTCATGTTTTGAATAAAACATGCCTATAGGAAATCAAAGCAGGAGCGGTGAGAGCAGAGGATGGGATGGAATTCGATAGGGATTCACCACGGTAACGCCTCGCCAGGTAAAACCATGCTGCATGTCTTCGGAAAGCAGCATCCGGCAGCGATTTTCGGCGGTAACGGCGAGGATCAGGGCATCCCAGATTTGGAGGTCGTGATCGACCGTCAGATCAAAGGCCGACTGAAAGGCCGACCAACTGGAATCGGTTACTTCGAAGCTGTCGGCCCATTGCAGGACGCGGGAGCGGGCCGCATCAGGCGTGCAGTTCGCCTTGCCGGTCAATACCCGAAAGAGTTCACCCAACACCTGAGCCGGAAGCAGGACACACTCGGGCGGCAGCCGCACAAGCAGATCAAGACTGGCGTCCCGACGGGCGGTGTCGCCGGTCCCCTCGGCATAGGCAAGAATATTGGTGTCGATGGCGACTCTCATTGGGTGCGTTCGTACAGTTCATCACGGGTCCATGCGCGGATGCCGGTCGTATCCTGGCTGGCTAGACGGTCAAGCAGCAGACCCCGCGCCGCAAGGTGCGAACTGTCTGCCTTTCTGACGGGTGAAATGGTTGCAACCGGTTTTCCCCGCGAGATGACGAGAAACTCTTTGCCCTGTGATACCTGCTTCAGGACGCTGGAAAACTGTCGGTTTGCGTCAACAGCGCGTACGGTTTGCATAATACCTCCCATGTAGTGTTCAGTACTACTTTAAGGGGGGGCCAAAGAGATGTCAAGTATTGAAATGACAGATGGGAAATCACACATTTCCTTGAGTGAGAAAACAGCTGACAAGGCAACCTGCTACCACGCAGTGAGAACGCTAAAGCATGAGCCAGAAAACCGGACGCCCCGGCGGATTGTATGCTCCTCTGCCGGGGTGTCAGCATTTTACCTCCACCGGTACCTTCCCGGACGCCTTTTCCCTTTACATCCCCGACGCTTTTATTTAATCTATGCAATTCAAATTTGCAGCCCACATCCGAAGGAATTCATGGATATCAGCAGAATACGCAATTTTTCGATCATCGCCCACATCGACCACGGCAAGTCCACCCTGGCAGACCGCCTGCTGGAATATACCGGTGCACTCTCCGACCGTGAGAAGCAGGATCAGTTCCTGGACAAGATGGATCTGGAGCGTGAACGCGGCATCACCATCAAGGCCCAGACCGTACGGCTTAATTACCGCTCGGACGATGGCAGGGACTATGTGCTCAACCTGATCGATACCCCCGGTCACGTGGACTTTACCTACGAGGTTTCCCGCTCCCTGGCGGCCTGTGAAGGCGGCCTGCTGGTCGTGGATGCCTCCCAGGGGGTCGAGGCCCAGACCCTGGCTAATGTGTATCTGGCACTGGACAACAATCTAGAGGTTTTCCCGGTTTTGAACAAGATCGACCTGCCGGCGGCCGAGCCGGAGCGAGTCAAGCACGAGATCGAGGAGATCATCGGCATTGATGCCCATGATGCGGTGCTGGCCAGTGCCAAGGAGGGCATCGGCACACACGAGATCCTGGAACAGATCCTCAAGAAGATCCCCGCCCCCAAGGGCGATGCCGCTGCTCCCCTGAAGGCGCTGCTGTTCGACTCCTGGTATGACCAGTACCAAGGGGTCATCATTCTGGTCCGGCTCTTTGAAGGCACCCTCAAGAAGGGTGACAAGATCCAGCTGGTCGCCACCAATAAGACCTATGAGGCGCTCAAGGTGGGTATCTTTGCTCCGGTCATGAGCGAAGTGTCCGAGTTGACGGCAGGGGAGGTCGGCTTCGTCATCGCCGGCATCAAGGATGTGGCCGATGCCAAGGTCGGCGACACGGTGACCCTCTTTCACCGCCGATGCGAAGTGCCGCTGGATGGTTTCAAGGAAGTCAAGCCGATGGTCTTTTCCGGCCTGTATCCCATCGATACCGTCCAGTACGAGCAGTTGCGCGATGCCCTGGCCAAACTCAAGCTGAATGACTCCTCCTTCTCCTTTGATCCGGAGACATCCGTGGCGCTGGGCTTCGGTTTCCGCTGCGGCTTTCTGGGCCTTTTGCACATGGAGATCATTCAGGAGCGGCTTGAGCGCGAATTCAGCCTGGAGCTGATTACGACCGCACCGACGGTTGTCTACCGGGTGCATAAAATGAATGGCGAGGTATTCTCCATCCAGAGTGCCAACCAGATGCCAGAGCTGCAAAGCATGGAGTATCTGGAGGAGCCTTTCATTCTGGCCCACATCCACGTGCCCAATGAATTTGTCGGAGGAGTGTTGGCCCTGTGCGAGGACAAGCGCGGCGTGCAGCGCGAGATCAAGTATCTGACCAAGACCCGTGTCATGATCATCTACGAATTGCCACTGAACGAGATCGTGCTTGATTTCTATGACCGTCTCAAATCCATCACCAAAGGGTATGCCTCGCTTGATTATGAACACCTGGAATACCGGCGCTCCGATCTGGTCCGGATGAATGTTCTGATCAACGGTGAAGTTGTGGATGCCCTGTCTCTGATCCTGCATCGCGAAAAAGCCTATTTTCGTGGTCGCGATCTGGTCTCCAAGATGAAGGAGCTGATTTCACGGCAGATGTTCGAGGTTGCCATCCAGGCCGCCATCGGCAACAAGGTTATCGCCCGCGAGACGGTCAAGGCCATGCGCAAGGACGTACTGGCCAAGTGCTACGGTGGCGACATCACCCGCAAGCGCAAGCTGCTGGAGAAACAGAAGGAAGGCAAGAAGCGCATGAAGAATGTAGGTAACGTGGAACTGCCACAAGAGGCCTTTCTGGCCATTCTCAAGGTTGACTGACGAACAACCCGTTGACCGTTGTCCGTTGACCGTGTCACGTTGCGGGCAACGAATCACGTACCACTAATCACGAATTACGAATGAAAAGGACTTACCATGGAAGAGTACAAGAACCCGGCAGCACAGGACGTATCCGCAGCGGAGCCGCTTGTTTATAAAAAAAAGAGCATCTTCCGCGAGTACGCCGAATCGATTGTTATCGCGGTGTTGCTGGCGCTGGTGATCCGCACCTATCTGGTTCAGGCCTTCAAGATCCCCTCCGGCTCCATGGAGGATACCCTGGCCATCGGTGATCACCTGCTGGTGAACAAATTCATCTACGGCACGAAAATCCCCTTTACAACAGCGTCCGTCATAAAGATCCGTGACCCGCGCCAGGGCGATGTGATCGTTTTTGAATATCCCGAAGATCCCAGCAAGGATTTCATCAAGCGTGTCGTCGGTACCCCGGGCGATGTGGTGGAAGGGAAGGACAAGAAGGTCTTTGTCAATGGCAAGCCCTACGAAAACCCCCATGAGGTCCACAAAGAGAAGGAGATCATCCCCAAGGAGATGAACCCGCGCGACACCTTCGGGCCGGTTACGGTGCCGGCCGGCTCATACTTCATGATGGGCGACAATCGCGACCGCTCCTACGACAGCCGATTCTGGGGATTTGTCAAACGGGACAAGATCAAGGGACTGGCTTTCATCAAGTACTGGTCGTGGGACCGGGAAAAGTTTCGCCCCCGTTTCGGCAGCATAGGAAACCTGATCCACTGACTTTTAAATTCATATTCAGATTTTTGACTGGAGGATATTATGGACACACTCGGAAACTGGAAACGGACGCACTACTGTGGTGACCTGCGGGCTGCGGACATCGGCAGCGAAGTCATCCTGATGGGCTGGGCGCTGCGCCGGCGGGACCATGGCGGGCTGATCTTCATCGATCTGCGCGACCGCGAAGGCATCGCCCAGATTGTCTTCGACCCGGAAATAAACGGCGCCGGCCACGCAGTTGCCGAATCGGTGCGCAGCGAGTTTGTCCTGGCAATCAGGGGCACGGTGATTCCCCGTCCAGATGGTACGGTCAATCCCACCATGAAGACCGGCGAGGTCGAGATCCAGGTGCTGGAGTGCAAGCTGCTCAACCGCTCCAAGCCGCTGCCGTTCATGCTGGATGAGCACAGTGAAATTAACGAGAATATTCGGCTCAAATACCGCTATCTGGATCTTCGCCGCCCTCAGCTGCAGTACAACCTGATCCTGCGTTCAAAGGTCTCTCAGGTTACGAGGAACTATCTGGTCGAGAACGGTTTTATCGAGCTGGAGACACCCTTTCTCACCAAATCGACCCCCGAGGGTGCCCGCGACTTCCTGGTGCCGTCTCGCATCAACCAGGGCAGTTTTTACGCGCTGCCCCAGTCACCCCAGATTTTCAAGCAGATTCTGATGATCTCCGGCTTCGACAAATATTTTCAGGTGGTGCGCTGTTTCCGTGACGAGGACCTGCGAGCAGACCGCCAGCCTGAATTCACTCAGATCGATTGCGAAATGTCCTTCATTGACCGTGAGGACATCATTACCGTCATGGAGGGTCTGATTGCCCGTATCTTCCGCGAGGCCAAAGGGGTCGAGGTACAGCTGCCGGTGGAGCGCATCACCTACGCCGAGTCCATCCGCCGTTTCGGAGTCGATAACCCCGATCTGCGCTTCGGCATGGAACTGTGCGATCTGACCGACCTGGTCAAGGGCGCCGGCTTTAAGGTCTTCGCCGACGTGGCCTCCAAGGGGGGCATGGTCCAAGGCATCAACGTCAAGGGCTGCGCCCGTTTCTCCCGCAAGGAGATTGACGACCTGACCACCTTCGTCGCCATCTACGGCGCCAAGGGCCTGGCCTACGTCAAGATAGAGAACAACGAGTGGCATTCCCCCATCGCCAAGTTCTTTACTCCCGAAGAGATTGCCGCCATGAACACCGCCTTCGGCTCCGAAGAGGGCGACCTGCTGCTGTTCGTGGCCGATAAGCCCAAGGTGGTCAACGACTCCCTCGGCAAGTTGCGCAACCATCTGGCCGGCATCCTCGGTCTTACGAACAAGGAAGTCTTCCGCTTTGTCTGGGTAACCGACTTCCCGCTTTTGGAGTGGGATGAGGATGAAAAGCGCTGGTCCGCCGTGCATCACCCTTTTACCGCACCCATGGACGAAGATGTGGATTTCGTCGAGTCCGATCCCGGCCGCTGCCGCGCCAAGGCCTACGACCTGGTCTTGAACGGCAACGAGATCGGCGGAGGTTCGATCAGGATTCATCAGGAACAGGTGCAGTCGCTCATGTTCAAGATGCTGGGCATGTCGGTTGAGGACGCCCGCAGCAAGTTCGGCTTCCTGCTGGATGCGCTGGAGTTCGGCACGCCGCCCCACGGCGGCATTGCCTTCGGCATGGATCGGCTGATCATGCTGCTGACCGGCAGTGACTCTATCCGCGATGTTATCGCGTTCCCCAAAACCCAGAAAGGAACCTGCATGATGTCCGAGGCTCCTTCGCCGGTTGACAACAAGCAGCTTCGCGAACTGGGGGTCAGGCTGGCGGAGAAACAGGCCTAAGTGCCGGCACACTCCTCCATGCGCCGGCCGGCACTGACTGCGCTGCTGATATTCTGCCTGCTGACGGCCTGTGCCGCACCGGCCCCGACCTGGCGGACAAAGGCATCGTCACTGGTAGAAGAGCTTGTCAAACAGGATGCCCGGGTGCTGTTTCCGCAGGAGTACAATAACCTGCTGGAAACCTTTGAACATGGGGAAGCGGTTCTGCATGTCCAGGAAGATGACCGGCAGGCCGATATCCTCTACCTGCTGGCCCTGCAGAAGGGCGCGCTGCTGAAGGAGGGGTTGCTCAAACGCCGGCAGCGCCTGGCGGAAGAGCAGCGTCAGCGGGTCGCAGTAGAAGCCGCCCGGGCCGCAGCAGATGCCGCCCGTGTTGAGGAAGAGCACCTGATGCTTCAGGCGGCTGAAGCTGAAGTGCGGCTTCGCGAACAGGAACGCCGGGCATCTGAACTGGGGGCTCGGGCGGCAGCAGCCAAACAGGAACTGTCCAGGGAATCCCTCCAGCAGCAGTCACCCCGCTACACGGTTCGCCGTGGTGAAACCCTGCCCCAGATAGCCGCACGCACTGAAATTTATAACGACTCATCCCTGTGGCCGCTGATTTATCGAGCCAACCGGGATCAGATTCGTGACCCCCGGCAACTCTGGCCCGGCCAGGTCCTCAAAATCCCCCGCCATTTTACCCGTGATGAGGCCCTGGAGGCCAAACGTTACTCCGGTAAGAAATAATCCGATCGCCTCTGAAATGAAATGCCCTGCTGACGCTGCAACGGAAAATGATTGCCGTTGAAGCTGCTGAGTATGTCCTGAATTCGAAGGATATCTGTGCGCATCAGGTCATTAAAGCTCCTCGGACGTACATTGATTTTTCTTGACAGCCAACCGGCTTTTGTATACTGTATACAAGATTTTTACCCAAACTATAACTATTTGATTTAACTGGCAGTTGTGCTGAAAATGCTCTCAGTCGTTTTTTGAATAAACGGTTGTATAACAGCACGTTGTCCACGCCTTCAGCTGACTGACTTAAACAATCAAGGAGAGAACATGACAACACAGAAGATTATTTGGACAGAAATTGATGAAGCACCCGCACTGGCGACCTACTCACTGCTCCCCATTGTCAACGCCTTTACAAAGGCCGCTGGCGTTGTTGTTGAAACGAGAGACATTTCTCTTGCTGGCAGGATCATCGCAAACTTTCCTGAAAATCTGACGGAGAGTCAAAGACTGCCGGACGAGCTAAAATATCTGGGCGATCTCACGCAGAAACCGGATGCCAATATCATCAAGCTGCCCAATGTCAGTGCTTCAATCCCGCAACTGAAAGCAGCCATCAAGGAATTGCAGTCGCAAGGCTACAAGCTCCCGGAATATCCCGAAGAGCCGAAAACCGACGCAGAGAAAGAGCTCCATGCACGCTATGCCAAGGTTCTTGGCAGCGCCGTCAACCCGGTCCTCAGGGAAGGGAACTCCGACAGGCGCGTGGCGAAAGCGGTAAAGGAATACGCCAAAAAACATCCGGTTAAACTGGGTGCCTGGAGCCCGGAATCGAAGACGCATGTGTCGCATATGACAAATGGCGATTTTTTTCACAGTGAAAAATCCGTTACTGTCAAAGCGGCCACAAACGTCAAGATCGAGTTTATCGACCAGTCCGGCAAGACGACGGTTCTGAAAGAGAAATTGCCCCTTCTGGCCGGCGAGGTCCTTGACGGGGCGTTTATGAATGTACGCGCCCTGCGCACGTTCATCGCCGAGCAGATTGAAGACGCCAAAAAGAAGGATGTGCTGTTCTCTGTGCACCTCAAAGCCACAATGATGAAGATTTCTGATCCGATAATGTTTGGTCATTTCGTCTCGGTCTTCTATCAGGACGTTTTTGAAAAGCACGCCGCTACCTTTAAAGATCTGGGCATCAATCCGGATCTCGGCATGGGCGATCTGTATGTCAAAATCAAGAGCCTGCCGGAAGCCAAACAGGCCGAGATAGAAGCTGATATCCAGTCAGTTTACAAGAAGAGACCAGCTCTGGCCATGGTGGATTCCGCCAAGGGGATCACCAACCTGCATGCCAGTAACGACATCATCATCGACGCATCCATGCCCGTTGTCGTACGTGACTCGGGGATGATGTGGGGTCCGGACGGAAAACTGCACGATACCAAGTGCGTCATTCCCGACACCTGCTATTCCGAGTGGTATCAGGAGTGCATAGCATTCTGCCAGAAAAACGGTGCCTTCGATCCCTCGACCATGGGTTGCACTTCCAACGTCGGTCTCATGGCACAAAAGGCTGAGGAGTACGGCTCACACGATAAGACCTTCAAGGTTCCCGGAAACGGAACCGTCCGCGTTGTTGACGCTTCCGGTGCTGTGCTGTTCCAGCACACCGTGGAAAATGGCGATATCTGGCGCGGCTGCCAGGCAAAAGACCTGCCCATACAGGACTGGGTCAAGCTGGCGGTAAACAGGGCACGGGCAACCGGAGCACCAGCTGTGTTCTGGCTGGACAAGGCCAGGGCCCACGACACTCAAATGATCGAAAAGGTCAACATGTACCTCAAGGATCATGATACGTCCGGGCTGGAGATCCATATCATGAATCCTGTCGACGCGATGCGTTTCACGCTTCCCAGGGCAAAGGCCGGCCAGGATACGATTTCGGTTACGGGCAACGCCTTGAGAGATTACATCACCGACCTGTTCCCGATCCTTGAGCTGGGTACCAGCTCGAAGATGCTTTCGATCGTGCCGCTTCTGGCCGGTGGCGGACTTTTTGAGACCGGCGCAGGCGGCTCGGCTCCCAAACATGTCCAGCAGTTTGTCCAGGAAGGGTATCTGCGCTGGGATTCACTGGGTGAATTCCTGGCGCTGGCGGTATCTCTGGAACACCTGGCCAATACCTTCAAAAACGAAAAAGCTCAGCTGTTGGCTGATACGCTGGATCAGGCCAATACCAAGTTTCTGGAGAACAACAAGAACCCGGCCCGCAAGGTCGGCCAGATCGACAACAGGGGCAGCCACTTCTACCTGGCGATGTACTGGGCCGATGCTCTGGCCGAGCAGACCAGGGACAAGGAACTGCAGGCGCGTTTTGTCAAGGTTGCTCAGCAGCTCAAGGAAAATGAGACAAAAATCAATGAAGAGCTGATTGGAGCCCAGGGCAAGCCGGTCGATATGGGCGGCTATTATCATCCGGACAAGGTCAAGACTGAAAAGGCGATGCGTCCCAGCGCTACCCTGAATGCCATTATAGACGCTATTGCCTGATACGGGATGTTTCCGGAATTCCGGTACTACCTGTACTAACCGTGATCATTTAAGCAACAAATAAAACCAGGAGGAAACACGAATGGCTCGTAAAAAGATTTCTCTCATCGGTGGTGGTCAGATTGGTGGCGTTCTTGCTCAGCTGTGTGCTCTGCGTGAACTTGGTGACGTTGTATTGTTCGACATCGTTGAAGGTCTTCCCCAAGGCAAGATGCTTGACATCGCCGAAGTCGGCCCTGTTGACCGCTACGACGTTAACCTGAAGGGCACCAACACATACGAAGATATCAAGGGCTCCGACGTGGTTATCGTCACAGCCGGTCTCCCCCGTAAACCGGGCATGAGCCGTGACGACCTGATCGAGGTCAACTCCAAGATCATGACTACCGTTGCGGAAGGCATCAAGAAATACGCACCCGACTCGATTGTCATCGTTATCTCCAATCCGCTGGACGCCATGGTTACCCTCTGCCAGAAGATCACCGGCTTCCCTTACCACCGCGTTATCGGCCAGGCTGGCGTTCTGGACTCGGCCCGTTTCGCAACCTTCATCGCCTGGGAACTGGGCGTTTCCGTCAAGGACGTTACTGCCATGACTCTGGGCGGACACGGCGACGACATGGTGCCTCTGGTTCGTTACGCCAGCGTCAACGGCATTCCGGTTACGGAACTGCTTGAGCAGAAGTACGGCGCGGAAAAAGGCAAGGAAGTCATGGAAGCCATGGTCAAGCGTACCCGTGGCGCAGGCGGCGAAGTTGTCGCCCTGCTCAAAACCGGTTCCGCTTTCTACTCCCCAGCCTCTGCCGCCATATCCATGGCAGAAGCGATCCTCAAGGATCAGAAGCGTGTTCTGCCGACCTGCTGTTACCTGCAGGGCGAGTTTGGCGTCAGCGGCTACTATGTCGGTGTACCTGCCGTTCTGGGCGAAAAGGGTGTCGAGAACATCATCCAGTTCAAGCTTGATGCTGAAGAGCAGGCCATGATGGACAAGTCGGTTGCAGCGGTCAAGGGTCTTGTAGACAGCATGAAATAGGATTTTTTAAACATCAGGTTTTCTTTTGTGAATGCAAAAGAAGGGCGTCTGCCCTTCTTTTGCCACTTTATGGGATCTGAAATCACACCTTTTATTACGGGAATAAAGGAGTCTTGCCAGATGGAGAAAAAACTGCCAAAAATCGAGATAATCGAGAAGTACTGCAAGGGGTGTCATATCTGCGTCGAGTTCTGCCCCACCAAGGTTCTTGAGATGCAGGGATTTGTCGCCGCGGTTAAAAACCTGGAAGCCTGCATCAAGTGCATGCAGTGCGAACTCAGGTGTCCCGACTTCGCTATCAAAGTCACTACCGAATAAATCCACGGGAGGAATGAACAGTGTCCAAAAAAGTAGCGTTTCTTCAGGGTAACGAAGCTGCATCGCATGGTGCGCTCTATGCCGGCTGCAACTTCTTTGCAGGCTACCCGATTACACCCTCGACCGAAGTTTCCGAAGTTCTGTCTCTCGAACTGCCCAAGATCGGTGGCAAGTTCATCCAGATGGAAGACGAGATCGGTGCCATGGCAGCCATCCTCGGCGCGTCCCTGGCCGGTTCCAAGGTGCTTACCTCGACCTCGGGTCCCGGACTGTCTCTCAAGCAGGAACTGATCGGCTACGGTTGCATCGCCGAGATCCCCTGCGTGATCTACAACGTTATGCGCGGCGGCCCCTCCACCGGCATGCCGACCGGTCCGAGTCAGTCCGATGTCATGTGCGCCAAGTGGGGCACCCACGGTGACCATCCGGCCATCTGCCTGACCCCGGCCTCCGTACAGGAGACATTTGAAGAGGTTATCCGCGCCTTCAACCTGTCCGAGAAGTACCGTACCCCGGTCATGGTCATGCCGGACGAGATCGTTGCCCACATGCGTGAGCGCGTCGTGTTTCCCGAACCGGGCGAGATCGAAGTCGTCCCCCGCAAGGCCCCGACCGTACCGCCTGAACAGTACAAGCCCTACGACACCAGCTTCGGTGATGTACCGCCGCTGGCCGCCTTCGGTTCCGGCTACAAGTTTCATGTAACCGGTCTCAACAAGATGTCAGACGGTTTTCCGACCACCAAGGCCGAGGTTGTCCAGGCCGAGGAAGAGCGCCAGGTGCGCAAGGTCAATGCCAATATTGATGACATCGTCCAGTTTGAGGATTACCTGCTGGCAGATGCAGAGGTTGTTGTCGTTGCTTACGGCTCCACCTCACGTTCGGCCCGTTATGCCGTCAATGTCGCTCGCGAGCAGGGCATCAAGGCCGGCATGTTCCGCATCAAGACCTTTTGGCCGTTTCCCGACAAGCAGATCAAGGCGCTGGCAGCCAAGGTCAAGGGCTTTGTCGTTCCTGAAATGAACCTCGGTATGTGTGCCCTCGAAATCGAGCGCAACGCCCAGGGCAAGGCCCCGATCCTCGGTATCTTCCGAGTTGACGGTGAACCGATCAATCCCGACCAGATCCTCGAGAAGATTAAGGAGGTTAAGTAACCATGGCATTCGATTATGATAAATGGATTCGTCCCGGCAAACTGCCCCATATCTGGTGTCCCGGCTGCGGCCACGGCATCGTCATGAAAGGGTTGATTCGCGCTTTTGATACGTTGCAACTGAAAAAGGAAAATACGGCACTCGTTTCCGGTATCGGTTGTGCCTCGCGTCTGCCCGGCTACATTGATTGCTGCACCCTGCACACCGCCCATGGACGCGGCGCTGCCTTTGCAACCGGCGTCAAGATGGCCAGGCCGGAGATGAATGTGATTCTGGTCGGCGGCGACGGCGACGGTACCGCCATCGGCGGCAACCACTTCATCCACGCCTGCCGCCGCAACATCGACATGACCTACATCATCCTGAATAACTACATTTACGGCATGACCGGCGGACAGTTTTCACCCTGTACCCCTACCGGCGCCAAGGCCTCCACCACACCCTACGGCAACCCCGATCCCGGCTTTGATATCGCCAAATTGGCCATCGGCGCCGGTGCAACCTTCGTGGCCCGCGGAACGGCCTTCCATGCCAACCAGATCGACAAGCTGATCGTCGAAGCCATTCAGCACAAGGGCTTTTCCGTGGTTGAAATCCTGGACGACTGCCCGACTACCTACGGTCGCCGCAACAAGTATAAGTCGGTCATCGAGATGATGAACCACCTGAAAGAGGTTGCCGTACCTGTCAAGGCTGCCGAGAAAATGACCGCCGAGCAGCTGCAGGGCAAGGTGCTTACCGGTGTTCTCTACAAGGAAGATAAACCGGAATACATCGCTGAGTATGCCAAGGTCATCGAGCGTGCCAAGGCCGCCAAATAATTACAGGGAAAAGGAGCGATAAAGATGGCACGTTATGAACTCAGATTTTCCGGTGCCGGCGGACAAGGACTCATCACCGCTGGTATCATCATGGCCAAGGCTGCCTCCATCTACGAGGGCAAGCAGGCCGTTCAGTCGCAGAGTTACGGGCCCGAGGCCCGCGGTGGCGCATCCAAGTCGGAAGTCATCATCTCCGACGTTCCCATCGACTACCCGAAAATTACCCAGTGCGATGCACTGCTGGCCATGACCCAGGAAGCGGCCAACAAGTACTCCCACGACCTGAAAGAGGGCGGGGTGTTGCTGATCGACTCCGATATGGTCAAGGATGTCCCGAAAGGGAACTTCAGGACGGTCGCCTTCCCGATCATCAATACCGCCAAGAACGACGTCGGCCGCGAAATCGTTGCTAACATCGTCGCTCTGGGCGCCATGGTGGCCCTGACCGGCCAGGTTACCAGGGAAAATGCCGAGAAGGCTGTTCTGTCCAGCGTACCCGAGGCCTTCATCGAGTTGAACAGGAAAGCGTTTGCCATGGGCTATGAAAGGGCCGAGGCTGCTGCCAAAGCCTGATTAAAAGTAAAAATGAAATTAACAATGAAGCCCGCTGCGTTTCCGCAGCGGGCTTCATTTGCGCCTATGACGTATCTTGTCGCATGTGTATGGTAAGGTTTTTATATTGTTTTCATGATGCCTTGTTTATGAATTGGTGGTATAGAAAATGTGTTATCTGCATACAGCCTAACCATGTGTTCATTATCCCGGAAAAGCGTTATTTGCGCGTTCTTGAAGGAGAGTTTCGCCTAAAACCGATATCAAAATCATGGGGATGGCCCGACGTGATTACGGTTTTCCTGCGTTCCCTGACTGAGCATTGGGCCGGCAAAATTATCGCAGTCATTGTCTCGGGCTATGATGGTGATGGGGCAGCAGCGTAGTGCGGCATAAGAGAAGTGGGTGGCATTACCATTGCGCAGACGCCCGACACGGCCAGCCAGCCGGATATGCCTGAGAGCGCAATAGATAGCGGGTGTATAGATTTTATTCTTTCACCTGAGGATATCGCCAAATAAATTATACGAATTGCGCTTGAGGAATAATGCGGCTGGAAGATTAAAACGTGGACAGGTTGCTTTATTTTGCATGGATTAATGACCAGCCAGCCCCCCCTTACCCCCGTCTCTATCTCCCCTTTCTCCACCGCTATCACACTCCATACTTCACCGCTAACAAACACCGCCACCAAAAAAAATATAAAATAATTATGGGGGTCAAATCTGTAGAACGCAGAATATGTGGTACTCTTATGCTGAGGGTGTGAACTCAAGTTCCAAGTTCCAACTTTTAAGGAGTTGCACAAGCAGATTATCCTGACCGTTGACGACTTACCCGCCAATAGGGATGCCCTTTCAATATTAAAACGGAACAGGCTGCCTTTTAATGTATGGCTTGTGATCTAATAAAAACAGGAGGAGCTGAAAATGGATTACGTAATCTGGAAAGACAGTTTTAATGTCGGTTCAATTGAGATGGATGAGCAGCATAAAAGTTTTCTCGGGTATATTAACGCAGTACATGCAGCGCTAAAACCTGAAACACCAAGAACTGAAATTGACTCGATTTTAGATAAATTGACCAATTACATTAAAGAACATTTTACTGCTGAGGAACATCTCCTTTACTTGAAGCATTATCCCGGGCTTGAATCTCAAAAGAAACATCATGCCTACTTCATTACTGAATTGGATCATCTGAAAAGTAATGAATCAAATCAATCACTAACTACACAAAACTTGCTTACGTTTGTAAGGGAGTGGTTTATACATCATATTATGACCGAAGATAAGAAGTACGCCGAGTATATTTAATGTATTCAAAATTGTGAGCCGGCTTTCAAGAATGATTCCAGATTGGCAGCGAACCTTGCCCGATCTCTATGATTCACGATCAGTAGTACGAGCCTGGTGGGTCGGTTTGTGAGTCATGGTTCCACGCCGATTCACAAATACATGTACAGACTGGAAAGGAAGGCACTATGTCGCTCCAATGGGATGAATCTCTTGTTCTTGGCTTTGACGAGATAGACAGCCAACATCGTCTAATATTCGAGCAGTTTGAAAAACTATTTAGAATATGCTTATAATCACTACGAGGCGGCCGAACTGGAACAGCGCGTGGTGGGGGACATGATCATCGTTCCCGAAAAAAATGTCGAGCTCAAGGTCGTGACAGTGGGGATCCTGGACCGGACCGGAACCCAGGATGACGGAACGATCTTTGTCCCCTTGAAGACTCTGCAGCGGATCCGGGATCGACAAGATAACCACCATCGCCATCAAGGTAAAAAAAGACACGGACATTGCCAAGCTGGAAACTGCGCTGTACAAGCTGCCGGATATGCAGGTGATCAGTTTCAGCCAGTTGAAACAGACGATTATGAAGCTGATCTCCACGGCGCGGGTATCCAGTGTGATATTGTTAAGACCGGAACAAAGGTAGTTGTGCCACTTATCTCTGCTGAGGTTGCCAGAGAGCGTAAAATGGACATAATTGAAAATCTGAATCCTGTGTTTATGTTTGGGAATACTGAGGTGATTCTTGCGTTGCATCTGATTGACGGAGTAAGCGAGCGAGATCTCAGCGAAAAAGTTGGGTCAATGTCCCACTTGAGAGACGATATTGTCAGGGCACTTGACGTGGTTGTATCAGGGGTCTGACGACAATAACGCGATAATGATGCAGGTGTTTGAAGTTTCCCTTAACCCTCGTATAGTACGTAACGAGTTGTCAGGGGTATGTTGTTTGCTGTGGTTACTGTGTCATCAAGGAACTTGCAATTTTCCCCTGTTCTCGCTTTTTGATAACATAAGGGCAGGGGGATATGGATTCTGGAGTCCCTGTTATTCCCTGCTGAAACTATTTATTCGTCCCGCCACGAACCTTCTTCCGACGCTTCCTGCCCACGTCAAACTGCGGCTGATCCATTTCTTTGCTGCGGCGGGAGCTGCGGATCACCCGGCCGATGCCGAAAATGGCGAGGCCGGCGCAGCCCCAGCCGAACCAATCCCCCAGCAGTGCGTACACTGTGCGCCCCTGCATCAGCGGAATTCTGTCCACCAGCGTTTCCCTTGTCCATATCCCGCTATATTTGACCAGCCGGCCCACCGGGTCTACAAAGGCGGACACGCCGGTGTTGGTGGCCCTGACCAGGGAACGTCGGTGTTCGATCGACCGGAAGCTGGCCAGGGCGAGGTGCTCCATCGGTTCGGTCGATTTGCCGTACCAGGAGTCGTTGGTCAGGTTGAACATGGCTTCGGGTATGCGCTGGTCGCGGCCGCCGCGCATCAGTGAGCGGATCTGTCCGGGGAAGATATCTTCATAGCAGATGCTGACGGAGAGCAGGTGCTTGCCCAAATGGAGCGGTTCCTCGCTCTCCCCCGGCCACAATCTGCTGGAGTAGGGCGACCAGGAGTACAGCCACGGGAATCTGTCACCGAAGGGGATGAACTCACCGAAGGGGACCAGCACCATCTTGTCGTATGTGCCGAGAATTCCTCCCCTGCCATCCGTGAGTATGGCGGTGTTGAAGACGCGGCGTTTGCCCCCCTGCCATTCTTTCAGGATCGTGCCGAACAGCAACGGAGTGCGCAGGTTGTCGAGCAGATCGGATGAGAGCCGTTCCTCTCGCGATGTCAGGCTGAGCATGCCAATGCCCTCGGGCCAAACGATCAGGTCGAGGGGACCGGTTCCGGCAAGGGTTTCGGACATCTCCCGGTGCTCGCGGACCAAGGCTTCCGGATTCAGGTATTTTTCGGCCGCTCCGTGATTGGCCTGGATCAGGCCGACCGTTAACTTCCCAGCGTGTGAGGCTTGTTGGTCCACGTTGCGGATGCGAACGCCGCCATAGACGAGGACAATCACGACAACGGCCGCCAGGGCTGCTGACTGACGCCAGGCGAAGCGCCGCTTCTCAACCCACTGTTCGATCAGCACATACAGCGTTGAATTTATGTAGACGACCAGGAAGCTGACACCGAGGATGCCGGTCACATCCGCGATCTGCGTCAGAAGGGAGAGCTTGTACTGGCTGGCGCCGAGGTAGTTCGGGAACATCTCGGGCCACAATTTTT
>JBBQXT010000016.1:0-31861 GCA_038209415.1 Geobacterales bacterium
CCGCCGCAGCCATCCTTGGCCATGGCAAAGGACGGTGAAGAGATGATCAGAGAAACGGCAAGGGTAAAAATCAGTTGTTTAAACATGGATGAATCCTTTCTGGGTAGTGAAATCGTTTAGATTACAAGCAATATTGATGCCTTGACGACCACAACTGCAACAAGCTGATATTGTTTAATATTAAAAAGACAGATGCCAGAACCACGCAATTTTTTCATACTTATGGAGAAAGCCGGACTCAAAACCCCGCACTTATTGCCTGGTCCCAACCATCGGGACAGGTGCGGTAACGTACTATTCAATCCCGAATTCCTTGAGTTTGTATAGCAATGAGCGGTGGCTTATTTCCAGGATCCGGGCCGCCTGGGTGCGGTTGCCGCCGGTCTTGAGCAGCGCCTTGCGGATCAGGTCGCGTTCCATGGCGTTTTCGGCCTTCTTGATCGAGAGGTCCTCGTCCGCGGGAGCAACTGTGCCGCTACCTGACGCTCTGCGCAGTGTCGGTGGCAGGCTGTCACTCGTTAACGTCATTCCATCGCACAGGATCATGCCGCGTTCGATGACGTTTTCCAGTTCGCGGATGTTGCCGGGCCAGCCGTATCCCAGCAGCCGCCGCATAGCTTCCGGAGAGCAGCGCACGGGCGCTGTCCGGTTGCCGGCCGCGTACTTGCCGGCAAAGCGGCTCACCAACTGGGGAATGTCTTCGGAGCGCTCACGCAGGGGCGGCAGCGTGATGCAGAAGACATTCAGACGAAAGTACAGATCCTCCCGGAACCGGCCGTTACCCACATCCGCTTCCAGATCGCGCGAGGTGGCCGAGACGACCCGCACGTTTACCTTCCTGGACTGCGCCCCCCCTACCCTGCGAATCTCCTCCTCCTGCAGTACGCGCAGCAGCTTGACCTGCAGCGAAAGGGGCATTTCACCGATCTCGTCCAGCAGCAGCGTACCGCCGTCAGCCTGTTCGAAAAGTCCGGCCTTGTCGGCGGAAGCATCCGTGAAGGCGCCGCGCACATGGCCGAACAGCTCACTCTCCAGCAGATTTTCCGGGATGGCGCCGCAGTTGACCGCCACAAATGGTTTCCCGGCCCTGATCCCGCTGTTGTGGATGGCCCGGGCCACCAGTTCCTTGCCGGTCCCCGATTCTCCCAGGACCAGCACCGTAGTTTTAAGATCCGCCACCTTGCGGATCTGGGCGAAAATCTCCTGCATAAGCGGGTTGCGGCTGACGATACCGCAGAATTCGTCGCGTCCCGCTACCTCGGCATGCAGCCGGCTGTTTTCGGATTTGAGCCGTTCCCGCTCTTCGGCCTTTTTAAGCACCATCACGATCTCATCTTTTTTGAACGGCTTGGAGATGAAATCGTAGGCACCCATCTTCATGCATTCAACGGCGGTATCAACCGAGCCGTAGGCCGACATCATGATCACCGGGGAAGGCACATGCTCACCCAGCGCGCGGGTTAGAAAGCCTTTGCCGTCCATCTCCGGCATGCGACTGTCGCAGAGAATGAAATCATAGACCTTTTCCCGCAGGCGCTGCAGACCTTCGGCGCCGTTTTCAGCGCTATCTGTTTGGTATCCCTGCCTGGACAGCATGGCGGAAAGCATATGGCGAAGGTTTTCTTCATCATCAATAATCAGGATCTGTGAACGGGCATCAGTCATGTAACCGGCTCCCCCGTGACAGGGAGCGGAAGCCAGAGCGAAAAGCAGGTTCCCGTTCCCGGCCTGCTCTGTACCGTAATCCTGCCTCCAAAGCCCTCCATTATGCGGGCTGATATGGCCAGCCCCAGGCCGGTGCCCTTGCCGGGCGGCTTGGTGGTAAAAAATGGATCGAATATCCGCAGCAGGTGTTCTTCGGGGATGCCGCAGCCGTTGTCCAGCACGTCGATACGCAGACAGGCTACCGACTGCCCCGAAGACCCTAAACTGTTGTCGGTCCTGACCCGCACGGCAAGTTTCCCGCCGGGGAGCATGGCGTCACGGCTGTTGAGCAGGAGATTGATCAATACCTGCTGAAGCTGATGCGGGTCAACGCACGCATCCGGCAGGTTTTCCCCATAGTCGCTGGCCAGCCGGATGTCCTTGAAGGCGCCCTGCTGGGAGAGCATCTCGATTGTCGCAACCACCAGTTCGCGGATATCACAGGCTGCGACGGTCGCGGCCCGCGGCCGCGAGTAATCGAGCAACCCGCGCACGATACGGTCGATACGGGCACAATCGCTGGAAATCCGTCGGGCATAATCCTGGATCGTGTCGCCGTCAAGCTGTTCAGTGGCGGCCAGTTCGGCGTAACCCATGATGGATGCCAGAGGGGTGCCGATCTCATGGGCCATGCCGGCGGCCAGCAGACCGATGGAGGCCATCTTTTCCGTACGGATCGCCTCTTCCCGTGCCTGGCGCAGGTCGGCGTTGGCCCGCTCCAGGGCCGCCATATGTCCGCCTACCTCCTGTTCCTTCTGTAAGAGTGTGGCTGACATGTCGTTAAATGACTCCGCCAGGCGGACAAGTTCCGAACTGCCCGAAACACGCACCTGCTGGCCGTACTGACCCCCGGTAATCTTTTCGGTAGCTGCCAGCAGACGGCTGATCGGTGTTACCACGATCCGGGACAGGATAAACGAACCCAGACCGAGCAGCAGGATAAAGTCGATGGCGAAGTATGCCATGAACAGCGTGTGTGATCGTTCCAAGCGGGCCTTTTCCGCGGAGAGCGAGAGCACCAGCCCTGCGCTGCCGGCAACCACCCCGTCCCGGACAACCTTGGTTATACAGATCAGAGACTCACCGTCAGGTGCGACGCTACTCCCCTCGCGCAACTGACGGCTGCCGGCAAAAGGCAGGTACACATCGCCGCCCTCCCGGCTTGCAGTGAAAATCAGTTTGGAATTGGCATCCAGCAGGGTCAAGCGGATAAACGAGACCTCTTCCAACAGCTTCCCGGCATAGATTGCCGCCGGTTCACTCATGGCGATCATCCCGTTCGGGTAGACCGGAAGCGTTTCCGGCAACAGGCTGGAGAAGGTTGCCAGCAGCATGCGGGCATGTTCACCCTTCTGGGCATACAGATCATTGGCGGCGGTCTTGAAGGCCAGCAGACTGAAGAGCAGCCAGGTCAGCAGCAGCAGGCAGCTGAGAAAGGCCAGGATGGAAACGGTAAGGTTCGGGCGGAAGCTGCGCATGGCTTATCTGCTGCCGGGAGTTGCAACTGCAAGGTACCATTGGATGATCTGCCGGCCGTAAAAGATGTACAGCACGGCGCCGAATGTTAGATACGGACCGAAGGGGATCGCCAGCTTGGAATCCTTTTTCTGGACGAGCATGATTGTTATGCCGACCAGCGAGCCAACCAGTGAACTGGCAAAGATGATGAACGGGATGGCCTTCCAGCCCAGGAAGGCGCCCATCATGGCCAGTAGCTTGATGTCACCGCCGCCCATGCCTTCCTTGCCGGTCAGCCACTGGTAGCCGTAGGCCACCAGCAGCAGGCTGCCCCCACCCAGCAGTATCCCCAGCAGGGAGTTCAACCAGGAATGACCTTGCAGAAAGAATGAACATATAAAGCCGATGACAATCCCGGACAGGGAAATTTCATCCGGGATGATCTGATGCTCCAGGTCGATAAAGGTGATCACCACCAACGCCGAGCAGAACAGAAACAGCACCAGAAATGCCAGGGTCGGGCCGAAGCGGAGAAAGAGGGCCAGGGTCAGCAGGCCGTTGAGCAGTTCAACCAGCGGATACTGAAGCGAGATGTGCGTACCGCAGCCGCGGCATCTGCCACGAAGAAACACATAGCTGACCAGAGGGATGTTGTCGTACCAGCGGATACGGTAGTCACATGTGGGGCAATGGGACGGAGGAGATACAATTGACTCGTCCTTGGGCATGCGGCAGATACAGACATTAAGAAATGAGCCAACGACCATGCCGAAAACCAGGGCGAACAGGGTCAATATCAGATAGGGTGTCATCAATCAAAACTCTCCGCAAAATGGCTGGTAATCTCGTTCTTGAGGTAGTTCTCGACCTCGGCGGCGGTGGCGAATGTCAGACAGTTCGCGGCAATGGCGATTGACTGTTCGCGGGTGCAGCGCCGCAGAATCTGCTTGACCCGCGGGATGGAAGCGCTCGCCATGGAGAGTTCATCAAAGCCGAACCCCAGCAGTATCGGCAGGTAGAGCGGGTCGCCGGCCATCTCACCGCAGATGCAGGCCTGGATACCGGCAGCGTGGGCCACCTCCACCACGCGGTGCAGGGAGCGCAGCACCGCCGGGTGCAACGGTTGAAAAAAATCTGACAGATGTTCGTTGGAACGGTCTATGGCCAGGGTGTACTGGATCAGGTCATTGGTGCCGATACTGAAAAAATCCGCTTCAAGCGCCAGCAGATCAGCCATCATCACAGCCGAAGGAATCTCGATCATGATGCCGACCTGTATCTGACGGTCAAAAGGTACACCGGCTGCGGTCAGCTCCGATTTGCACTCCTCCAGAAGGGCCTTGGCCCGCCGCAATTCATCAAGGCCGGAAATCATCGGAAACATGATCCGCACCGTGCCCAAGACACTGATCCGCAGGATCGCGCGCAGCTGTTTTTTGAACTCATCCCGCATGCTCAGGGAAAGCCTGATGGCACGCATGCCCAGGGCCGGATTCTGCTCGGCCAGGTGCGGCACTCCATCCAGCAGCTTGTCCCCCCCCGCATCCAGAGTTCTGACCGTGAGTGGATGCGGCGCCACAGCCTGCTGCATGGCTGCGTATGCCCGAAATTGCTCTTCTTCCCCAGGCATCTCCCGGCGGTTCATAAAGAGCATCTCGGTCCGATAGAGCCCGATACCTGCCCCGCCATGATTGAGGACATATGCGCCTTCTTCGGGTATTTCCACATTGCCCTTCAGCTGCATCAAGTAGCCGTCCAGGGTTTTAGCCGGCAGATCCCTGAGCTTTTGCAGTTCAAGCTCATTATACTCGTAGTGACTTTTACGCTGCAAACAGTCCAGAAACGTTGCGCGATCCGGGTTGACGATCACACGGCCGCTCAACCCGTCCACAATCGCCGCTGCGCCATCCAGCACCGGGTTCCCGATACCCTCCACGCCGGTCACGGCCGGCAGTTCGAAGGCCCTCGCCAGGATGGAGGCATGGGAGGTTATGCCGCCGATTTCCGTCACCAGACCGATTATCCGGGTGCGGTCCATCTGAAGGATATCCGCCGGGGTGATGTCATGCGCGGCAATGATCGTCATTCCGTTCTCAGGAATGATTACTTCATGGGCCTCACCGGCCATGGTGCGCAGGATTTTTTCGATAACCGTCTCGACGTCGTTGATGCGCTCGCGCAGGTAGGCGTCTTCGATGGCCGCAAAGGTGCCGCGGTATTTCTGGAGAGTGCGGTGCAGGGCGCCTTCGGCATTGATCAGACCGGTTTCTATGAGAGAGGCTGTTTCGACGAACAGGCGTTCGTCAGCCAGGATCAGCAGGTGGGTCTCGATGATAAAGAGGTGCTCTTCACCGGTTGACTCCGCAAGATCGGCCTTGAGGGCTTCCAGACCGGCACGGGTGACAGCGATGGCCGCCTTGAGCCGCGCGATTTCCGCGGCAACGCCATCTGCGCTTACGGGATATTCGGTGACGGCCAAGCGCTGGCGGTCAACCACCTGGAGTCTGCCCACGACAATCCCGGGCGAAGCCGCGACCCCCGTGAATACACGCATGTCATTCCTCGCCGAATCCGTTGGTGATCAGTTCACCAATGGTCTGCAGAGCCTCTTCCTCGTCGGCGCCTTCTACCGAGAGGGAGACGGTGTTACCCTTGGAAGCGGCCAGCATCATGATCCCCATGATGCTCTTGCCGTTCACCTCGATCCCTTCCTTGTTCAGCTTGACTTCAGCGGCAAAACGGCTGGCGGTTTTTACAAACAGGGCCGATGCCCGGGCATGGAGCCCCAGTTTGTTAATTATGAGAAAATCTTTCTTGAGCATGTGGCTTCTGGTACCCCTCGTATTCAGGTGAATCCGGACCGGAACCGGTGAAATTATTTCAGAAATTCTCCGGCGATGATGATACCTTCGCGACCGCAGCGCTGGAGCACAGCGGCCAGTTCCACCACCGACATGTGCCCGCGCTTTGAGCAGAATTCGATGATCATGGGCAGGTTGACACCGGTCAGTACCTCGACTCGCCCCTCTTTGAGAAAAGACATAGCCATATTTGAGGGTGTTCCGCCAAAAAGATCTGTCATTATGATGGCGCCATCGGCGCTGACCGTTGCAACGGCGGCGACCACCCGGGCCATGATCCCGTCAGCCTGCTCACCAGGGGTCACCTCCACGGAGGCACATGCTTCGATGGAGCCGACAATCATCTGTGCCGATGCTATCAATGCACTGGCCAAGCCAGCATGTGTCACAAGAACCAGTCCTGTCATTGCTTCCCCTTTTCGATATCTCGATGTGTAATGCGAACTGACGGCCAGATTGTCTGCAGATGCATGGCCGTTATCTCCGCCAGTGCCACGGAGCGATGCCTTCCGCCGGTACAGCCAATGGAAATGGTCAGATAGGCCTTGCCTTCCTGCTGATACGCCGGCACCAGCATATCAAGCATCGGAAAAAAATAGTCGATGAACGCCGCGGTCAGCGGCTTGTCCACAATATACTCGCGCACCGCATCATCAAGACCCGAAAGTTCTTTCAGCTCCGGCACGAAAAACGGATTGGGCAGAAAGCGCACATCCATGACAATGCTCGACTCCATCGGTATCCCGTAGCGAAACCCGAAGGATTGCACCTCCACGGCGAAGGTGGTGATGCCCTCATCTCCACGAATAATCCGCAGGATATGATCTTTGAGCTGATGTACATTGAACTCGGACGTATCGATGATGCGGGTCGCCATTTGGCGCATACCGGAAAGCCGCTCACGTTCGATACGGATACCATCGGTTACCGAACAATGCTCATCGGCCGGGTGCCTGCGGCGGGTTTCCGAAAAACGCCGGATCAGGGTTTCATCCAGGGCATCAAAAAACAAGATTTCTACGCTGTGGCCCGCTGTACCAATCTTCTGGAAGGCGCTTTCGTAACCCTTCAGGAACTCACGACCGCGTATGTCCGCAACCAGCACGATCCCCTTGAATGGCTCACCGGATTTACCGATCAAATCGGCGAAACGCTTGAAAAGGCGCACCGGAAGATTATCTATGCAATAATAGCCCTCATCCTCAAGTGCCCTGACTGCCGTTGATTTTCCCGATCCGGACATGCCGGTGATAACAATAATCCGCACGGCCTATTCCACCTCGTTGCCCAGCGGCCGGACATCTATCCGTGCCATCAAGCGTTCCTGAAAATCACGGGCCGAATGATAGCCCATGCCCTTGAGCAGAAAGTTACGTGCCGCGACCTCGATAATCGAACCCAGGTTGCGGCCGGGACGAACCGGGATGAAGATCTGCGGGATATCGACCCCCAGGATGGTTACATGCAGGTCATCAACCCCCAGCCTGTCATATTCATGCGCCGGGTCCCACTCCACCAGATCAAGCTGCATATCGATGATTTTTTTCTCGCGGATGGATGAAACACCGTACAAGTCCTTGATGTTGATGATCCCCAGACCGCGTATCTCCATCAGGTGCTGGATCGCCTCTTCGGATTGCCCGACCAGGGCCGCCGGCATCTTCTTCTTGATGAAGATCATATCATCAGCCACCAGCCGATGGCCGCGGATAACCAGGTCCAGCGCACACTCGCTTTTGCCGATGCCGCTCTTGCCGGACAACAGGATTCCGACCCCGAGCACATCCATCAACACCCCGTGCATATGGGTGGTTGGAAGCAGCCGTTCCTCGAGGAACTTGGTGATCAGGGAAATAAAGGTCGATGACTGATGGTGGGTATTGAAAACCGGAATACCGGACGCTTCCGCGTGGTCAAGCAGGAACTGCGGAGGGAGCAGCGCCTTGGTGACGATGAAGCAGGAGATCGGGAACGTGCAGAGTTTGCGGATACTCTCGACGGCGACCTGTGCATCGATCTTTTGCAGATAGGAAATTTCGGTATTGCCGAGCACCTGGATCCGGGAGGGATGCAGGTGCTCGGTGTAACCGGCCAGCGCCAGGCCCGGCTTTTGAATTCGCGGACTGGACACACGATGGGTCAGCCCGCGCTCACCCGCCAGCAGGGACAGACCCAGGCCGTATTCCGAATCATTCAGTAGATCCTGCAGGGAAAGGCTGATTCCTTGCACGGGTGCCTCGCTCATTGTAACGATCCTAGCCGCGCTGCGGCTCAATCAAACCGAAATTGCCATCTTTTCTGCGATAAAGGACACTGATGTCGTTGTTGACGGCATCAGTGAATACGATGAATTCCTTGTTCAGCAGATTCATCTGCATGACGGCTTCCTCTACCGACATCGGTTTGACCGTTTCGGTCTGGGTTCTGATAACAACCGGTTCGGCGTCGTTCTCGATGCTCTCGGCCTCGAATATCTTTTTGGAGAACTGGCGGCCGCGCTCTTCACCGTTGGGCTTGTGGGCCTTGATCTTTTCTTTGTAACGCTTGAGCTGCCGTTCAATCTTGTCGATGACGGCATCAATAGCGGCGTACATGTCGTTGGTCTCCTCGGAGGCCTTGGTGTTGATACCTTTGGCGGCAATGACGATCTCGACAATATGCCGGATCTTTTTTTCTACGGCAAAATAGACCTGAACATTGATCGGCTCGTCAATATATTTTGCGACCCGATCAAGCTTTTCCTCGGCATAAGACTTGAGGGCGTCGCTCTGTTCCATGTGCCTGAATGTTGTGATTACCTGCATAGTTACCTCCTGTAAGTTCGTGCGAAATTCGCCTCTTGTACGGCAAGAGACGCTAAAAATGTCGTTTGCGTTCCGATGATGAGCCGAGCTTCAGTATCTCCCGATATTTGGTGACAGTGCGGCGGGCTATGTTAACTGTCTCGACAGACAGCATGTCGGCAATCTTCTGGTCGGACAGCGGCTTTTTGTGATCTTCTTTTTCGACGATTTCCCTGATGCGGTTCTTGACGCTCTCCGATGCTACAAAGTCGCCCTCGGTTGTAGAAAGACCGCTGTTGAAGAAATATTTCAACTCAAACAGACCCTGGGGCGTCTGCATGTACTTGTTGGTCGTCACACGGCTGATGGTGGATTCATGCATGCCGATGTCATCGGCTACATCGCGCAGTACCAACGGCCTCAGGCATTCTATACCCCGGTCAAGAAAATCACGCTGGAATCTGATGATGCTCTTGGCCACCTTGTAGATGGTGCGCTGACGCTGCTGAATGCTCTTGATCAGCCAGAGCGCGGAGCGGACCTTTTCGTTGATGTATTCGTCGGCCCGGGAATCGACCAGTCCATTGGTCTTGGCCTCGGCATAATAGGGGCTGACCTTGAGATTGGGCAGGCCTTCGTCATTGAGCATGACCAGATATTCATCTCCGACCTTGTAGACAAATATATCCGCCGAAATATAATGTACATCTTCGGAGCTGTACATGCTGCCCGGCTTGGGGTCAAAACCGCCGATGATCTTGGCGGCCATCAGGACGTCGTTGATATCCACAGCCAGTTCGCGGGCAATCTGTTTGTATTTGCGGGTCTCCAGGTCCTTGAGGCTGTGCTGCAGGATGCGCTCGACCAGACTGCCCTGCATCCCCAGAAAACGGGCCTGGATCAACAGGCACTCCTGAACGCCGCGGGCTGCTATGCCGCAGGGATCAAACTCCTGGATGCGTTCCAGCACCGGGGTAACAAGCCCGGTATCCCGTGAACAGGCTGCCGCTATTTCATCCAGCGAAGCGCGCAGATAACCGTCATCATCTACGTTTCCGATAATTTCTTCACCGATGAGCACCTCTTCTTCGGAGAAAGGCCCCATGTGGAGCTGCCAGAGCAAATGATCGGTCAGGGTGCCGCGACGGGTCAACAGGTTCTCGAATGAAGGCCGCTCATCATCGTCGCGGTACTGCTCACCGGAACTGTAAGTATAGCCATCCAGGTAGCTGTCCCAGTCGCGCAGCGTCTCATCGCCGGCCTCAACCTCTTTGAAATCCTCGACCGGGACTTCGGGCGCATCCTCGCTCTCGGTCAGTTCGGCCTGCTCGTTTTCGCGGATTTCATCGGCCTCAAGCGTCTCTTCCAGGAGCGGGTTTTCCTCCAGTTCCTGGCGCACCACATCCTGAAGCTCCATGCGGGTCAGCTGGAGGAGCTTGATGGCCTGCTGCAGTTGGGGCGTCATCACCAGCTGCTGCGACATCTTCAGTTGTTGGCGCATCTCCATAGCCATGGAGTCTCTACCTCGTAAAAATCAGATCAGATCGTGTTTCAAAGACGGAAATCGTCTCCCAGATACACCGCCCGGGCTTTGCTGCTGGAAGCGATGTGGTCGGGGGTACCATACTCCAGCACTTCCCCGTTGTTCAATATATAGGCCTGGTCGCAGACCCCGAGCGTCTCGCGGACGTTATGGTCGGAAATAAGCACTCCAATATTGCGTTCCTTGAGCGAAACTATCAGATTCTGGATATCCGCCACCGCTTTGGGATCTATGCCGGCAAACGGCTCATCCAGCAGGATGAAGGCTGGCTTCGTGATCAACGCTCGGGCGATCTCGACCCGACGACGCTCTCCGCCGGAAAGGGAGTAACCCTTGACACCGGCGATATGGGTAATGCCGAATTCCTCCAGCAGCTGTTCCATCCGGTGCCTGCGCAGTTCACGTTCCGGTTCCACGGTTTCCAGAATCGCCAGCAGATTATCGGCCACGGTCAGTTTTCGAAAAACCGAAGCCTCTTGGGGCAGATAGCTGATCCCCCGCCGAGCCCGCTGATACATGGGCAGGGTGGTGATTTCATCATCACCGATAAAAACCTGGCCGCCATCCGGTTGAGCCAGGCCGACCACCATGTAGAATGTGGTGGTCTTGCCGGCGCCGTTAGGCCCCAACAGGCCGATAACGCTGCCCGCTTCGATGCTGAGATCGACTCCCCTGACCACCTGGCGGTCAGCATAGGTCTTGACCAGCCCCCTGGTCCAGAGGCGAAGTTTTTCAGTGTTTTTCTGCATTGCCTTTTTTGGGGCGGGCGTCATTTTTGGGTTTTGGGTGGATGATGGCTTCTACGCGGGAGTCGCCACCACCGCTGACATTACTCCGGTCATCATCAAGAAAGTAGGTAATGATCTTGCCGGAAACCGTATCGGTCCCCTGCGTGACCTTCGGGCTGCCGCCGGTCAGCGTTATCCTGCCTTCCTTGCTTTCGTAGACGGCGTGTGCGGAGCTTCCGGTACGGTTTTCCTGCACAATGCGCACAGTGCCGTCGGCCTCGATCTTGTCCACATCCCCCTGGGTGTTGCCGTAGTAGACCGTCATCTTGTCGCAGAATATGGTAACATCGCCCTGCTTTGCAACAACCTTCCCGGTAAAAACAGCCTTTTTGCCCTTATTGTCTGCCGTCAAATCATTTGATTTGATGGTAATTGGCAGATTGGTGCTGCCTTTGTGCGGTTCAGGTGCACTGAGTGCAAATGAAGCACAAAGACCGGTCATAATCATGAATGTTGCTATGACTGCAGAAAGTTTCATAACGTTTTTCAGGTCCCCAGGTGCTGAAATACAAGCCTTTAATGCTGCTGCACACTTTCCACGACAGCATCGACTGATGAAAGAAAATGTGACGTCTCCGTCTTGGCATCAAGTTCCATCCCGGTAGCCGTCAGTATCAGTCGCTGGTGATGAAACTTCACACGTTCGGCGGTTCGAAACAAGTACTTCTCTGCCAAGTAATCCAGGGATTCGGTATCAAAGACCATACCTGACTCCGTCACGACATGTACTTTACCCCGCAAGTGAATGTTCCTGCTTACCGCAGAATATTCACCCTTGGAGGCCGTAACGGTGATGGAACCATTTGTACGGCTTTTTGCATAAACCATGTGAATGCCTGAAAGATAGGCGACAGCACCTGTTTTATCGTATTCTGCGCGCTCGGCAACGAGTTCCCAGACAGTAACGCCGTCACGCATTTCCGTGAAGCGGGCATCTTGCAAGGCAACATCAATGTTCCGGGGAAGCTGCTGAGAAACCGGCTCCGGCAACGGTGTGCGCGAGCCTTTCAGGAAGATGGCAGCCACGATGCCAATGCTCGCCGCAGCGACGAGCAGAGCCAGTACAAGCCTGATGTTACGGGGCGATACCATGTGGGGCACTATAGCATTGAGGGGCGGGAGTGTCCAGCGAAACGTGATTGTTTTTCAGTATTGGCACAGAGATTGAATGATGCCTGCCCCGGATAGGCAGGTTAGTGCGTCAGCTCCATTCATTTCTGCCGAAAAAAAAACAGAACTGGGTATGTAGCTTGCTATAATTCGTAGCGCGCCGCTATCTCATCCCAGGCGCCTCGGGCCTTGAGGATATGATCGCACACCTCTCGCACGGCGCCGCACCCGCCAGCGCACGAGGCCACATAATCCACCACGGCCCGCACTTCAAATAGCCCATCCAGCGGAGCGGCCGAAAAGCCGACACGGCGCAGCACAGGCACATCGATGACGTCGTCGCCCATGTAGGCAATCTGATAATCTTCCAGGCCGGTCTTGAGCTTGATATCCAGGTAGCTGTCCAGTTTTTTCAGGGCTCCCTGGTACACCAGGCTGATGCCGAGTTCTCTGGCGCGATTGTCCACGACAATCGAGGTGCGGCCGGTAATAATACCGACTTCGACACCATGGCGCTGAAGCATCTTGATGCCGTGGCCGTCCTTAACATTGAAACGCTTGGTTTCAAGTCCGCTGGCGTCGTAGATGATCCCGCCATCGGTCATGACGCCATCCACGTCCAGCAGCAGCAGGCGGATGTTTTTCAATTTGTCATGCATATCAGGCTATACCGGCGCGGAGGATGTCATGCAGGTGTATGATGCCGCACGGGGCGGGGCTGCTTTCGTCTTCAAAGACGAACAGGGAGGTAATGGAATTATGCTCCATGACCTGCAGTGCCGCCGCCGCCAGTTCCTGTCGCCTGATGCGGCGCGGGTTGAGTTTCATGAGTTCTGTTGCCCGTTGGTTGAGAATATTATAACCTTTCTCCAGCGCCCGGCGCAGATCGCCATCGGTGATTACACCGCGCAGCGCCCCGTCAGCATCGGTTACGCCGGTCACGCCCAAGCCCTTGGCGGTGATCACGAACAGCGCTTCCTTCATCAACGTATTCTCGGATACCAGCGGCACCTCCTCACCGCTGTGCATCAGGTCTTCCACCCGCAAGAGCAGTTTTTTACCCAGCGAACCGCCCGGATGGAAGATGGCAAAATCCTCGGCCCGGAAGCCGCGCCGCACCAGCAGGGCCACCGCCAGGGCGTCCCCCATGGCCAGGGCGGCTGTGGTCGAGGCGGTCGGCGCCAAGCCCAGCGGGCAGGCCTCTTCCTTGACGGAAACATCCAGAAAGACGTCGCTGCTGCGGGCCAGTGTCGATGCCACGTTGCTGGTCATGGCCACCACATGGGCGCCGATGCGCTTGATGGCCGGCAGGATCCGCAACATCTCCTCGGTTTCACCACTGTTGGAAATGGCGATAACCACATCGCCGGTCATGATCATTCCCAGATCACCGTGGATGCCTTCGGCGGGATGCAGAAACAGGGCCGGAGTACCGGTGGAGGCCATGGTAGAGGCGATCTTCTGGCCGATCAGTCCCGACTTGCCCATGCCGCTGACCACCACCCTGCCCTTGCTGGACAGGATCAGCTCAACGGCACGCTCGAAAGTTTCATCAATGCGCGCAGCCATGGCCTGGAGCGCGTCGGCCTCCACCTGAATAACCCGTTTAGCCTCTGCGATAACGTTCATTGAACAGCCTGTTTGACAACTGCATCGATAGCCCTGAGCCTTTTGAGCAGCGCCGCCAGTTCACTCAGCGCAATCGAGTTGGGGCCGTCACAAAGCGCCTTGTCCGGATCTTCATGCACCTCCATGAAAATGCCGTCAATACCAGTAGCAACGGCAGCACGGGAAAGGTATTCCACGAACTCACGCTGGCCGCCCGAGCTATCACCCTGGCCGCCGGGGAGCTGGACACTGTGGGTGGCGTCAAAGACCACCGGGTACCCGCTGGAACGCATGACCGGAAATGAACGCATGTCCACCACCAGATTGTTGTAACCGAAGGACACGCCCCGCTCGGTCAGGATGATATTTTCGTTGCCCGAGGCAGCTAGTTTGCCGGCCACGTTTTTCATATCCCAGGGTGCCAGGAACTGCCCCTTCTTAACATTGATCACCCGCCCGCTTCTGGCCGCTGCCACCAGCAGGTCAGTCTGCCGGCAGAGGAAGGCCGGAATCTGCAGCACATCCAGCACCTCGGCGGCAGGGGCGATCTGCTCGATGGAGTGGATGTCGGACAGCACCGGCAACCCCAACGATTCCTTAACCTTGGCCAGGATCTTAAGACCATCCTTCAGGCCGGGCCCGCGGAACGATCCGATCGAGGTACGGTTGGCCTTGTCGTAAGAGGCCTTGAAGATCAGCGGCATACCCAACCCGTTGCAGATGGTCAGCAGACGTTCGGCGTGGCGCAAGGTAGCGGCCTCCGACTCGATGACGCAGGGGCCGGCGATCAATACCAGCGGCCGGTCGGCGCCGATCTTGATCCGGTCAATGGAGATTTCTTTTGTCATGGGTTACCTCGTGTTGCGATGAACCAGTGCTGCGCCGATAAAGGCGCGGAAAAGTGGATGCGGGACCAGCGGCTTGGACTTGAATTCGGGATGGAATTGGCACCCCAGGAACCAGGGGTGTCCGGGGATTTCAATCACCTCCACCAGATCCTTGTCGTGGTAAATCCCCGACAGCACCATGCCCTGTTTGGTGAGAGCCTCCCGGTAGGCATTATTGAATTCGTAGCGATGACGATGGCGCTCCGAAATGTCGATCTTGTTGTAGGCCGCGTGGGCCAGGGTGTCTTTGACAAGTGTACAGGGGTAGGCTCCCAGGCGCATGGTGCCACCCTTCTTGCTGACCGCTTTCTGCTCTTCCATCAGATGGATGACCGGCTGAGCGCAATCCTTGCGGAACTCACTGGAACAGGCCTCCTTCAGGCCGCACACATTGCGGGCAAACTCGATGGCCGCCATCTGCATCCCCAGGCAGATCCCGAAAAAAGGAATCTTGCGGGTCCGGGCGAACTCGATGGCTATCACCTTACCCTCCGTCCCGCGCTCGCCGAAACCGCCCGGCACCAGGATTCCGTCCACATCATCCAGGTGACCATCGATTCCGTCCTGCTCAACCTTCTCGGAATCGATGTACTTGAGGAAGACGCGGCAATCATTGGCGATGCCGCCGTGGGTCAGGGCCTCGGCCAGAGACTTGTAGGATTCCGTCAGATCGACATACTTGCCCACAATTGCAATTCGCACTTCGCCATGGCCAGGGTGGCGCAGGGTTTCCACCACCTTCTGCCATTGGGTCAGGTCAGGGGCCTTGGTCCAGATGTTCAGCTTTTCAACCACCTGATCATCAAGTTTTTCCCTGTTGAGGGCGATCGGCACTGCATAGATATGCTCTGCATCCACGCAAGGAATGACATCCTTTTCCTCCACATTGCAGAACAGGCCGATCTTTTTCTTCATCTCGACAGGAAGTTCCCGGTCACAGCGGCAGATGAGTATGTCGGGCTGAATACCGATCTTGCGCAGTTCCATGACCGAATGCTGGGTCGGCTTGGTCTTCAACTCTCCGGCAGCGCTGATGTACGGCACCAGGGTAACGTGGATATACAGGGCATTACCATGCCCACGGTCGAAGCGGAACTGGCGGATAGCCTCCAGAAACGGCAGCGACTCGATGTCACCAACAGTCCCTCCGACCTCGATGATGGCCACGTCGGCGCCCTGGGCATTTTCAAGGATTTTGGACTTGATCTCATCGGTAATATGCGGGATGACCTGTACCGTGCCCCCCAGGTAGTCGCCGTGGCGTTCCTTGTTGATGACGGAGAAGTAGATCTGCCCGGTGGTAAAGTTGCTTTTCTTGGAAAGCACCGCGCTGGTATAGCGTTCGTAGTGCCCCAGGTCCAGGTCCGTTTCAGCCCCGTCATCAGTCACGAACACTTCGCCGTGCTGAAAAGGGGACATGGTGCCGGGGTCAACATTGATATAGGGGTCCAGCTTCTGCAGGGTTACCCGCAGGCCGCGGGCTTCCAGCAATGCCCCCAGCGAGGCGGCCGCCAGCCCTTTACCGATGGACGAAACAACCCCGCCGGTGATGAAGATGAACTTGGTTTTCATATGGTCTGCTCCTATGGCTGAAAGGGATGTATTCATGAAAGGCTCTGCCGGTAACGTTCCTGGGCCTTGCTCAGGTCATCCGGTGTGTCAACGCCGATGGAGGCGAACTCCGTCTCCACCACCCTTATGCGGACGCCGTTCTCGACGGCGCGCAGTTGTTCCAGTTTTTCCGACAATTCCAGAAAGGTCGGCGGCATGGCAGCAAATTCCAGCAGGAAGTCGCGACGATAAACATACAGTCCGACATGCTTGTAGCAGAGCATCCTGCCGCTGGCAAAGGAGTCGTCCTTGAGGTCCTGCCATTTGTCACGGAAAAACGGCAGGGGCGACCGTGAGAAATAGAGTGCATTCCCGGCCAGGTCGGTAACGACCTTGACCACGTTGGGGGAAAGAAAATCGTGCAGGCAGAGTACACGGGTCTTGAGGGTGCTCATCTTGATATCCGGGCTATCAAAAAACGGCTGGATGGCCTGATCGATCATGGCAGGATCGATCAGCGGTTCATCACCCTGGACATTGACCACCAGGTCACAATCCAGGTCGCGGGCCACCTCGGCCAGACGGTCTGTGCCGGTTTCATGACTGGCGGAGGTCATGACCGCCTCTCCACCGATTTGTTGGATAACATCGGCGATACGGGGGTCATCCGTGGCAACGATGACCCGTGAAACCAGGGATGCCCGACAGGTCCGCTCGTATACGTGCTGAATCATCGGCTTTCCGCCGATATCGGCCAGGGCCTTGCCCGGAAAACGCGTTGATGCGTAACGGGCGGGGATGACTGCGGTGATCTTCATGTGGAAAGTGACCTTGAAAAGAGGTGCCGTAGCAAGAGCGCCGGGCTGTCCTGTGGTAGGACGTGTAAAGCTACACCATAAGCCCTGGGGTGTCAAGAATGGAAAGGCGATGATACTGCCCCGTCAGTGTCACTGAACGACAATGCTGGCGCGCCAGTTGTATGCCTCCAGTTGTGCAGACAGAATCTGGTCGAGCGAAATCTTGCATTCCTTCAGCAGGGGTCTGACGGCGTCAAAATCGGTAACCTCAAGTTTTTCAGCCAGGGTTAGCAGGCTGCCGAACTGGCCGCTGTGGTGCAGCAGGGCATTCGTCACCTCATCGCTCAGGTTGAGGTGCGAGATAATTTCGACCATCGGAGTTTCAAAAAGAACTTCCAGGAGCGAGAGAATACCGGTCATGAAAGCGGCCTCAGACTGTTCATCGCTCTGCAGGGTGACGTTGCGCTGCATGACGAGGATCTCCATCAGTCGGCCGCGAACAGCAGCCATCTCCAGCAGGGGATTGTTTATGCCCCGGCTGTCATTACCCGCAAAGAGCGACAACTGGGTCCAGCGCCGCAGATTTTCTGTACCCAGCATGAGAATGGCGTGGCGCAAGGTCTTGATCTTATCCCGCATACCCAGGGCAACAGAATTGACCAGTCGCAGCAGGTTGTAAGACAGGCTCGGATGCTCCTTGAAGGTCTGCTCGATCTCCACCAAAGGGGCGTCCATGGTGAGCTGCTGCAGCAGTTTGAGCATGGCCACGCCCGAGACATCGATGCGCTTCTTGTTGAGCACGGTCGGTCTTTCGAAGAAATACCCCTGGAACAGGTCAAAACCCATGTGGTAGCATGCCTCGAACTGCTCGACCGTCTCCACTTTCTCGGCAAGGATCTTGACCGGCGTGCGGCGCAGTACCTGGACCATCGCCGGCAGAGCATCCATACCGGTCTGCAGTATGTCGATCTTGACGATATCCACAACGTTGTAGATTTCGCCGTATTCGGCGCTGTATTCATGGTCGTCCAGGGCCAGTCTGAACCCGATTTTCTTTAGTTCACGGCAACGCTCCAGCACCTGCTCATCCAACTGGATGACTTCAAGCAGTTCGAGTACCGTTTGCTTGACCGGCAACACCTCCAGCAGCTCCGAGAGCAAAAGCCCGAGATGTACGTTGATGAATCCGAGCTTGTCCCCCAGCACCTCATGGATACCGAAGCTGGCCAGGGCGCTCGCAATAACGCTGGCACTGGCCTGGGAATAGCTTTCGAATTCTGCCACGTTGCGTTCGGCGGTTCTGAAGAGCAGTTCGAAACCGACGATCACCTGGGTGCGGTCAAGGATCGGTTGCCGGCCCAGAAAAAAATTTTCGCGTGAATTTTTCATGCATGATTCCTGGCGCAGTGGCGATGCAGCGGAAACGGGCAGCCAAGGAGCGCGCAGTCTCGCTGCTCACCTTTTTGGTAAACGGTTTAGAAAGGTGATTCAGGATCGTCGGACTGGTTGTTGTTGATGCGGGTTTCCGACAGCAACGACGGAATGGCCCGCGCATGTGATCCCATGATCAGATAACCACAACAATTGGCCGCTCCAGAATATCAGGAGCTGTGCAGAAATCAATGGATAAACGACCGTGTGTTTTGATTGCAGAATCATGTAGTCATTTCCGCACCCTTAACCAGGGTCATTGTTTGTGTCAGCGGTTGATGTTATGCTCCAGGCATAAAGCGGTCAAGGAGAACACACATGGACAGCTTCGAAATGGAACAGCTGTGCCAAAGGATCATCGCCGACAGCAACGACGCAATCATGTATTCCGACCGCGCCGGTCTGATCCGACTCTGGAATCGCGGCGCCGAGCGCATGTTTGGCTATACGAAATCCGAGGCGCTGGGGCAGTCGCTGGACTTGATCATCCCCGATAATCTGAGGGGCCGGCACTGGGAGGGTTACTTCCGGGTCATGGCGAGCGGTTCGAGCCATTACAGCGTGGACCTGTTGTCGGCACCCGCCCTGCGCAAGGACGGCACGCGCATCTCAACCGAATTTTCCATGGTGCTGGTAAAGGGAGCAGACGGGAAGGTCCAGGGTGTGGCCGCCGTCATCCGGGACGTAAGCGCTCGCTGGCAGCGGGAGAAAGAACTCAAGGAGCGCATCCGGGTCTTGGAGGCGCACCAGGCCGGCTGAGGCGGCCTTCCTTTACATCCGATGCCGGACTGTGCTAGCCTAATGAAAATTTCGGTCCTGTAATACGGCGCTACTTCGACCAGATCAGCCGTATCATGGAGCCCCAGGAGCTCTTTGATGAAACGTAAAGCCCTCGCCCTCCTCTCCGGAGGACTCGACTCGACCCTGGCCGTCAAGATGATGCTGGACATGGGTATCGATGTCGAGGCCCTCAACTTCACCTCACCGTTCTGCACCTGTACCGGCAAAAACCGCGGCTGCAAATCCGAAGCGATCCGCGTCGCCGAGGAATTCAAGATCCCGATCAAGGTCATCCACAAGGGACTCGACTATCTGGAGATCGTCCGCAACCCGCAGCACGGATACGGCAAGGGGCTTAACCCCTGCGTAGACTGCCGCATCTACCTGCTGCGCAGAGCCAAGGAATACATGCCGCAGTGCGGCGCCGACTTTATCATCACCGGCGAAGTGCTCGGTCAGCGCCCCATGAGCCAGCGCCGCGACACACTGCGTGTCATCGAGCGGGAAAGCGGCCTGGAAGGTCTGCTGCTGCGGCCGCTCTCGGCGCAGCATTTCGAGCCGACCATCCCCGAGAGGGAAGGATGGGTGGATCGCGCGAAGCTGCTGGCTATCAAGGGGCGCTCCCGCAAGGAGCTCTTTCAACTGGCCGAGGAGATCGACGTCAGGAACTACCCCTGCCCCGCCGGCGGCTGCCTGCTGACCGAACTGTCCTTTGTCCCCAAGATGCAGGATGTTTTTGATCACTCCGACGACCTCAACCCGCGCGACTTCCGGCTGCTCAAGATCGGCCGTCATCTGCGCATCGGCGAGCGGACCAAGGTCATTATCGGCCGCGACGAGTCCGACAACGACCTGCTGGAGGCCGCCCGCCAGGACGGCGAAGCGGCCATAACCTGGCTGGACGGCAATACCCCGGTAGGTGTCATCACCGGACGGCAGGACCAGGAATATCTCAACTTGGCCGCACGGCTGCTGTTGCGCTACACCAAGGCCGAAAAAGGCGCCGGCTGCCGGGTCAGCGTCCGCCAAAGCGGCGCCGAGCAGGTTCTGACTGTCTGCAACGACCTGGACGAAGAAGCGGTCAAGGGTTACGTTATCTTTTGAATTTCATCAAAATCACCACTGACGAAAAAAACGCAACCCTCGCGATGGAGGATTGCGTTTTTCTTTTCTGAACATGATCAAATAGACCGTACTGAAAACGGCTACCCCAGATTCAGCTCATCCAGCGACAGGCGGTAGCCCGGCAGGAATTTTTCCAGGAAATAGCGCACCTCCGGCAGCGGGCTGGCAGACAGGTTTTCTTCGTGTTCCGCCCGCGCCCTGCGAAACTCCAGGTTGCCCGATTTTTCCTCCTCGATGCACTTGGCCAGGGCTGCAATCTTGTCGGCCGCCTTGACCAGGGGCACATACTCCGCTTCACCCTCGAAAAAGAACAGCGGCTCATACTCCTGCGACAACTCGGGCGGCAGCATGGCCAGCAGTTTGCGGCGGGCGCGGTCTTCCAGCTGGTGGAAGGAACGCTTGAAGTTGGGGTTGAAATGTTTGACCGGCGTCGGCATATCACCGGTGAAGATCTCGCTGGCGTCGTGAAAGATACCGAACAGAGCGGCGCGACCGGCATCCAGGCTGCCATTGAAATAGGTATTGCGGATGGTGGCCAGGGCATGGGCGATCACGGCCACATCCAGGCTGTGTTCCTGGATATTCTCCGGCACAGTGTTGCGCATCAGCCCCCAGCGGCTGATATAGCGCATGCGGGAGAGAAAGGCGAAGAAGTCATATTGTTCCGACTGCGGTGATTTCTTTTTCATGGGTAAGATGTCTTTCGCATTGTATATAGACTTAATTCGTATTCTTGTTAGCCTAATATTATACCTACAGGCTGCTACGCCAGCGTACCATGCGCGGCGTAGACCAGCTTGGCACGCACATTATTCCCTTCAACCGCACCCTCGAAGCGCAGTTCGACAATTTCACCTTCCGCAGGAATCCTGAGTGCAATATTGAGTGGTTCCGCCAGCAGTTCCAGTAAGGGCATGCGATCATTGTTGACTGCCAGGAGGGTAAAGGCGTTACCCGGCCTCTTGGCCAGCTCCGCAAAGGTTTTGATAATACTGGACTGAGCCTTCTGGATAGCCAGTTCAAAATATTTTTCAGCAACATCTTTCCAGACATCCACATTGACCGGCGTCTTTTTTACAAAGTTCGTTACCCTCTGCTGCATCAGGGCCATCTCTGCCGGCGGTATCAGGCCAACACTGCTGAAACGGCTCGTGGCAATAATATTCTGGTCTTCCTCGATCTCCAGCGTCGAAAAAATCTCCGAAACCGTATTCAGGCACATGGCATACGGCAGCGTATAAATGAAATCAAAGTGCAGCCCTATCAGCTTTTTCATGCAGCATTTCTGGACAACATCCAGTTCTGCGGCCTTGACCAGCCAGATAAGTACCTTCATTTTTTTTGCGGCCATTATTCCCCTCCGGAAAAATTTGGGAACAGGGGGCAACGCCCCACTTCCGGACAGTCAGATGCAACATCCTGTAAACATCTTTCAGACCCGTTCATACGGTTCAAACAACCTCTTGTACTCATCCAGCGCAAAGCGGTCAGTCATTCCGGCGATATAATCGCAGACGGTCCGCTCCAGTCCGAAGCACTCGCTGCGCAGGCGGTATTTGGGCGGCAGCAGGTTGGGATATTTGAGATAGGTCTCGAACAGGCGGGTGATAAAGATCTCCGCCTTGACCCGCATCTTGTCCACTTTGTAATGACGATAGAGGTGCTCGAACAGAAAACGCTTCAACTCCCTGTTCTGAATGGTAAGATCCTCACTGAAATAGGCAACCGCTGCATTGACGCGGCGCAGGTCGTCCTGGGACCCAATCGACAAGCGCTCCAGGTTATTCGAGATGGTGCCGCAGATGTCGCCGATCAGGAGTCCGATCAGGGCGCTGATCGTCTGGTAAACCAGGCGTTTGTCGTCGATGATAGGGTATTTTTCACGCACACCGGCGCTGACCTGTTTCCAGATGGGGATTCGCTCCAGCATATCCAGGGTGATGTAGCCCGATTTCAGGCCGTCGTCTATATCATGATTGTTATAGGCGATTTCATCGGCGTAATTGATGATTTGCCCTTCGATGGAAGGGACCACGCCCGGCAGAAAATCTGCCATGGTTGCGGCCGGGGCGTCATAGGGGCTGGAATGCTTGATGATCCCTTCCCGCAGTTCCCAGGTCAGGTTGAGTCCGTTAAAACCGGGGTAACGTTCTTCAAGTTCATCCACGACACGGAAGGACTGCAGGTTGTGTTCAAAGCCGCCTTTGCCCTGCATCAGCCGGTTCAGAACCTCTTCGCCCGTATGGCCGAACGGGGTATGCCCCAGATCGTGGGCCAGGGCCAGAGCCTCGGTCAGCTCCTCGTTCAGGTGCAGTTTACGGGCGATGGCCCGGCCGATCTGGGCCACCTCCAGCGAATGGGTCAGACGGGTCCGGTAATAGTCCCCTTCATGGTTGACAAAGACCTGGGTCTTGTATTCCAGCCGTCGGAACGCGGCACAATGGATGATCCGGTCGCGGTCGCGCTCGAAGGCCGGGCGCTGGTCACGGAAATCCTCGTGGTGCTTCCGTCCTCGTGACAAGGCACTGCTGCTGGCATAGCCTGCCAGATCGGGGCGTTCGGTTGATTCTGTCATAGGCTTACCCCGCTTGACAAGTCTGATGGTACGAAAAGACGCCCCAGCGATGCCCTGGAAAGCATCAACGGGGCGCCGAAGTCGTGCGCTTATTTCATATGCCGCTTACCACTGACAGCAGACATTCTGTTCCCGGGCAGCCTTGGTCTCATCCAGTCGCGAGATCGGCATGGTCAGCGGCGCGTCGTGCAGTGCCTGGGGATCGTTCTCGGCGGTCAACGCCGCCTCGATCATGACCTCGATAAAGGCATCCATGGTGGCCTTGCTCTCGGTCTCGGTCGGCTCGATCATGATGGCTTCCTTGACGATCATCGGGAAGTAAACCGTGGGGGGGTGGTAGCCGCGGTCGATGAGGAACTTGGCGATGTCGATGGCATGCACGCCATGGACCAGCTGTTTGGATGCAGAAAAGACGCACTCGTGCATGCAGGTCATGTCGTAGGGCAGTTCAAAGTAAGGTTTCAGCCGTTCCTTGATGTAGTTGGCATTCAGCACGGCCTGTTCCGAGGCCAGCACCAGTCCCTCACGCCCCAGCATGATGATGTAGGCATAGGCCTTGGCCATGACCCCGAAGTTGCCGAAGAAGTTGGCCGTGCGACCGATGGAACCCTGTCGTTTGGACTCAAGCTGAAACAGGCCCCGGCTGTCCTTGATGATGCGCGGCTGGGGCAGAAACGGGATCAGGGCTTTCTTGACCCCCACCGGGCCGGAGCCGGGACCGCCGCCGCCGTGAGGCGTACCAAAGGTCTTGTGCAGGTTGACATGGATTACGTCAAAACCCACATCACCCGGCTTGACCTTGCCCATGATGGCGTTCAGGTTGGCGCCATCGTAGTACATCAGCGCGTCGTGGGAGTGGGCAATGTCCGCAATCTCCTTGATATGCGGGTTGAACAGTCCCAGTGTGTTGGGACAGGTCACCATGACCGCCGCCACTTCGTCGGTCATGGCCTTTTTGAAGAGTTCCAGGTCCATATCGCCATAGGGGGCAGTCGGAACGGTGATGATCTCGTAGCCGGCAATTGCCGCCGAGGCTGGATTGGTACCGTGGGATGAATCGGGCACTACGACGTATTTCTTTTTGGCTTTGTTGCCCCGGGCGGCATGATAGGCTGAAACCAGCAGGATGCCGGTCATCTCGCCCTGGGCGCCGGCCAGCGGCTGGGTGGTAACCTCGGCCATGCCGGTGATATCGGCCAGCATCAATCCCAGGTCGTGCAGCATCCCCAGGGTCCCCTGGCAGAATTCCTCGCCGCCCGGCAGCAGAGCGGTCATGGGGTGGAACGGTGCAAACAGGGCGGCCGTGTTTTCCAGCACCTTGGCGTTGTACTTCATGGTGCAGGAACCGAGCGGATAAAAGTTGGTATCCACCGAAAAGTTGCGGCGGGAAAGATTGGTGAAGTGCCGGACCAGGTCCAGTTCGGAGATTTCGGCCAGACCGGCGGCCTCTGCCCGCAGCAGGTGTGCGGGCAGTAACGTAGCGACCGGGACATCGGAAGCCGGCAGCTTGACACCGCGGCGGCCGGGGATGGATTTTTCGTAGATCAGTTGCATAGTGCCGCCTCCAGAATCCTGGCGAAATGGTCGATTTCCTTTTTGGTGCGTTTCTCCGTCACGGTTACCACCAAGGCGTTTTCAAGGCCTTTATAGAAGCCGCCCAGAGGAACACCGGCAGTAATACCCTCTTTCAGCATCCCTTCCACCAGCGCTGCGGCAGGTTTCGGCAGAGAGACGCTAAATTCGTTGAAGGTCGGCGACGATTGCAGCAGTGTCACGCCCGGAATGGCCAGCAGCCTGGCCTTGGCGTACTCGGCCTTGTCGCGGTTGAGACGGGCCATGTCGGCCAGCCCCTGTTTCCCGACCGACGACAGGAAGATCAGCCCGCGCAGGGCGCACAACCCCTGGTTGCTGCAGATGTTGGAGGTGGCCTTGTGGCGTTTGATGTGTTGTTCGCGCGCCTGCAGCGTCAGGACAAAGCCGCGCTTGCCGCTCTTATCAACGGTCTCGCCGACGATGCGCCCCGGCATATTGCGGATGAGGGACTTTCTGGCAGCGATGAAGCCGAAGGAAGGGCCGCCGAAACAGAGCGGATTACCCAAGCTCTGGCCATCACCGATGGCGATATCGACCCCCATTTCGCCCGGCGACTTGAGAATCCCGAGCGAAATCGGATAGACCGAGGCGATCAGCAGACCGCCCAAGACGTGGACCTGTCTCGCCAGATCGGTAAAATCGTCGATACTGCCAAAGAAATTGGGGTTCTGCACCAGCACGGCGGCAACAGTTTCATCCAGCACAGCAGCCAGTCCGGCACGGTCCAGCAGACCGTCGGTCGGCGCAATCTCGACAACCTCCACATCCAGATTGAAGAGGTAGGTCTTGAGCACCTGGCGAGAGAAGGGATTGAGGCTGGCGTCTACGACGATTTTGTTGCGGCCGGTCACACGCAAGGCCATCATGGCGGCCTCGGCACAGGCGGTGCCGCCGTCGTAGAGCGACGCGTTCGACACATCCAGCCCGGTCAGGCGACAGATGGCGGTCTGGTACTCAAAGAGCGCCTGCAGCGTACCCTGGGAGCATTCCGGCTGGTAAGGGGTGTAGGCGGTGTAGAATTCGGCGCGGCCGGAGAGATGGTCCACGACGGACGGGATGATGTGATCGTAAAAGCCGCCACCGATGTAATTGGTCATGCCTTGGGTATTCGCAGCGGCGATGGCCTGCATGCGGGCGAAGGTCTCGAATTCTGACATTCCGGAGGGGATGGTCAAGGCCTTGGCCCGCAATTCAGCCGGAATCGGCGCAAAGAGTTCCTCGACGCTTGAAACGCCGATAACGGCCAGCATCTCGCTGATCTCCTCAGGCGTGTGGGGACAATAGTGACTGTCGTTCATTGAATATATCTCCCGTAAAGGCGGGTCACCGACTCGCCCTACAATGTCTTCAAATATGCGTCGTACTGTTCTCGCGTCATCAGGTTCTGCAGTTCATCGGCGTTCGCGATTTCGATCTCCGTCATCCAGGCACGGTCTTCGGCACTCTCGTTGACCAGTTCCGGGGTTGTGTCCAGCGCCCCGTTAACCGCGATCACCTTGCCGGATAGCGGTGCGTAGATGTCGCTGGCCGCTTTGACCGACTCGATGCTGCCGAGCATCTCGAACTGCTTGACACTCTTGCCGGTCTGGGGCAGTTCAACGAAGGTCACATCACCCAGTTCATGAGCGGCATGGTCACTAATGCCGACCTTGCCGGTGCCGCCTTCTATCTTGACCCATTCATGCTCTTTCGTGAAATACATCTCTGCCATATCTATGCTCTCCTTTCCCAAAGGGGATTCAATTGCGCATAACGTGCGGAGACTTTAAAATATTTGCCGGGCAATGTAAACAGACAAGTCATCCCTGCCCGAAAATAGGAAAGCCCTCCGGGGAGGGAGGGCTTTCCTGTTTCATGGCAGCGGATAACGGCAATTGGTCAGGTGACTCTGAACTCAGGCTTTACGCGAATCCGCTCCTCTTCGAGTCCGGCAAAGACGCGCAGCCCCAGCTTGAATTCCGACCAGAACTCGTCCCACTGCGAAGGTGTCTTGTTTTCATCGGTGGCAGGTTTGAGCTCGGCCAGGAAGATGGTCATGGCCGCTCCACCGATCAGCAGTATTCCCGCCAGCATGAAGGACTTGCCCAGTCCGCCCGGCTGGGAGTTGATCATCTCGGAGACCTTGCCCATGACGAAACCGCCCATGCCCCAAGCGGTAAACAGGGCGCCATAGTTGAGGCCGTAGTTCTTGGTGCCCCAGTAATCCTTGGCAAAAGAGGGGAACAGGCACAGGTTGGAGCCGTAGTTGAAGCCGATGAAGGTGGCCAGCAGGACCAGCAGCACCGCGCTGCCGGAGTTGACTACCGCCATGGCTGCAAACATCATCACAGCCTGGAATAACAGCATGATGAACAGCGTGGCGCGCCGGCCGATCTTGTCGGAAAGAACCCCGGCCACCACACGGCCGCCGGCATTACCCAGAGCCATGATAGCAACCGCCACGAAGGCCATCGGCCCCATGCTCTTCTTGGCCAGGCCGGCCACGCTGCCGATAACCATCAGGCCGGCGCCGGAACCGATAAAGAATGCAAACCACAGCACATAAAACTTGTAATTGCGCAACATTTCGCTGACCGTGGCATTCACGACCGGCTTGGAGGCGTTCAGCTTGGCCAACGGGCCCGGATCGGCCGGTTCGGCGGGAACAAAGCCCTGGGGCGGGTTGACCAGCAGAAAGGACAGACTGCAAACAGCTACCGTGAAGCCGATCCCCAGAAACAGCATGGATTTCGGAATACCGAAGATACCGATCAGATACGAAGCCAGCGGCGCGATGTAGACCGGCGCAATGCCGAAACCAGCCACAACGATACCGGCGATCAGACCGGTCTTGGAAGGTGAAAACCACTTGAGTGCCGGTGGGGTGGCCGCCGAATAGCCGAAGCCGAAGCCCGATCCGGCCAGGATGCCGAAGCCGACGACCCAGGCCATGTAGCTGTTGGAAAAACCCATCAGCGTGAATCCGGCCCCTACCAGTACGCCGCCGATCAGAGCGGTGCGGGCCGGGCCGATCTTGTCCTGGCATTTACCGGCTACAATCATGGAAAATGCGAAGGCCAGACAGCAGACCGCATAGGGGTCGTTGATCGAGGCGATGTCCCACTGAAAGGCGCCCTCCCCCCCTTTTTCGATGGAGGCCTTGATGGCCCCCTTGAAGATACTCCAGGCATAGAGTACGCCCAGGGCCAGATTGATGGCCAGGCCCGCGCTGACAACGCTCCAGCCTTTATTCTTTATTGCTTCTGACATATCAGGTATCCCCTTTGACGTTAAAATTTCTGGGTAACGGTCTTTTTGCTGGGACCGTTCATACGGATTGCAGTAGCAAACTCCATCCAGAACACCAGATAGATTGATACCATCAATGACAGACCGATATTCTGGTTTTCAGCCCCCAGGGCCTTGGCCAGGATCGGCGAGGCAAAGCCGGCGCCCAGAGTTCCGGTAACACGCTCCAGCATGTAAAACACCGGCAGGGTCAGCAGAGTGCCGACCACCATGATGGCGATACCGGTCGGGCGCTTGATCCAGTATTTCGGGGAGAAACCGTACATGCGCATGAAGATCACCACCCAGATAATCCAGACCGAGTAGTCCACGGCAGCATCCGGCAGGGCCAGTTTGTTTTTGACCAGAACGATCTCCAGTACCGTCACCACGCCGAGCAAGGTGAACATCCAGTTGAACTTTTCATTGGCCTGGGTCTGCCAGTTACGGCTGTTCGGGGCCTGCACCTCACTGAAGGAGTGGTTGTGGGTTCCCAGTGCCGAAAAGAGGATGGCAAACCAGATGCCGGCGTTGTGGAACAGCAGTGAGGCATGGTTGCCAGCCACGTTGGCGATGCGCGACATGGGGTCGCGGGCGAAGTCACCAGCGATACGCATCAGGAACAGGTTTGCAATCACCGAGCAGCTGATTATGACGGCGATGGTAAAGATCTTGCGCGGCAACAGATAGGGATCAACCTTGTCGGGAAAGCCGATGATGAAAGCAAACCAAATCAGGTACATGATCAGCGGGATACCGAAGCAGATGCCGTAAACAGACTTGCCGGCAAAGTCTCCGCTTTGGGCGTAGATAACGTATTTTTCCTTGTTGAGGGGGTCGGTATTGGCGGCCTTGACCACATCCTTGGGAACCTTCTTGACATGTGGCAATAGACCCATGGCGTACCAGCCGTGGTCACCCTGAGTCTGGTCTATGATCCAGTACTGGTCGCCCATCATCTCGTCCAAACCGGCAAAAAGCTGCATACTGAAGGCCGCGCAGATCACGCAGACCACCAGCAGGAGTATGGCGTTGGATATTTTCATTGGCATTGGAATTTCCTCCTATTTTTATATTTCTCTTCGTCGGTGAATGTCGATTTTTCGCAAGGTCAAGGCGATCAAGGGACGACGCGGAGGCGTACCCCATGGTACGCCGCACAAGGAATCCCGCGGATCAACGCCGAGATTGCGGAAAAGCGGCGTTCACTTTTATTCTTTATGTGTGGTCCAGAACATCGAAACAGCATTGGCCGCAAAGAGCCCATAGAGCCACATGGTGTTCCAGGCCGGGCCCGACCAGTGACTGCCGTGACCTCCACCGACAACACCGGAGGCAATGACAAAACCGATAATCGACGTGAAGGCCACCATGGCTACTGAGCGCAGAATCGCGCTGTTGCGCCAGGTGTGACGTTCCAGGTCCTCAATTCTCTGTAACAGCTCAAGCTCTCTTTCGCTCATCTCTTTTCTCCTTTGCAAGTGTAATAACTATAAACAGCATGGTAACGGTAAGTGCCAGACTCGCGTTAAAACCGTTGAAATTAAGTGCCAGATTATAAAACATAGCTTTCTCCCTTCAATCAGATGAGGTATATAAAAATCAGCAGTTGACCAGGTTGGGCAGTTCGCCGGGAAACCGGTCAGCCAGTTCCAGGTACTTGACGCACTCGGCGTGGCGTCCGCTGCAATAGCGGATAATCATGTTAACGTCATGCGTCGAAATGTAGCCGCAGCCCACGTCGCAATAATCATCGTTTTTGCCGTAAAATGGACAGATGTCTGAATGTGGCATTGGTACCCTCTCGCAACTCGTTCAGCTCTGTATACAGCATTGAATGTGCCAAAGCGTACGAAGCCAATAAAATATCAATATATTCATGCAGTTATAAATTATGGTTCGGTATTGCGGCTGGTAAGGCCGGGCTTGTATTCGCACTTATGCAAGAACAGTCGGACACCTTGAACGTCCAATGGGAAAATGCCGTATACGGTATCTCGCGGATATATGCAGCTTTCAGCTGTGTTTTCGGCCGGTTGCGTGATGTAAAACAACATTTGCAATAATGCAAAGAGCGGCGCTACGGTGATTCGCATTTTTGCAAATACGGGAGAGGAGATGATCAATGGAGGCAGACAGGCTCAAATGGAATCAGCGTTTCGGATCGGAAGGCACCTATCTGGGTGAACGGCCCTCACCCTTTCTGTCAAGAGAGATAGAAAGGATACTTCGGCTGGCCCCCGGAAGACAGGCCCTGGATATCGCCTGTGGCGAGGGGCGCAACAGTGTCTTTCTGGCTCAGCACGGTTTTCTGGTGACAGGACTGGATATTTCGGATGTCGGCCTTGCCAAGGCGATGCTAAGGGCTGCAGAGGCGGGGGTGACGGTGGATTTCCGGCAGGTGGATCTGGAAGGTCACCGTATAACAGGACCATATGATCTGATCATCAATTTCAATTTTTTGTTGCGTGAGTTGATCCCGGATGAGGTGCAGTCACTGTTGCCGGGGGGACTGCTGATCATCGATACGATCATGCAGTCACCGGAGCTGCTGGCTGCACACAATCCGGCCTACCTGCTCAGGCCGGGAGAATTGCAGAAGATCTGTGAAGGATTGGTGGGAGAGATACTCTTCTCCGAAGAGATTGTGGAAGGAGAAATGCCGACGGCGCGGGTGCTGTTCAGGAAATGTCATTCATAAGAGCCACTTGCAAAAGTACATTCAAGATATTGAATACATATTTATTTAAGCATAACGCACTGTAATAATTGAGCTTCATGGCATTTCATGGTAGTGTTCCTTTTGCGAAAGAGACCAATACCGGGGAGAATGTCAATGAAGCTCATGGAGAAAATATCATGGTTGATGGGAACAGTGCAAAAAAGCTTGGAATCAGCGGCTTGGCCGAAAGCTGGAAGAACGAGAGGCACTTGCCTGTTCCTTTGTAGCCAAGTCGCTGTACAGATATCCGACAACCAGAGACTTGATCCGTGCGTTGCATTCTACACCGAACCTGCGAAAGATCAGTGGCTTTGAAGCACTTAGTGACGTTCCCTCGGAATCACCGTTTTCTCGAGCTTTTACAGAGTTTGCCGATAGTCAACTGGGCAAACGGGTTCACGACGCCATGGTTAAAGACTATCTGGACGGTCAACGGATTGGTCATATATCCCGCGATGCTACGGCTATTGTCGGTCGCGAGAAACCGGCCAAGAAGGTAAAGACGACTAAAGTACCACGCAAAAAAGGTCGCCCGGCCAAGAATGAAGTACACGAAGCAGTTCCCGAGAAGCGTCTCGACAAGCAGGTTACCCAGACAGCAGAGGACGCAATCACAGAGTTACCGGCAATCTGTGACCGCGGCACCAAGAAAAACGCCAAGGGATATAAAGAGAGCTGGAACGGCTACAAGCTCCACCTGGACGTAAACGACAACGGCCTTCCAATTAGTTTGGCCCTGACCTCGGCCTCGGTTCACGATAGCCAAGTAGCGATACCGTTGATGAAGCTAACCAGCGCGAAGGTAACGTAATGCTATGATCTCATGGATGCAGCATACGATGCCGGGCAGATCTGGGAGACAAGCAGGGGGCTTGGGCACGTTCCCATTATTGACAGAAACCCTCGTGGCGGTGAAGCTATTCCGATGGCACCCCATGAAGCTGAGTGCTACAAAGAGCGCAGCAGTTCGGAACGATGCAACAGCCGCCTGAAAGATGATTTCGGCGCACGAGACGTAATGGTGAATGGGCCAGCAAAAGTAGATATGCACCTGATGTTCGGTGTCATTACCTTGTTTGCCGACCAGTTGATCCGGCTACTGGCATAGATTCTCAAAGAACGGAAGTACAACCAATGCAAAGGGAGCAGTCTGTTCGGTTAACGTCAAAATGTTCACCAGGCATTATACTTAATTAATAATAAAGCTCAATTTCCGATTTAATACAAGAAAACGGGCCGCACGATTACGACTGTTGCGCTGATTTAACATTTTGCAAG
>JBBQXT010000017.1:0-31849 GCA_038209415.1 Geobacterales bacterium
TCTCTTCTTTTGGTGAATCGCCAAACCCAACCAGAGAGGAGCAGAAACCATGACCTGCACCGAGGAGAATAGCACTCTTTACGACGTTTTAAAACTTCTCACTGCTGACGGACTCAATGGGCTGGGCGAAGCCGCCCGTCGTCTTATTAACGAAGCCATGCGCTTGGAACGACAGAATTACTTGGGTGGTGGCCCATATGAACGTAACGAGGATCGTCAAGGTTACGCAAATGGCTATTCCCTGCAAAAAAGGTCATACCGCATTATTCGTGGAATACCGGGAGAAAACACTGCTCACGGTATTAGGCGAAGTTACTGTCAAACGCGCCTACTACCACGACAAAAAATGCCATTCTGGCTTTTGCCCAAAAGACATTTCCCTCGACATCGTCGGAACGAGTTACAGCCCTGGTGTTCGTCGGTTGATGGGCAAGGTAGGTGCCATGCACCCCTTCGGACTTGGTCATCAAGACCTGCATGAACTTGCGGACATCCGGGTAAATGCCAAGGAAGTGGAGCGGGTCTCCCAGATGGTCGGTGGTCAGATAGAAGCATTTACATCATGCGCAGACTGAAGCAGCCATGCTTGACAACGTTATTCCGTTCAAGACGGCTCCCCGGATGTATGTCAGCATGGATGGCACCGGAGTGCCGGTGGTAAAAAGAAAAACCGCCGACAGGCGTGGTAAAGATGGTGGTCAGGCAAAAACCAGAGAAGCCAAACTGGGCTGTATCTGTTACTCAGACAAGCCTCGACCAAAATGGGCGACCTATACGTGATGAACAATCTACCAGGTATATCGGGGCAATAGAAACAGCTGATGACTTTGCCATGCGTCTCTACAAAGAAGCAAAACGGCGTGGGATGGACAGGACCAAAGAGGTTTGCGTGATTGGCGATGGTGCCCTTTGGATATGGAATATCGCGGACGAGCATTTTTATGGCGCTTGTCAGATTGTAGATTTGTACCACGCACGCGAACATTACTGGACTGTCGCCAGGGGATGTATCAAGTGCAAAGAAGAGCAGAACCACTGGGCGGAAAACCGTCGTATGGAACTAAACGACGGAAATGTGGAGGCTGTCATCAAGGCAATTGAAGCATTGGAAGCTTTACCTGGATACGACAAGGAACTCTGCGCAAGAGAGATCGGCTACTTTGAAAAGAACAGAAGAGTGAATGTAGGTATGCTGATTTCAAAAGACGAGGGTTATTTGTTGGCTCGGGGGTAATGGAGGCAGGGTGCCGAACCGTAGTCGGTCAGAGGTTAAAACAATCAGGTATGCATTGGACGGTCAGTGGTGCCAATAATATTATCGCCCTTCGATGCAGTCTGCTGAGTAATCGCTGGGAGGACTTCTGGGAATATCGCGCGGCAGCTTGAGAGAGGGACCCATGAAATTGTCGCATACCCGGCGCTTCCTGCTGACGGCCTACAACAATTTTTCTACGACTGCCTTGCAATTCTGGAATGAAGTGCTATTTTTATAATAGCATTACAGAATTAAAAGATTATTCTGCCTTTCCCTTGTTGTTTTTTGTGGAGCCGGGTGGTATATAGTTATTAAAATTTATTGTGTTTAACATTATGCATCTAAGGAGGAAATCAGTATGAAGAAAAGTTTACTATTGGCAGTGGCGGGGATGCTGGTTGCAGCTTCAATAGCATCGGCAGCCAATCGAGAGGGACAATTTTCGCTTTCACCGGTTATAGGTGGCTACACATTCGATCATGGCCAGCTCCTTGACACTTCGATTGTTTTCGGGGTGCGGGCTGGCTACAATTTTACGAAGCATTTTGGTGTTGAAGCGTTATTTGATTATGTCAGCCCAGAACCTAGCATCAATAAGAAGAATGTTACGATGTATCGCTACGGTGGCGAACTGCTCTACCACTTTTTCCCTGATAATGCATTTGTTCCCTATGTTGCAGCAGGTTATGCCGGTTTGAATTTTGATACCAAAGGGATAGACGAACGGACGCATGGTGCTTTTGATTATGGGATTGGTGCGAAATATTTCTTGAATGACAACTTTGCTCTCCGGGCTGATGTCCGTCATATCATTTATAGAATGCAAAGTTTTGGCGGTTATACTAATAATAACGTTGAATACACCGTTGGTGCATATATACCCTTTGGTGGCGTAACACCGGCGGCAAAGCCGGTTGAGCCGCCTCCGGCACCTGCAGCCAAGGTTGTAGAACCTCCTCCGGCCCCAGCCCCTGCTCCTCCGGCAGTACCGACAGCAAACCTGACGGTGACTCCCACCAGCATCGTGACTGGCGAGTCCGCCAACCTCAATTGGAAATCCAGAAACGCGACTGCCTGTGATATCCAGCCCGGTATCGGTCCGGTCCCGCCGCAGGGCGTCAGGACAATTACTCCTGTTGCCAATACCTCCTACAGCATGACCTGTACCGGTGACGGTGGAACGGCATCCAGCGCGGCCGGAATAACGGTAACCCTGCCTCCGCCACCTGTTCCTGCTCCGATTACACCAAGGGCAGCCGCCGCTGCTGAAAGATTCTGCAACAAGCCGGCAATTCTGGAAATCAACTTTGATACGAACAAGTCCGACGTCAAGCCGAAGTACCATGATGAACTGAAAACCGTCGGCGACTTCCTGCAAGATTTCCCTAAAGCCAAGGGAGAGATTTCCGGCCATACCGATAGCGTCGGCAGTAGCTCCTTTAACCAGAAACTGTCCGAACGCCGTGCCGCAAGTGTGGCAAAATACATCCAAACAACCTTCGGTATCGATCCCATCCGCATAACGACCAAAGGGTACGGTAAAACCAAACCGATCGCCAGCAACAGGACTAAAGCCGGCAAGGCCAAGAATCGCCGCATCGAGGCCAATTTTACCTGCGAATAAGATGTCGCAGTTGAATGCCGCTTGAAAGCACAAGAGCCCTTCCGGATTGATCCGGAAGGGCTCTTGTGCTTTCGTGACTGATGCTATTGCGGTACTACACCGGCAGCACACTGCCCCCCTCGGGCAAGACCAGCGCTGTCCAGTCCGGCGGAAGGAACCTGTCTGCCATCTGCAGCGCCTCGTCAAGGGAACCGGCTGGTAGCATCCCCATCTCCTCAACCTGTTGCCGGGGAAATTCGGAAACCAGGATGATTCTGAATCGCTGGGCCTTCTGCAGCAGGGAATAGGCGGTCTGACCGTTGATCTCGTAACGCTCCCGCAGCGCCGCTTCAAATTCATCCAGTCGCTGGTGGCGAAACCAGCTGAAAAAGGTCGCATTGCCGAACCCGTCGCGGCATTCGGCCAGCAGGATCATTACCCCGCCATCCTTCAGTGCTTGGGCAGCGTATTCCATCGATTTATGGGCCTGGATCAGATTGATGTCCTTGGGGAATCCCCCGCTCGAGACAATCACCAGGTCAGCTTTTTCCCGCAGGGGGTACGAAAAATGCTCCCGATAATAGCGGCAGCCAGTTTCGTGGGCTTCACGCCAGTGTCCGGCGAAGGCTGCAATTATACGCTTGTCCGGAGCAAGCACCGTGTTGAGGATAAAATCGGGCGCAGCCAGGGCGCAGGCCTCGTTCATGGCCAGATGTACCGGATTGTTGTCCAGGTTTCCGGTAACCGCCTGCCGGTTTTTGCCGCTGCCCGGGCCAGGGTTCAGAACGGAAAAGTGGCTGGCCATGCAGGCCTGGCGGCTGGCGATGCCGGGCAGGACGGATTTTCGCCCGCCGCCAAAACCGGCAAAATAGTGAAAACCGATCACGCCGGTCAGGATCAGGCGGTTCGCCTCCACTGCCCGGCGGTTGATGCGCACATCAATGCCGCTGGAGGTCCTGCCGATGGATACCAGCCCGGCCGCATCGTCACAGTCGTGGTCGCGGACGCCAATGCGGTCGTAAAGCGGTCCAAGAATTCGCGCGTGTTCATGGGCGGTCTGCGGGCGGTGGATGCCGAGGGCGATCAGTATTTCTATATCCCGGTCAAGGATACCCTGCTCGTTCAGCAGCTCCACCAGCAGGGGCAGATAAATTTCACTGCCGGTATGGCGGGTGATGTCGGAGGCTACTATAACGACCTTTTCGCCCGCTATGAAGGAGGAAACGGCATCGCGGCAGGCGTGCAGCGCGCTGCTGACGATCTCCGCAGGAGAGGCTGAAGGTACAGGGGCTGCCGGCTGGATCACACCGGCCAGACGGTGGGGGGTGAGGTCCAGCGAAAATGAGGTTGACCCGTATTTTAAGTCCATGCCATGCCACCTGTCATATGTGCAGAAATAAAAAGGCGCAAAGAAAGGCTTTACGGGAAAGCCGTTCTTTGCGCCCTGGTTTACCGGCGGTGCTGTTCAGGTCTAAATCCAGGCGTCCCCACCGTCATACTGGTAGCCCTCGGTTTTAGTCCTGGGGGTAACCTTGAACTTGGCTTCCCGTGCCAGCCGTTTCATCTTTCCGGCTGCGCTTTCGCCCAGATCGGACAATTTTTCACGAACTTCGCGGCCCGGCGCCGGGGCCAGCAGAAGGGCTGCGGCGACACCGATTACGGCGCCGGAAATAAAGGCTATCACAGCAGCTGCAGCGTTATCGTTGTTGGTTGACATGGCAGACTCCTTTATCGTGGTATCACATGGGATGTAAAGAGTTTTATATCTAGCATAGCAGTCCGGTGGAAGCAAATAAAAATCAACACTGCACCCGTGCCAGATGACGTCTGATCATCTCCTCGAAATCCGCGTCACGGCTGCCGGTGTAGACCAGTGACGAGCCGATCTCGGCAGCCAGGATGGCGCACAGGTATTTGCGCGGCAATCTTTTGACCCGCTGCCGGAAGGCCGGCGTCTCCTGCAGCATGCGCGGCAGATGGCGTATGACCGCCTGGCGGAAGGGGGGCTGCAGACAGAGCTCCGGCCGTCTCGTAAAAAACTCGAACAAACGCGAATAAAGGCTGTTGATATTCTGGCTGATGCTCTCTGAAATCTCGCTGTACAGCAAAGTCCCGCCCGACTCCCGCCTCCTGCGCAGGATCAGGCGGGCCTCATCGATGGCGCGTTTTTCAAGTATGACCAGCACATCAACGACATAGCGCTGCTTGTGTTCCAGAAATTCCCGCTCCGACAGCAGCAGGTTGGCGATGATCTCGTAGGAGGACGAGATGACGCCGCATTTGTTGGCCGAGGCATCGCGTATGAGCACAGCGCCGCTCTTCTGAAGCAGGATCCTGGCCTCCGGGGTGATGAAGGAGTTGGCGCCTTCCACGATTACCCGGGCTGACGGGGCGCCTTCGCTGTCCAAAAATGAGCTCCAGTTCTGGCTGTCTATCGTCTCGGGCCTGCCGCCGGCCGGGATGAAGAGGTCTGCTTTGACTGTAAAGATCAGGCTGTTGTACTGATGGTAGAAGTCATCGATATCCAGCCATTCTTCAACCAGTCCGGCGGTTGTGCGGCTCACCTTGCGGTGTGACTCCTTCAATCCCTCCAGGCGTCGGCCGGTACGGTAGATTATAAAAGCTCCCTTTCCGAGAAAGTCGGGGTCGAAGGCATCCAGATCATGTTTCAGGATGATGCGACGTAAACCATCGCGACTGATGCCGTTGGGATCGTACAGCGCGGCAGTGCCGTCCAGGATCAGTCGCACCTGCAGGGCCGGGCAGCGCTCCAGCATTATGCGCAGGCAATTCCCGGCCACATCGCCATTGGGACCGCCGGTCATCTTCAGCGTGAAGCTGTCCCGGCTGATGTCTATTCCGGCCGCGTCGGCCATGGTGATCCCGGCAAAGGCGACCACGCCGGTGGAGGTGACGCCGTACTCCTTGTGGTTGATGCCGAAGCGCTTGCTGGACATGATGCCGACGCCGAGGATATAGCCACGTTTTTTGGAAAGTGCGGCAATGGCCTCAATCATGCTGTCGTGCATGTTCTCGTCAGGGCCGATCTCGATCGGTTCGTCATCACCGTAATAGTCCACCACCCGCCGGTCTCTGGCCTGCCCGTTTTCCGTGACGAAGATATCCAGAAAGGCGTTGGCGATGCCGTACTGCAGCTTGTAGAGCCGGCAGTTCTCGTCATCGCCACCGGCCTGTTCCAGATCGGAGGCATCCAGCACCAGCGCCATTTTGGAGCCGCCTTCGTAGATATCCTTGTTTTTCAGGTGCTGGGTGTGGGCCAGGACATACACCTCGCGAAAGATGGTGTTGGTCGAGGTGACGTAATCATCGGCGCTGCGCGTGATGACTGTCCGCCAGCCGCCGCGGGCGATATCGGAGAAGCCGATGTGATAGCCCGCACCGTAGCGGCTGAAGAAGAATGTCACCCGGAAGGGGAGCGTTTCCGGCAGGTCGCTGGTGTACTCGCTCCCCATGTCGCGCAGGTAGACGGGGTTGAGCCGGATGGCGAGGGCCTGCTTCTCCACCACGAAGAAGTTGGTCTTGAGGGCATGCATGATCATCAGAAAACAGCAGCGGTAAACGGCTCGGCGGATATCGTCCAGCCAGCGGTGGCCAGTGTTGTACCCCTCAACCGTCTCCAGCGTTTTGATCAAAAGTGCGCTGTAGACCGTATCATGGTTTTCCAGGTGCGGATCGAAGCGGGTCCTGAAAAACCTTACCAGCATCTGGGCCATCTCGGGGTGGTCGTAGAAGGCTCGCTGGACGAGCTCCAACCCGAATCGCTCAGGCTGGTTGTGGGCCAGGCTGGTATGACAGAAAGCGATGAACGCTTCCACCAATGCGGCATCCTCGCCGGACATCAACCCCGGCATGACCACCTCGCGGTAGATTTCCGACGACACGGAAAGGATCTGGGTTGCGCACAGTTCACGTCTCAGACTGTCGGCCAACCTGCCGTCGGGATCAATTTTCAGCCCATCTCGGCTGACCACGAAAAACGCCCCCAGAAAATAGGGGTGGATACCATTGGAAATAGTCTGGCAATAGGCGCGGCGGATGCCGACTCCCAGGCGGTTGAAGACCTCCAGCAGCTGTAGCAGGAACTCCCCCTGGGGCGGGTTGCCGACGGCGAACAGCACCCGGGTCTCCATGCGGCCATCACGTTCCACGTTGACAATGTCCAGAAAAAGTCCGCCCGATGAGTTGCCGCGCTCGAAGAGCCACACCAGCCAGGCGATGCGGCTCGCCGGTGGCATGCGGATGTAATTGCGGTTGTTCAGCCAGAGAATTTTCAGCAGCCGGTCAAGCTTTTTCAGGTTAAAATTGGGGAAGGAACAGCGCAGTTCGGCACGCACCTTGTTCACCAGCGCCGCCGGTATCCGCACCTCGCTCTGCAGGTCAATCTCGTAGTTCTGCAGCCGGTCGAACTCGAAACGCTGCACCTCTAGTTCGTCAGCCATCCCGGGCATGGGGGCATTGGAGTGCGAGAACATGGCGTAGGATATCTCCCGCTCACCCACCCGGCGCAGGGTCTCATACAGCGAACCGGGGCGGTTGACGCAGGCGATCACCAGCAGCTTCTCACGGTCTGCCAGGATCAGATGCCGGCTGTCACGCAGTTGCGACATCTCCCTGGCAAGCAGCAGCAGGGCATCATCTTCGTCGAACATGGCCTGGAAGAAGTACTGGCTCATATGCTGCTGGAGCCAGGCTGCATTCTGTTCAGCAACAGTTCTGACCGCGCCGGCGGTACGGCGGATGGTGGCGGACAGGTTCATGGGGCGACCCCTCTGCTAATAGATGTGATAGGTATCCTGTAGAAGTATACCGCCAAAGTTCCTGCCAGCAAAGTTTTACTGTCGATAAAACCCGGCCAAAGCTTTGCTTGACCGTATACGGCTGAATTGGTATAGTCTCGCCGCTGAATTTTATTCCATCTAAACCCTGATAAACGGGAACAGACCGGTGCCGGAAAGGCTTTGCAAAATTCATACGGAAGAGAGCGGCATCGCCGTGCTCGACATCCCCGGAAACGGAGCGGCAACAGCGTGGCAGCTCCTTGAGGCCCTTCAGCGCCAGATAGGCGCGGCAGCCGGAAACAGCGCAATCAGCGGCATTATGCTGACCGGCCCGGCGGAGGGCTTCGGGCGCTGTTCTGCAGCCCGATGCTCCGAACCCGCGACCCTTGCCGCTTTCGGTCAGCAGGTCATGTTCAGTCTGGAGAAGCTCGGCAAACCCTGCCTTGCGGCCATTGCCGGTGAGTGCTCAGGATTGGGGCTGGAACTGGCTCTGGCTTGTGATTTTATTGTTGCCTCACACGCAGCGACCTTCGGATTTCCCGCCATTGCGGATGGGCTGATCCCGTTTTGCGGCGGTACCCAGCGCCTGGCCCGGCTGGTCGGAAAATCAAAGGCAAAAGAGATGATCTACAGCGGCCAGATGATAGATGCCGGGGAGGCGCTGCGCATCAGGCTGGTCAACCGCCTGTATGCCGCTGAAGCGTTGCTGACTGAGACGAATGAGCTGCTTGGGCATATCTGCAGCCGCAGCCCCCATGCCATCCGTATCGGCGGCGAGGTGATCAATGCCGGCTACGACATAGACCTGCAGACCGCCTGCATGCTGGAGAGAAATGCCTTTGCCCTCTGCTTTTCCAGTTTTGACCAGCGCGAGGGGATGCAAGCCTTTCTGGACAAGCGCCAGCCGCGGTTCAAGGGGGAGTAGATGGCTCTCGATAGAGGCTGCACCCAGGTCTATACCGGCAACGGCAAGGGTAAGACTACCGCAGCGCTGGGACTGGCCCTGCGTGCTGTCGGCCGCGGACTGAGGGTCTGCGTATTTCAGTTCATCAAGGGCGGCGGACCCTACGGCGAGCATCTGATCGCCGGGACACTGGCGCCGCTCTATACCATTATCCAGACCGGCCAACCGGGGTGGATCAATACCAAAGACATTACCGAAGATCGCCGCATCGCACAGGCGGCGCTGATACAGGCCAGGCAGCTCCTGACCTCCGGCGACTATGACCTGTTCATCTGTGATGAAATCAACGGCGCCGTCGGATTCGGCCTGATCGACGTGGAACAGGTGCTGGAACTGATCCGCCTGAAGCCGGAGAAGGTCGAGCTGGTGCTGACCGGCCGCAACGCCCACGAGCGGGTAATAGAAGCGGCCGACCTGGTGACCGAGATGCGCGAGATCAAGCATTATTACAAGGCGGGAGTGCCAGCCAGAACCGGCATAGAAATGTAGGAACGAATCCGGAAAAAGTCCATCTGGTTCGTTGCGCTCATTTTCGTCGCTGCGACGTACCAAGGGGTACGCCTCACTCCTCAAATTTCGCGCGCCTGCCATCTGGAGCTTTTTGCGAATCCGTTGAAAAGGCTAAATTCACGTTATCACATCATGTAGAGGAGGTAGTTAGCATGGCTGAAAGAACACTGCGGATACTTATTGGAAAACCTGGCCTGGACGGGCATGACCGTGGCGCCAAGATCATCGCCCGTGCTTTCCGCGATGCAGGTTTCGAGGTCATCTACACCGGTCTGCACCAGACACCGGAGCAGATCGTTTCGGCCGCCATCCAGGAGGATGTGGACTGCGTCGGCCTCTCGATCCTGTCCGGAGCCCATAATACCCTGCTGCCGCGCGTCTGCCAGCTGCTCAAGGAGAAAAACGCCTCCGATATCAAGGTCTTCGGCGGCGGCGTCATTCCGGAAGACGACATCCCGGGACTCAAGGCCGCCGGCATCTGCCAGGTTTTTACCCCCGGCACGTCTACCGGGGATATCGTCAAGTGGATCCAGGATAATGTTCCGCCCCGGGCCTGATGCCCTACAAGAAACTCTCCATACAGGTGACGAAGCGGGTCGGGTATATCCTGCTCGACGCCGGTTCGCGCTTCAATAAACTCTCCATCACCACCATCCGCGAGCTGAAGCGGGCCTTCGCCCAGGTTGAGGCCGACCAGCAGGCGCATGTCATCGTGCTATCCGGCTATCCGGGAGAATCGTTTGTCGTGGGGGCCGACATCGGCCAGATGGTTCATTTCACCCCGTCGGATGCCTTCCATTTTGCCGAACTGGGACAATCTCTGTTCTCACAGATCGAGTCCTGCCCCAAACCGGTCATCGGTGCCCTGAACGGCATCACCATGGGCGGCGGCTGCGATCTGGCCATGGCCTGTGATATCCGCATCGCCGTCGAAGGCCTGCAGATTGCCCATTCCGGCGCCAAACTGGGGATCATCACCGGTTTCTGCGGCACCCGCAAGCTGCCGCGCATCGTCGGAAAAAATCTGGCGCGCGAAATTTTCATGACGTCAGACCTGTATGCTGCCGCTGATGCGCTACGGATGGGTCTGGTGGACAGGGTTTGCGGGAAGGATGAATTCTGGCCGGAGATTGTGCTGTTTGCAGAAAAGGTTGCCACGCGTCCGCTGACGGCACTCTCCGCCTCAAAACGCCTGCTCAACGCTGCCGAGGATACCGATCTGCACAGCGGTTGCCTGCTGGAGCGGGAAACCGCCACGCATATCAACATGCTACATCACTCACTCCCGTAACGAAAAAAACACACCGAAAACAAGCAAATAAGAAATCTGGGGCAGCCCCTCATTTCACCTCCCGCAGAATGGCACTGAACATCGGACTCTGGTCCGACTGCGACACGGAGATGACCATCTCAACCTCGAAGAGCCTGCCGCATACGTCTCGCACCTTCTGTAGAGAAGTGGTGCCGATCAGGTCACTGCTGCCGGCTGAAAAATAATCACGCATGGCACTCTGAAGCATCTCCCCCTTTTCCATGAAATCAAAGATGCTCTGGCCGAGCAGTTCCTGCTTGGTCAGGCCGAACAGCATCTCGGCCTTCTGATTCGAAATGATAATCTTGCCGTCGGACATGAAGGTAATAATCGACGACTGGGCAATCTCGATGAAGTTGCGATAGCGGTCTTCCGATTCGACCCGCTGGATTGTCCTGCGGTCCAGCTCTTCCATCAGCTCATTGAATGATGCGATCAAGGCGCCGATCTCGTCCTCTCCCCGCAGTTCCAGCCTCTCCGAATAATTCCCGGAGTGGGCAACCTCGGCGATACTGGCGGCGACACTCTTTACCGGTGTCAGAATCGTCCTGCGGATGATCCAGCCGCTGATCAGGATAAACGCAGCCAGCACCAGGCCGTCATACAGGACGTCCTGTTTCAGGTTGGCGCCGATTTCACGGTAGAGCCCCTCCATCGGCACGGAGACGGATACCGCTCCGATCACCTCTCCGACCTTGTAACCATAGGAGAAATGCCCGCGGGGGAAACGCCGCTGCACGAAAGGGGGCGCCTCGTCGTAACTGCCGTGACAGGTCAGGCAGGATTGTTCTGAAACCATCGGCAGCAGATAGCGCAGAGATTTCTTTCCGTTCTGTGTCGTAACCTGCCAGGTTTCAGCGGCCTTGGCATCCCGGAAGGTCGCCAGCAATGTCGATTCAAAATCGTCCGGACGGTTGTCGGGGTTGCGGTAGCGCAGGGAGACCTGGCGAACATTGTAGCGTGAACCGCGGGTAAGCTGCAGGGCAATCCGGGTGGCGGCCACTTGCGGGATCAGGTTTTCATTGTGCTCCGGCTCAAAGGTAACGCTCCTTGACAGGTAATCGCGCGTTTCAATGATCTGGCGCGAGATGGTGCGAGCAGTATCGACCGCCCCTTTCAGGATCAGGGACTGTTCGCGGCGATAACTGCTGTAGGCCAGGGCCATGATCCGGGCAAGCAGCAGCAGGGATGAGATGAAGTTGTATTTGGTGTTGACTCTCAAGCGGGAAAAAAAATTCATGGATACGATCCTTGTCGGCGCTCCGTGGCAGTGCCGGTGGTTTGCCTGATTGCTGTGGAGATTATAGCCGCTCTGCACGTCTTGGCAAGAATTGTTATCAGCCGCCGGATTGTAATTCCGGCCTGAGCATGTTATACAAGCGTCTGCCTTTGCACAGACTTCCACACGACCGAGTACAGACCATGCCCCTTGCAGAACAGGTTCTTAACGGCGATATCCGCGCAGCGGCGCGCCTCATGCGAGACATCGACGATAACCGTCCCCAGGCTGTTGAAGAGTTGAAACAGCTCTATCCCCACACCGGCAAGGCTTATATCATCGGTATCACCGGACCGCCGGGCGCCGGCAAATCTACCCTGGTGGACCAGTTGACCGCCTCCTTCCGCATGCAAGGAAAGAAGGTCGGCGTCGTGGCCATCGATCCCACCAGCCCCTTCACCGGCGGCGCCATTCTGGGCGACCGCATCCGCATGAACCGGCATGCCACCGACGAGGGTGTTTTCATCCGCAGCCTGGCTACCCGCGGCGCCCTGGGCGGACTATCCCGTTCGACATCCGATGTGGCCCTGGTCATGGATGCCCTGGGAATGGAGATCGTCATCATCGAGACGGTCGGCGTCGGTCAGGATGAGGTTGACATCGTCAAGGCCGCCCACACCACCTGTGTGGTAATGGTGCCGGGGTTGGGGGACGACATCCAGGCCATCAAGGCCGGCATCCTGGAGATCGGCGACATCTTCGTGGTCAACAAGGCCGACCGGGACGGAGCCGACCGGACCGCCCGCGAATTGAACACCATGCTTGAATTCCGCATGGCGCCCGAAGGGGGCTGGAACCCGCGGGTTTTCATGACCGAGGCCGTGCGCGGCACCGGCATAGAGGAGCTGGTGAGTGAAATCCTGCTGCACCGCGAGCACCTCTTTTCCAGTGACACCATCGACGCATTTCTGCGGGAACGCAATGAACGCCATTTCATGGATATCCTGCGCGACGGCCTGTATAAAAGAGTCCTGGACTACATGGCGGCTGACGCCACACTCGACCGGGTCCTGGCCGGCATGGGCAGCCGCACGATCGACCCCTATTCAGCTGCCGAACAGGTGCTGAAAGGGATGCTGGGAGAACGGTGAGACACCTGCGCCAACAACACAATGAACGTGCGGCAGTTGCCGCTGTTGACCCACGTACCCGCCTGCTGGCTGCCGCCCTCCTGCTGGCATTGGTGATCAGTTCCGGCAGCAGCGCCTTTCCCTGGCAGGTGGCCGGAATCTGTCTGCCGGTGGCCCTGATCGCCGGCATGCAGCCGCGACTGGTGCTGCTGAGAATGCTGCACCCGCTCTTTATCGCCGCTGTAATCCTGATCCTCAAGACCTTTCTGGGAGAAGGTACATCCGTCGAGCTCTTCAACCTGGGGGCACTCTCCATCGCAGGCAGGCCAGAAGGGCTCCGTGAGGCCCTTCTGATTACATCACGCATCATGGGCGCCGTTTCGGTGGCTGTCCTGCTCGGGCAGGTCATGACCTTTACCGAGACCATGGCGGCTCTGGCTTGGCTAAGGGTGCCCCGCGGCCTGGTGGATGTTGCCATGTTCGCCTGGCGCGCGCTGTTCATGCTGTATGACGATGCCGGCGTAGTCTACACTGCCCAGAAAAACCGTCTCGGTTACTGCGGCATGCGGCGCGGACTGCGCTCCTTCGGCGCCATGGCCGGGATGCTGACCATCCGGGCCTTTGACAGCAGCCAGGCCATGACCGTCGCCATGACCCAGCGCGGCTATGACGGCAGCCTGCCGCTCCTGCGCGGCTCCCGCCTGGGCGGGCTCCAGCTGGCAGGGCTTTCGGCCTTTGTCATTGCTGCAACCGTTGCCTGGAAACTGCAGAACTGACATGCCAACCCCGCGACTTTCCGCACAGATTGATTCCTTCCGCTACCCCGATGGCACCGTGGCCCTGTCCGACATCCGCCTGGATGTCATGTCGGGTGAGTTCTGCGGCATTCTCGGCTCCAACGGTTCGGGCAAAACCACCCTGCTCAAGCTGCTGGACGGCATGATCAAGGATTTCAACGGCGAGGTCGCGCTGGATGGCGACAATATCCGCCGACTTTCACCGCGCGAGATTTACGGCAAGGTCGGCCTGGTCTTTCAGAACCCCGATGACCAGCTCTTCGCCCATTCGGTCTACGAAGATGTAGCCTTCGGGCCGCGCAACATGGACTGCGCCGAAGATGAGGTCCGCCGGAGGGTGGCAGAGGCGCTGGAAGCGGTCGAGATGGGCGACCTGGCGGCCAAGGATATCCACAATCTGAGTTACGGACAGAAAAAACGGGTCTGCATTGCCGGCCTGTTGGCCATGGGGCATGAGATCCTGCTGCTGGATGAGCCGACCGCCGGCCTTGACCCCATGGGCGAATACCGCATGATGGAAATCCTGACGCGCCTGAACCGTGAAGCGGGTGTCACCATCGTCATGGCCACCCACAGCGTGGACCTGGTACCGGTATTCCTCAGCCGGCTGCATATCCTCAGCCGTGGCCAGCTGGTCCGCAGCGGGACACCCGAAGAGGTTTTCTGCAACAGGGAGGAACTGTCCGGGGTAAAACTACGCCTGCCCTACATTGCCGAACTGATCCACCAGCTGAAGACCGGTGACCGACTGCCCTTCAAACGGATTCCGCTGACCGTCGGTGAAGCGCGGCGTGACATCCTGGAGACATTCGGAGCCACGCGGCAGGACGGCTAGGTCAGCGACAGCCGCAGAACCTATTTATTCGATTGAAATATTTACTTTTTGCTCTATACTTTAATTGTAATCAAACTGATGCTTGAATCGTATTTTTGGAGAGGTGACATGAGTCTTACGGAAATCGCGCTGGTTATTATTGCTGTTTCATTTCTGGTTCTGGTTCTGACGCTCTTACCCGCTGTCATGGCATTCAAACGGTCTGCCGCATCCGTCGGTTCACTTTCGGATATGGTCCATACTGAACTGAAACCGACCCTCCGGGAACTGACCGCCGTACTGGCGGAACTGAAGACGGTCAGCAGCAGCTTTGGCGAACATACCGATGTTGTAGCTCGATTCATGACCGCCCTGGGTGAAACCGGGAACAATCTGAGTACCATCAACCGGTCGATGAGTGTTGTGACCGGTGCGCTCACCACCAGCTCGGCTTGGGTGAGCGGTGCAAAAGTGGCCGGCAGGTACATGCTTGAACGATATCTCAAAAAAAAGGGAGGAATCTAGCCATGTCTGAAGAAAAGGGAATCTGTGCAGGGACGGTACTGGTATCATTTGTAGCCGGAGCGGCGATCGGTGCCGGGTTGGCGCTGTTGTATGCTCCAAAAAGCGGTACGGAGATGCGTGAAACGATTTCTGATTTTGCCGAGGATGCCGTCGACAAGATCAAGGAATACACCAAAGATGCTCAGGAAAAGATAAAAACCGCCATCGAAGACGGCAAGGACGCCATTGTCGAGAAGAAAAACATTCTGGCTTCTGCCATTGAAGCCGGGCGTGAAGCTATCAACAAGGAAAAGGCAAACGCCGCAAAACTCTAGTTCCTTTCTGCTGCACCAGAAAAGCCCACCCCAGTGGGCTTTTTTTATGAGTGACGAGCAGGATTCCCCGCGCGATTGACTTTCCCCCCCAACTCTACTATACTGAAAAAACTTTATTGACAGGATGGTCCATGAACTACTGCCTCGCCATCATAGCACTGTTTCTGTATGCCCTGCCGGCATCGGCGGCAGAGCCGACCCAGACGCTCCTGGCCGAGTTGACCCGGCCGAACGCCCCGGTCTTGGCTGCAGCAGAAACACCCGCCCTTGTGCCGACGGCCGAGCTGGAGGATGACAAGGGACAGCCTGTTGCCCCGCTTGCCGAACTTTTCACTCTCGATGAGCTCAAGGGCAAGGGTGTCGAGGCAGCCGAACTTGACTTGCCCGAGGTTGAATTGCCGCTGTCAGACATCCCCCTGGCCCTCAACAGCAAGGTCGAATATTTCCTGTACTATTTTCAGACCAGCGGCAAACAGTCCTTTTCCCATTGGCTTTCCCGCTCATCCCGCTACATACCCATGATGAAGGAGATTCTCACGCGCGAGGGGATGCCCGAGGATCTGGTCTATGTGGCCATGATTGAGAGCGGCTTCCAGATGCACGCACGCTCCTGGGCCAACGCAGTCGGCCCCTGGCAGTTCATCTCGGACACCGGACGGCGCTATGCCCTGCGCATCGATCAATGGGTTGACGAACGCAAGGACCCGGTAAAGGCCACCACTGCGGCAGCCCTCTATCTTAAGGAGCTGTACGGGATGTTCAATGGCGACTGGTATCTGGCCGCCGCCGGGTACAATGCCGGCGAGAACAAGATCCTGCGCGCCATCAGCATGTACAACACCAGCGACTTCTGGGAGATTTCCCGCGGCTCGTACCTCAAACGCGAGACCAAGGAATACGTCCCCAAGCTGCTGGCTGCCGCCATCATCGCCAAGGACCCTGCTCGCTACGGTTTTTCTGACATCGCCTATCTGCCGGCCGTCGAATTCGAGACGGTCAAGATACCGTCGCGCACCGACCTGGAACTGGTGGCGAAACTGTCCGGCACCACCTACGAGACTATCCGAGAGTTGAATCCCGACCTGCGCCACTGGTGCACACCACCCAATTATCCGGGCTATGAACTCAAACTGCCCAAAGGCACCCGGCAGCAGTTTGAACTCGAATACGCCAAGGTCCCCGAGGACAAACGCTTTACCGAAAAGGTGCTCTATACCAATTACCAGGCCCGCAGGAAGGACTCTCTCAAAACCATCGCCCGCAGATTCAGTACTTCGCCCGAAACGCTGTCGGAACTGAACGGCCTCTCCAAAAATGCACGTATTGCCGGAAAAAGACTGGTCGTGCCGGTCAGGCAGACCATGGACTTCAGCCATGAGGGGCGCGCTCCACACGCCACGGCAAAAAAAGGCAGCTTTGCCAAATATTACACCGTGAAAAAGGGTGACACCCTGGGCGCAGTTGCCAGACGCTTCAATGTCTCCACCAAGCTGCTCTCGACCTGGAACAAGCTGAAAAACAAGGTTGCTCTCAAACCGGGACGCCGCATCATTATCGCCAAATTTACCGAAAAAAACGGGGCTATGGCTCCCTCAGGGGAAAAAAGCTGAATATTCCCGTACCTACCCGCCTGCACACACGCATGAAAGGAAGTCCTGATGTATAATCTGCTTATCGCCGCAGGGTCCGCAGTAGCCGTACTGCTGATCCTGCTGTTCGGTTTCAAGCTGGTCTGGTGGGGCTCCGTGCTGATCGCCCTGCCGGTCTTCCTGGGCGTTTTTATCCTCTTTTCACGGATTACCATGAAAAAGGTCACGGCAGCCATCGAGATAGCCGGCAAGGACCTGCAGGGCCAACGTTTCGAGAAGGCCATCCGCGAGTTGAAAGACGCCCTGCAATACGGCAAGTGGCAGATCTACGTTGAGGGACAGCTTAACGCCCAGATCGGCATGATCTATTACATGAAGCGTGATTTTTCCAATGCCTTCCCCTTCCTGGAAAAGGCCTTTTTCAAGAATTGGGCCGCCATGGGTATGCTGGGTATCTGCTACATGAAACGCCAGAAGAAGGACAAGATGATTGCGACCTTCGAAAAGGCCCTGCAGTGGACCTCCAAGGAGTCGCTGTTCTGGAACCTGTACGCCTACTGTCTGGTGGAGTGCGGTGAAACGAGCAAGGCCATGGCTGCTCTGGAGAAGGGACTCAAGAAGCTCCCCGGGGATCTCCATACCAAGGAGAACCTGGAGAATCTACAAAATGGGCGCAAGATGAAGATGCGTCATTACGGCGACATGTGGTACCAGTTTCATCTGGAAAGCGTTGCCGCCCTCCAGAAACACCAGATGGCCGCCATGGGCGGTCGCATGCAGCGCCGCACCGTCAGGAAATAATAAACTGAGATCGCATATTGTCCTGAAAAAAGGCCGTCATTTCTGATGGTCTTTTTTCATGTATTCCGCCTGATTCGGCTTACCAAGTCAGCTGCAATGTGGTATATATTCGATCCTCCCGGCCACAGCCGGGACAACTGCGGCAGAGCAGAACATACAAATCCGGAGGAGCACTGCATGTGTGGAATCGTAGGGTACATCGGTGGTCAGCAGGCCACACCCATTATACTGGACGGACTCAGAAAGCTTGAGTACCGCGGCTACGACTCGGCCGGCATCGCTACCCTGTGTGACGGAGAATCGTGCATCCGGCGCAGTGAAGGCAAACTAGCCAACCTGGACAACCTGCTGCGGGAGCTGCCGCTGACCGGCACAATCGGAATCGGGCATACCCGCTGGGCCACCCATGGCAAGCCGTCCGAGATCAATGCCCATCCACATAAGGCCGGACCGGTCATTCTGGTGCATAACGGCATCATCGAAAACTACCTGCAGCTCAAGGAACAGCTCAAACAGGCCGGACACGCCTTCAAGAGCGAAACCGACACGGAAGTTATCGCCCATCTGCTTGAGGAGCGGCTCAAGTCGGAAACCGACTTCGAGAAAGCTGTCCGCGCAACACTTGCCGAACTGCGCGGCGCATATGCCGTCTGTATACTCAACGAACGCGAACCGGGGATCCTGATCGCCGCCAAACAGGGCTCCCCCATGGTGGTCGGACTGGGTCAGGGAGAATTCTTTGTGGCCTCGGATATCCCGGCCATCCTGGCCCATACCCGCGAGATGGTCTTCATGGAGGACGGCGAGATGGTTGTCTTCAAAAGCGGCGCTGCATTCTTCTCCACCATCGCCGGTGCGCCGCTGGATAAACTGCCGCGCCACATCGACTGGTCGCCGCTCATGGCCGAAAAGGGTGGCTACAAACACTTCATGCTCAAGGAGATTCACGAGCAACCCCGCGCCGTGCGCGATACCATCGCGGGACGCTTGTTGGAGGAGGAAGGGGATGTCTATCTGGGGGATCTGGCCTTCAGTGACCGGCAGCTGGCCTCCGTAAGACGGGTGGTCATCATTGCCTGTGGCACTTCCTGGCACGCCGCCCTGGTGGGCAAGTTCTACCTGGAGGGGTACTGCCGCATTCCGGTCGAGGTGGATATCGCCTCCGAATTCCGCTACCGCAACCCGGTCATCGACGAGCACACCCTGGCCATGGTCATCTCCCAGTCGGGCGAGACCGCCGACACCTTGGCCGCCCTGCGGGAAGCCAAAGCCCGGGGTGCCATGGTCATGGCCATCTGCAACGTGGTCGATTCCTCCATCGCCCGCGAGGCCGGCAACGTGATATACACCCATGCCGGACCAGAGATCGGTGTTGCTTCCACCAAGGCCTTCGTTACCCAGCTGACCGCCCTGTACCTGTTCACCATCCGTATGGGGCGCGCAACCTGCTCCATTGACCTGATCACCGGTCTGCGCATGATTGCGGCACTCAAACAGGCCCCACCCCTGCTGGAGGAGGTCCTCAAGCTGAATGCCGTAGTAGAGCGGATCGCCAGAAAATACATGAACGCCCGCGATTTCTTGTATCTGGGCCGGGGCAGAAACTTCCCGATTGCGCTGGAGGACGCCCTCAAGCTGAAGGAGATCTCCTACATCCACGCCGAGGGCTACCCGGCCGGCGAGATGAAACATGGACCGATCGCTCTGATCGATGAAGATGTGCCGGTGGTCATGCTGGTGCCGAAGAACAGCGCCTACGAAAAGACGCTCTCCAACATGGAGGAGGTCATCGCCCGCGGCGGCAGGGTTATTGCCCTGTGCAGCGTTGGAGATGAGGAGATCGGCAAGCGAGCCGAGGACACGATCAGCATTCCATCACTGGATGAGGATCTCGACCCGCTGCTGCTTTCAGTGCCGCTGCAGCTGCTGGCCTACCACATTGCCGTCATGAAAGGCACCGATGTGGATCAGCCCAGGAATCTGGCCAAGAGTGTGACCGTTGAGTGAGCCGATTCGAAGCCACTACCAGCTCTGTCGGCCTGAAAAAAAATTGACGAGGTATGGCAATTCCGCAGTTTCCTGATATCCCCGCCTGGTGGCACGTTTGCGGAGCGGTACTTGTAATCGTGCTGTTGCTGCTCAACAAGCGTGCCCGCGCATCGAACATCTGCGTAGTATGCATCACACAGTTGCCGGGTGTCGCCTTGCACGAACTGGCGCACCTTCTGGCCGGAATCCTGTTCAGGGCGGCCCCACGCGACTTCAACCTCCTCCCTGAGCGGAACCGCTTGTATAAGGGCTGGACGCTCGGCTCTGTTGTTTTCGGGCGGGTAACGGCATTCAACGCGCTACCGATCGCCCTCGCCCCGCTGGGCCTGATGCCGCTCGCATTCTACGTCTGCCATTACTGGTTCACCTTGCTCCCCCCTACCCTCCCAAACACCCTGGCACTGTACGCCGTTGTCTTCATACTCATCTACAATGCACTCCCCAGCCGGCAGGATCTGCGCGTCGCCTGCAACGGAAAGAGCGTGCTTCTGTATGGAACTGTTGCAGCGGCTTGCGGGTATCTGCTCTGGCACAGGTGGATCCCGTAAACACCCGGCGCGACCCTGTGCCATTCATTCTGGCTGAATCGGGACATATCTTCCACAACATCACCAGCTACACAACATACCTCTCGTTTGCCTCGTTGTTCCATCCCGCCTTTTGACCGATTTGACTACACTCGCCCTGTTGCATAGGACAAATTCTCACTACCCGGAGCATGGTAATCCGACCGAATTTTCAGTCATCCACCAATTGTTAAACTGGACTTAATTAACTATAATACGAAAAAGCTGCATTATGCCGAGGGGCATTTGCACCGACGGCGGCCCTGATCAGCAGGCATAAATGAATCACTGAGTGAAACGGTCGCGTGTGATGTGAGATCGGCCTGGTTAGGCGTGTTGTAGAAAGCTCTGCATCAACCCCTGGAAGTCAATTTTTTTAAAAAGGAGAATGGAATCATGTTGATCAAGCGTATTTTCATACTGGTAATTACCCTGTTGACGTGCGGAGCAGGAGTCGCCTTCTCCGCCGACACAGCTGATTTGCAGATCAACGTCGCCAAACCGGGCTCATCGGTGATTGTCGATCAGGTCATCAAGGATGGCAAGGTGCTGGTAAGCGTATCCGACGCAGAGAAAAACCCTCTGCTCGGATTGAATGTCGGGGACTTCACCGTGACCCAATCCGGCCGCACGGCCAAAATCCTCTCGGTGCAACCGATCGCCGAGAGCCAGGACGTGCCCCGCCATATTGTCCTGGTTCTGGATAATTCGTTTTCGATGCAAGAGCGCAACGCCGTCAAGCCTTTGCTGGATGGTGTCGATAGCCTGCTGAAGATCGTCCGGCCGATCGACCAGGTACATGTGGTGGTCTTCGACAACAAGCTGACAACCACTGCGGGCGGTCGCGTACTGCATGTACAGACATTCCAGTCTAACCAGGTCGCCGAGTTGAAGGAGTTTGCGAAGAAGGCCTACGGCCCGGGCCTTACACCCACAACCGTATTGTACGAGGGGATGCTGGCCGGCCTTGATCTCATCGACAAGATGCCGGCCACTGAACCCCGTTTCATGGTGGTCTTTTCCGACGGGGAAGACCTGAATAGTGCCTACATGAGCGAGGACGTCATCAAGGCGGCCCAGGGGATCAAACGATTCAATGCCTATGCGATCGACTTTATGCCAAGCACGAAGGCCAACAAATTCCTGACCACGTTTGCCGATCAGAACCACGGCCAGATCTGGAAGGCCACCTCGGAGACGAACCTCGTCCCCATCTTCCAGAATGTAGCCTCGAAAATGCAGTATTATTACGTCGTCAATTACGAATTTGTGACCACCGGCAAACTGACCGTCGTCCCGACTGCTCTGACGTTCAATGAGGTCCGGACCGCCACACTGGAAACAAGGATCGACGCGTCGGCGCTGACCCTGCGGCCGGTGGTGGATTCAGCCAACGGGATCGCACGCTGGACGGTTGCCGTAAGTAATACCAAGGGGAAAGTGGCCGAACTGACCGGGGAAGGTGCGCCTGCATCGGAACTGAAGGTCGCGCTGCCAACAGCGGATCTGCAGGCGCTGGCTGCCGGTGGTGACCTTGAGATAAAGATGGAACTGCAGGATAGCAAGGGCCAGAATCTGGTGTTGACCGCCCCGCCGGTCAAGGTCATAGTTTTACAGACCAGGGCCAGCCTGACAGTTGTCCCGGCCAGCCTGACCATCGAAGAGATCAAGACCATCGATGCCTCGCCGATGCTCGGGCATATCTACTTCGCCAAAGGGGCCAGCGAGATCCCCGCCCAGTACATCCGTTTCACCGCTGCCGGGGAAACAGCAGGCTTCGATGAGCAGAAGTTCCGCGATACACTCGAAAAGTACTATCAGGTGCTGAATATCGTCGGTAAACGTATGGTGGATAATCCTGGAGCCACAATCACGCTGGCAGGTTGCAATGACAACACCGGCGAGGAAAAGGGTAAGAAAAGACTTTCCACTCAGCGCGCCGAATCGGTCAGAAATTATCTGCAAACGGTTTGGAGCATCGCTCCCGAGCGCATGCCGATTGAGGCTCGCAACCTTCCGGCGATGCCGAGCACCAGCAAATCCAAGGAAGGTCAGGCTGAAAACCGGCGGGTAGAGATCCGTACGGCAGACCCGGCTATCCTCGCCCCGATTCGGAGCACCTACCTCGCGACCCGCATCGATGTGTCCGCTCTGACGTTGCGCCCGGACGTGGTTTCGTCGAACGGCATTGAGCACTGGAAGATTACTGCCAGCAATGCTGCGGGTAATCTGGCCGAACTGTCCGGTAATGGTTCGCCCGCCAGGGAAACCATGATTCCGTTAAGTACCAAGGATCTCCAGGCGCTGGCCGCAGCCGGCGACATCACAGTGAAGATGGAGATGCAGGACAGCAAGGGGCAACGCATGCTGCTTTCTTCTGATCCGATCAAAGTCAACTTTATCCAGACCAGTCAGAGACTCGCGCAAAAACAGGATCTGCGGGTGCAGGAGAAATACGCCCTGATCCTGTTCGATTTCAACAAGGACACAATCGACGCGCGCAACCAGGAGATTGTTGCCAAGATCGTGACCCGCATGAAGACGCTGCCCAAGTCCACCACCGAGATCGTCGGCCACACCGACAACATTGGCACGGAGGCCTATAACATCAAGCTCTCCCAGCGCCGGGCATTGGCAGTCAACAAACTGCTGGTGGCTGCCTATGGCGAAGCCCCCGCTGACCGCATCCGCTTCTCGGGTGTCGGTCCGAACACCCCGCTTTACGACAACTTGTCGCCGGAAGCCCGGGGATTCAACCGCACGGTGACCATCACACTGGAATATCTGAGCGCGGAGTAGCCAGAACCGTTACAAAAGGCGGTCGTGGTGGTCTGCAGGCTCGCACGGAAGCTGCCCAAGGGAGAGAAGAAGAATGCCCAAAATCCATGCAGAGCGCCATCGTACCGAACGAATCGGCTGGCTGCGGGCCGCGGTTCTGGGGGCCAATGATGGCATTGTGTCAACCGCAAGCCTCGTCGTCGGGGTTGCCGCATCACACGCTTCACAAAGTCAGGTACTGGTTGCCGGGGTAGCCGGCCTGGTTGCAGGAGCCATGGCAATGGCCGCCGGTGAGTATGTATCGGTGAGTTCACAGGCCGATACCGAGAAGGCTGACCTGGAGCGTGAACGTAACGAACTTGCTACCGACGAGACCTTCGAGCGGGAGGAACTTGCCTCGATCTATGTAAGCCGGGGCCTCGACCCGTTGCTGGCAGAACAGGTCGCTGGGCAGCTGATGGCCCATGATGCCCTGGCCGCACACGCGCGGGATGAACTCGGGATATCCGAAGTCCTGAGTGCCCGGCCGGTTCAGGCGGCGCTCGCCTCGGCATGCACGTTTTCTGCGGGAGCAGCCCTGCCGCTGCTCACCGTGCTGGCAGTTCCTCAATCGAGATTGGTGCTCGTTGAGTCAGTCGTGTCTCTTGTCGTTCTTGCGGCACTGGGTGTACTGGCTGCGCGGGCCGGTGGTGCACCGGTCATGAAATCGGTCGCACGGGTCGCCTTTTGGGGTGCTCTGGCGCTGGGATTGACTGCTGCGGTGGGTGCCCTGTTCGGAACGGTCGTATAAGTCACACACAAACATAAACTGAAACGTCATCAGGCAGTCTCGGTCCTTGAATGGAAACTTGTCAGCTTTTCTCCCGCACCGCCTCAATAATTCTTTCACAGACCTGCTCCTGCGTCATGCCGTCGCATTTGATCACGATGTCTGCGTGCTTCATGTAGAGAGCAAGGCGTTCATCAAACAGTTCAGTAAAGCTTTGGTCGGGCCGTCTCGCAAGACCTCGCGTGCTGAAATCACGAACCCTCGCCAAAAGGACAGCCAATCCCACATCGAGAAAGATGAGTATGCCGTCCGACTTGAGCCGGTTCATGGCCCGCTCACTGTAGACCGCACTGCCACCCGTGGCAATGACGTGGTTGTGGATGGAAAGGCCCAGCAGGGTGTCTTCTTCGGTCTTGCGCAGGGCAGTGTAGCCGTCCCTGTCAACGATCGCCTGCAAAGACCGTCCCTGGGATGTCTGAATGAGCACGTCCGTGTCCACGAAAGCGCGGGCCGTCTGCTTGGCCAGGATCACGCCCACGGTACTTTTGCCGGCACCCGGCATCCCGATCAGCACCAGGTTCAGATTCGTTTCATTCATGATTCTCCGCAGCGGACTCTCTCGTACCTCTACATCACCGCTGTGCCGGCACTCACCCGTTTTCCGGTTTATCCCTTTCCCTCATCGTTTTCCACTTTGAATAGAAGTACGCCACTCCCGAGACAATGCCGATAGAGGTGGCGGCAACCGCGATAACCGGTGCTGCCGTCACGATCAATGGGGCACTCGTCAATCCGAGAGCGACACCCAGGGCGCTGAACCCGGTCGGCGCAACCCATGCTGCGCCGGCAGCTACAACACCGGAAGTAATGCCCAGGCCCATCGACACGGTTTCAATCTTGTCTGCAACTGCTTTGTGATTCACATCGCCCTCCGTACCCGCTACAACACTGCGCTCTGTTGATTTGTTTTCCTCACTCTTTGCCGCCGCTACAGGCTCTGCAGCCGTTAAAACTACAGCATCTTTCTCAGGTATTGCCCGGTATAGGATTTTGTCACCTTGGCCACCTGCTCGGGCGTGCCGGTTGCAATGATCTCGCCGCCCCGGTCGCCCCCTTCCGGCCCCAGGTCGATGATCCAGTCGGCGGTTTTGATCACGTCCAGGTTGTGCTCAATGATCACGATAGTGTTGCCCGCCTCCACCAGCCGCTGTAGCACGTCCAGCAGTTTGGCGATGTCATGGAAGTGCAGGCCGGTGGTCGGTTCGTCCAGGATGTAGATGGTGCGGCCGGTGGCGCGCTTGGAGAGTTCCTTGGCCAGCTTGACCCGCTGGGCCTCGCCGCCCGAGAGGGTCGTAGCCGACTGCCCCAGGGTGATGTAGCCCAGCCCGACCTCATCCAGGGTCTTGAGCTTGTTTTTGATGCGTGGGATGGCACCCATGAACTCCAGGGCCTGGGATACGGTCATCCCCAGCACATCGGCGATGGACTTGCCCTTGAAGTGCACCTCCAGGGTCTCGCGGTTGTAGCGCGCCCCCTTGCAGACCTCGCACTCCACGTACACATCCGGCAGGAAGTGCATCTCGATCTTGATGATGCCGTCGCCGGAGCAGGCCTCGCAGCGGCCTCCCTTGACGTTGAAGGAGTAGCGCCCCGGCTTGTAGCCGCGCAGCTTGGATTCGGGCAGGTTGGCGAACAAGTCGCGGATGTCGCTGAAGACGGCGGTGTAGGTAGCCGGGTTGGAGCGCGGGGTGCGGCCGATGGGGGACTGGTCGATGTTGATGACCTTGTCCAGGTGTTCCAGGCCGAGCACGTCCCTGACCGCCCCGGCCTTCTCGCGGCTGCGGTACAGGCGCTGGCTGAGGACCTTGTGCAGGGTGTCGATCACCAATGTGGATTTACCGGAACCGGAGACGCCGGTGACGCAGGTCATGACCCCCAGCGGGACCTCCACGCTGACATCTTTGAGATTATTTTCCGTGGCGCCGACGATCTTGAGCTGCTTGCTGGCCTTGCGGCGCTTTCCGGGCACCGCGATGCTCAGCTCGCCCGTCAGGTAGCGACCGGTCAGGGAGGCCGGATTGCGCATGACCTCGGCCGGGGTACCCTGGGCCACCACCTCGCCGCCGTGTACGCCGGCGCCGGGGCCCATGTCGATCAGGTGATCGGCCTCCAGGATGGTCTCCTCGTCGTGCTCCACCACCAGCACAGTGTTGCCGATGTCGCGCAGCCGCTTGAGGGTGTTCAGCAGCCGGGCGTTGTCGCGCTGGTGCAGGCCGATGGAGGGTTCGTCCAGGATGTAAAGCACGCCAACCAGGGAAGAGCCGATCTGGGTCGCCAGGCGGATGCGCTGCCCTTCACCGCCCGAGAGAGTCCCAGCGGTGCGGTCCAGGGAGAGGTAGTCCAGGCCGACGTTGACCAGGAAGGAGAGCCGTTCGCGCACCTCCTTGAGAATACGGCGGGCGATCTCCTGCTCCTTGTCTGACAGCTGCAGCTCCTCAAAGAACTTGAGACAGTCGCGAATGGCGAGGGCGGTCACGTCGCAGATGGTCCGTTCCCCCACCAGCACGTGCAGCGCCTCAGGGCGCAGCCGGGCGCCGTTGCAGGTCGGACAGGGCATGACGTTCATGTACTTCTCCAACTCTTCGCGGGCCGTATCCGATTCGGTCTCGCTCCAGCGGCGCTGCAGGTTGTTCAGGACACCCTCGAAGGCCTTGTGATAGGTGTGGCGGTTACCGGCGTCCTCCTCCCACCAGAACTCGATCTTCTCCCCCTTGGAACCGTTCAGGATCACGTCCTTGACCGCTACCGGCAACTCCTTAAAGGGAGTACGGATGTCGAACTTGTAGGCCTTGGCCAGGGCATCCAGGATCAGGTGGAACCAGCCCGAGAGGCGCTTCTCCCAAGGAGCGATGGCCCCCTCGCGCAGCGACAGTTCCGGGTTGGGGATGACCAGCTCGTCGTCGAAGTACATGCGGGTACCCAGGCCGGTGCAGTCCGGGCAGGCGCCGTGGGGGTTGTTGAAAGAGAACAGCCGCGGGGTGATCTCCTGGTAGGAGATGCCGCAGTCGACGCAGGCCAGCTTCTCGGAGAAGATCAGGGTTTGCGGCTTGGCGGCCTTCTTCTTTCCGCCCCCCTCCGCCGGTTCGTCCGTGGCCGGCAGGACGGTCTCCACCTTGACCACGCCCTCGGCATGGTGCAGAGCGGTCTCCAGCGAATCGGCCAGACGACGCTGGACGCCCTCCTTGACCACGATGCGGTCCACCACGATGTCGATGTCGTGCTTCTTTTTCTTGTCCAGCTCGATCTCTTCGGCCAGCTCACGCATCTGCCCATCCACGACCACGCGGGTGAAGCCTTCCTTGCGCAGCTGGTTGAGCTCCTTCTTGTACTCCCCCTTGCGGCCGCGGATCATGGGCGCCAGCAGGGTCAGCTTGGTCCCCTCGGGCAGGGCCATGATCTGATCCACCATCTGGGAGACGGTCTGGGAGGTGATCGCCTTGCCGCAGGAGGTGCAGTGGGGCCGGCCGACGCGGGCGAACATCAGCCGCAGGTAGTCGTAGATCTCGGTCACCGTGCCGACGGTAGAGCGGGGGTTCTTGCTGGTGGTCTTCTGCTCGATGGAGATGGCCGGCGAGAGCCCCTCGATGGACTCCACATCCGGTTTTTCCATCTGCTCCAGGAACTGGCGGGCATAGGACGAGAGCGACTCCACATAGCGTCGCTGCCCCTCGGCGTAGATGGTGTCGAAGGCCAGGGTCGATTTGCCCGAGCCGGAGATGCCGGTGATGACGACCAGCTGATCGCGGGGGATTTCCACGTCGATGCACTTGAGGTTATGTTCGCAGGCGCCTTTGATGACGATACTTGTATGGGACATGACGGATTCCTTTAATCGCAATGTGACATTCATATATACCACAAAACGACTTCAGTATGAAGCCTCTTTGCAAAGCGGATATTGATCATGGTAACCGCCTGGCGATGAATCATTGGTAACCTTCTATATTAATTTCATTTCAGGCTGACCCGTGCTATACATCCATCAGTCAGAACACAGCGTTGGTGTGTTTGTCTTAGTGAGCGGTTTTTGTGTATGAAAGTACGTGGCGACATGGCTCCTTATATAAGGAGCAAATTACCTATATAAGGAACTTTCAGGATAAGTGGAAAAATAGACAAAGTTACCTATATAAGGAACCATGGTGGTTCCTTATATAGGTAACAAGCACCTTATATAGGGAACCGGTTACTTATATAAGGAACATCTTCTAACTGGTCAATAACGAGTTGGCCAAGAAAGAGAATTAAAATCTGAAGGAACAGGGAGTTAATTCAATGAATTTCGGCGAGATAACACAAATTGAAAAACCAGAAACTGCTAGGCTTTATTTTCGGGAACCAATACCAGAGATTGCTGATGCTGCGCGCTTCCTTGATGCGGCAGTATCGGCTCATTTAGCAGGTAAAACGCGACTCGTTGAAGAATTGATACTTCTTGCAGATATTCCAGCCATAAGAGAATGGACTGAATCTCTTTGGGGAGCAAACAGTCCTTATATTCAGTACCGGCCGGTAGCAAATACGCCACCCTCAATTAAAAAAGATCAGCGTATAAGCAATCGAATGCCTTCAGAAGAAGTATTGAAACAATTGCTTCTGCGAGATGGATATCACTGTCGTTTTTGCGGTATTCCTTTAATAAGAAGAGATGTCCGCGATAAATTTGACAAGCTGTATCCACAATTGAAGATTTGGGGGAAGACAAAATTCGATTGTCACGCTGCGTTCCAAGCAATGTGGCTGCAGTATGACCACGTGTTGGCTCACGCTAGAGGCGGCGGCAACGAAATGGACAACATGCTGATCACCTGTGCGCCTTGCAACTACGGACGAGTGAATTACACGCTGGATGAAGTAGGGCTAATCGATCCGAGGACACGTGAACCTATCAGATCTGGATGGGATGGGCTTGAACGCCTGCTACACAAACCAAAGCCGATTTCTAAAGTCATACTGGAGGAAGATAACAAAGAGAAAGTGCAGCAAAAAAAGTCACAAACCAATGACAGCGCAACTCAAACTGAAACAAAAGAGTGGTCGCTAATTGAGTATGTTGATTTTATTAATAAGTATAGTGAGCCACTTGTTTCAAACTACCTGAACGATCTTATCGAGCTTTTCAAGGCGGCTCCCGACTTGTTTTATATTAAGCCTGGCGTGGGCAAGACCCCAAGCCTCGTGATCAAAAACAACTCTGGAAAGACAATATTTTATTTGTCAAAAAACAACTTCCAGTTAGTACTTCTGCTGTCTTCACAAATTGAACTCATAAACTCTTTGCATGAAAAATACTGCGGTACTCTTAAATGGTCATTGCCATTCGAAACAGGTAAATGGCCAACCTTAAAATATTTGGCACATCTGACAAATGATGACTTTAGGAGCTTGAAAAAATTTATTTCAGAAGTCGCATGTGCAGCCAAGGATTTAAAACGTTAAGTTGTCATCTGACGACATGGAAAATCCGGAGAGGTTTCTCTGGTAAGGGATATGGAAAAGAAAAATATCCAAGGAAATATAATCTGACCAGAGGAGACGTTATGGCTGAAAAATTTGTCGAAGGAAGACTTGTGGAACTCTCGCCTAAGCCAGAGCTTGGACTTGGCAAGGTGTTGAAGATTAGTGGCGGGAAAATATATGTATTTTTCAAAAATCAACCAAATCGAGAGGCCTTGATCTTTAAGCTAGATGACAACCAACTCACCTCAGCAGCAGTGCAATCAGATTCTGTTCTGGACAACCTGCCACCTTTTTTTGAGCAACCGAACGGGAAGATGATACTTGCTGGTAAATCCAAAAGGTGGACGTTGCAACAGACAATTGATGCATTTCATACGAAGTACCCTCTCGGGTTCATTGACCCTGGCTACCTAAAAGAACATGGCGAGCGTCAAGATAAATGGGCTGCACACGAGCGGTATGTTGAACTACTGGGGGAAGGACAGGGACAAAAACTTCTTGCAGAAGGCAATATAACTGAGCTCGCACATAGGGCTTTGTCAGTTGCTTCCAAATCCAAGATGTTTGCAAGTTTTGACACCATGGCTATAACAGATGCCTTGAAAAATCAGCAAGCTGCCAATCAATTTTTTTCAGCATTGTTTGCACTGTTGGATTCGCCTGATATTACTGAAGCTGTTTATCAGCCATATATTGATTCCGTTCTTGATCTACCTCAAGAGAATGGAAAATCAAAGGTTGGCTCATGGCCAGTTGTTACGCTCTTGCCATTCATTGCACAACCAGAACGGCATATGTTTCTTAAACCAACCAATACTCAGCAAGCTGCAGAAGCACTTGTATTCGATCTGCGCTATCAGTCACAACCCAACTGGAAAACCTATGAGGCGCTTCTTGAAATGGGAAAGGTTTACTTCAACGAAGTCCGCCACTTGGGACCACGGGATTTTATTGATGTGCAGTCATTTATATGGCTAGCCGGCCATGAATAGTTGAATGAGGTGTCTCAACATAGGACAAAAGTACGTAAAAACGGGCAGTCCAACAAGGCTTACGACCTGCCCGAAAACCTGGCAGGTTAAAGCCATGCCCGTTACACAAAATCGAATAGAACTCACTTTGCGGGCTGAAGCCCGTATTAAACCGAAGTTACAGAGTGCTCCGCGTGGGCACGATTAGGCTCGGATAATAGAGAAATGGGCACCGATTAATTATTGGAGGGTAAAAATGCGTGGGAGAATAATTAAATTTGATACAGAAAAGGGATTTGGCTTTATCAAAGATGCTTCTGGCATCTCACGATTTTTTCATATAAGTGACCTTGTTGATTTGAATGAAGTTAAGATTGGAGCGATTGTCGAATTCGATCCAACAACAAACGACAAAGGTGAGAGGGCAAGCCAGGTAAAAATAGTATCAGCCACCGCAGTATCTCCTAAAGTAATCATCATTGGTAAAGATCGCTTTTTTATATCTAAAATAAAGTCTTATGGGATATTCACTGTTAGGTTTAATTACAATCATCGCCACGATCGTGACCATTTAAGCATACTGCAACGAATTACACAGCCAGAATATGAGGAAGACTACTACCCATACTCATATCTGGAGTTGGTTCTTAAAGATAGATCTTCTTTTAGATTTATCAGCGACCAATATTTTAAAAATATCTGCCTTGATAGCCACAACTTCGCTATCAATTGTACATACAAAAAAATAGACTATAAAGCTTTAGGTACATTTATTGACCAGGATATAAAGGAAATACAGGTAAAACTAGATGAATATTTTGCAGCAATCTGATTATACGAAAACCGTACCCCACGAACAAAGTACCAAACTGTATAAAAAGGGTACTTATCAATGCCGTTGGGCAAAGATGCTACAAATTTGTAAAATCGTTGCAAAGTGCCTCTAATCGCGGAGAACGAATGTATAACAAAGCGCGGCAGACGGTCTCCGCTATCGCTCCGCCGCTGCGCTCTCAGCCGTTATACCAAGACAAAAAGCCCGAATTAAACCCGAGAACCTAGCGCCCTTGTGGGGCGCAAAAAATCAGAGTTATCCATCCATTTGACGACCTCCTTTTGAAATTTGAATGTCTGAACAAAATAGTGTAGTTTGCTTGTGGTAATTTCATGCAATATCAAAGGAAAGCATCGAACTATGGCTAACGAAAATAAACACCTACATAAAGCATTGAAGTCAAAAAACGATGAATTTTATACGCAACTATCTGATATAGAAAAGGAGTTAAGGCATTACAAGCACCACTTCAAAGGCAAGGTTGTGTTTTGTAATTGCGACGACCCGCGAATAAGTAATTTCTTTCACTACTTTTCTTACAATTTTGAAAAGCTAGGACTCAAAAAACTTATAACTACCTGCTATAAAAATCAGAATGCTGACCTATTCAGCCAAAACGATACAGAAAAAGCTATTTATATTGAGTATGAAGGTGACAAAAACGGCAACAACATTCCTGATCCTGATGAGATAGGTATCAAGCATTTAAAAGGTGATGGTGATTTTCGT
>JBBQXT010000018.1:0-31474 GCA_038209415.1 Geobacterales bacterium
CTGGCCATTCTGCACGTTTGAACATGTCCCGACGGCAAGTCAAGAGGTTTCCGTGGCGCCTCTGGGGGTCTCTTTATTTTCAGTTGTTCCCTGCTCTGAAACCGACAGCACCACGCTGATAAAGCGGGAGGATGAGTCGTCAACCCTGGCGAGGTTGGAGGTGCGCAGTCCATAGACCCAGATCAGCGTATCGCCGCTGAACAGCAGGGGAATGGTCCTGCGCCGGGAGAGGGGAATCTTGGCCTCGATAAAGATCTCCTTGACCTTTTTACTGCCGTTCATGCCGAGAGGGACGATGCGGTCGCCGGCACGGAATGTCCGGACGCGCCAAGGAAAGGGAGCACGGTCGAGGTCGAAGCAGGCTTGATCGGGTGGAAGCGCCGCGAAATCGGGCGCTGACGGTTCCGGGATTACGCTGAGTTGGCCGCCTCCGGGCAGGGTGTAGCGACCCGGCCCGGTGATGATCAGCTCGTCCGTGTCGGGCCGTATGCGGACATCTGCGCGCCGCAACAGGAGAGTGCCGTATTCACGCACAACCGAGATGTCCTGAGGCAGGGTCAGCCCAGCATTTGGCCGGGGTGATTCCAGAAGATGTACGAGGGCGGCGATATGCAGGTGTGAGAAGTGATGAAGGTTGCCGGCCAGTCGTTCGAGTAGCTGGCGGAAAACCCTTCGCTGCAGGGGGGCAGGCTGGCCGGTCAATACCTTGATGTTGCAGACGAGCGTATTGCCGTGCAGGGTGCAGGCCTGTCCGGCGATTTTATTTGCCAGTTGTTCCAGCAGGGTGTCCTCGTCCGCAAGCAGGGCGGCGCTCGTGGTCAGGCGCGCCCTGATGGCCGGGTTGTAACTCTCCAGGAGTGGCAGCAGTTCGTGGCGGATGCGGTTGCGCAGGTAACTCGTGTCCAGGTTGCTGGCATCTTCACGCCAGGCCAGGCCGCGTCCGGCCAGATAGGCTTCCAGCTCGCTGCGGGTGATATCCAGCAGGGGGCGGATGTAGCCGCGCCCGTTTCGATGGGTCATTCCGGCCAGGCCGCGCATGCCGGAGCCGCGCAAAAGGCGCATCAGCACTGTCTCGGCCTGGTCGTCGGCGTGATGTGCCAGAACGACTCCTGCGGCCCGCCATCTGCGGGCGAGCTCATCAAAAAAAGCGATCCGTGCCCGTCGTCCGGCATCTTCAAGATTGAGGGTCTCTCCGCTGGCCTTGGCCATGACATCCACACGGCGGGATTCAAAAGGGATTGCATGGCGTGCGGCCAGTTCCCGGCAGAACGCCTCGTCGTCGTCGGAATCGGCACCGCGCAGACAATGGTTGAGGTGGGCGGCTACCAGATGAAGGGGAAAGCCGGGCAGGCTGGCCAGCAGGTCCAGCAGAGCGGTAGAATCCGCCCCGCCGGACAGGCCGATAACCAGCGTATCGCCCGGCCTGAAGAGCTGTTTGCTGCGGATGGTTGCGGAGATGCGTCTGTGCAGGTCGCTGATGGTGGTCACTTTCTGTCGATCAGGGTGATGATGTCGGGAATCAGCTTGTGCATGGCATCCTGCAGCGACTGGAGCATGATCTTTTCCAGCTCTTTCCGCGAGGCGGAAAGTGGCACGGTCCTGTCGTCATGGGCAGCCACGGTGAATGTTTTGGCCCGGTCGCCTTTCAGGTATACCTCCACGTTGAAGGAGAGCTCGAGTCGGGTGTCGCTGCTGAAGGTACCCTTGTTGACCGTCATCACGTTGTTGATGCCGGTGATGGAAAGCCCCCGTGCAGCCGCGGCAGGCAGGGGGTCCGCAAAGGCAACGCTATAACCGGCCTGGCGCAACTCCTCGATAAGCGCCTCGCTGATCCACTCTTCCGGACTGCGGTCGGAAAGCAGGTCGGCCTGATGGACACCGTGGACATTGTTGAGCGAACCGATAATCCACTCCCCGTTCCCGTTTTTCGCCGAGGGACTGGAAGGCATCCGCGAGACGGCAATATCGCCGCTGTGCCGGACGAGCGATTGGTCGGGGCGGGAATAATTGAGTCCGATCTTCTGGTCGACGGCGGCGCAGCCGATCAGACCGGTCACGGCCAGGCAGCCGGCTAGGCAGCCGGCCAGTAAAAATACCGGACGGAAGGTTGATCTGAATTTCATGGGCGACCCCCTTGTAGCGCTTCTGATGTAATTAATTATGCGGATTTCGTACGGAAGATCACGTTCAGCACGAAGCTGAAGATGCTGAACAGTAGGGCTGCCAGAAAAGCCGCGCCGAAACTGGTGACATGGAATCCTGCCACCAGTTGGGCCGCCAGGTAGAACATGACTCCGTTGATGACCAGGGTGAACAGACCCAGGGTCAGGATGGTGACCGGCAGGGTCAGCAGTATGACCAGCGGCCTGAGGAAGGCGTTCAGCAGACCCAGCACCAGCGTCGCTACCAGCAGATCACTAAAGTGATCGATGTGGATACCCGGAATCAGCTTCATCACGAAGAACAGGGCAAAGGCATTCAAAATCCAGGTAAGTATGATTCGTGTCATGGTTTCTTTGCGGCTACAGCCACCGCTTCCTCCTGAAATAGATGATCATGGCCAGGGAAAGCGCAATCATGATCCCCCACAGCATAAAGTATCCGGTGCGCCATTCCAGCTCCGGCATATGCTTGAAATTCATGCCGTACACACCGACCAGGAAGGTCAGCGGCATGAAGATGGTGCCGATCACGGTCAGGAACTTCATGATCTCGTTGGTGCGATTGCTGATGCTGGAAAGGTACAGGTCGAGCATCCCCGACAGCAGGTCACGGTAAGTCTCGACGGTATCGATCACCTGAACGGTGTGGTCGTAGACGTCGCGGAAATACACGCGTGTCGCTGGCGTAAGCAGAGGGCTGTCCCCGTGTTCCAGAAACGAGACCGCTTCCCTGAGCGGCCAGACGGCCTTGCGCAGGAAGATGATCTCCCGTTTGATGTCATTGATCCTGAACAGGATCGTCTTGTCAGGCGACTGGGTCAACTCTTCCTCAAGATTGACGATCCGCTCTCCCAAGTCTTCCAGTACGCTGAAATAACTGTCAACGATGGCATCGATCAGGGAATAGGCCAGATAATCGGCTCCCATGGCCCTGATCTTGCCCTTGCCGTTACGGATACGCTCCCGTACCGAGTCGAAAACGTCCCCCTGCAGCCCCTCCTGGAAGGTGAAGAAATGGTCGGGGCCGAGGATGATGCTGAGCTGTTCGGAGGTGAAATCCCCTGTGCCCGTCGGCCGCAGCATGCGCAGTACGAGGAACAGGTAGTCGTCGTAGTCCTCGATCTTGGGCCGCTGAACGGTATTGACGATATCCTCCAGCACCAGAGGGTGCAGGCCGTAGCGTTCCCCCAGGTGGCGGATGATCTCCACATTGTGGACCCCTTCCACATTGACCCAGGTGATGCCGGGGCGCTCCAGGTGGGGCAGGCAGTCGTCAACCGTCTGAAAACGCTGCTCCACAAAGGTTTCCTGATCGTACACGAACAGTTCGATGGATACCGCTTCGCTAGGTGTGTCGCCGATGTGAACCAGGCTGCCGGGCGGCATCCCGGCCTTTATCGAGCGTTTTTTGAGAAACCTGTGGCTGCCCTTCATCTAGATCCCCAGTATATCTGCCATGCGTAACAGGTCCTCATTGAGTTTTTTCTGGCCGCCGTTGACGACCATCTCCAGCGGTGTTGTCGTCAGGGAGGAGGCCGACAGGCCGACCATGACCCCCTTGGTGCCGTTCAGCAGCAGTTCAACCGACTTGCGTCCAAAGCGGCTGCCCAGCAGCCGGTCAAAGACCGACGGTGCACCGCCGCGCTGGTAGTGCCCCAGCACGGTGACCCGCGTCTCAAAGCCCACTGAGTTCTTGATGCCGTCAGCGATGGACTGGGCATGGCCGGCGCCTTCAGCCAAGATGATCAGGGCGTTGGTGCGTCCCTCCTCGTAGCGGCGGCGCAGCTGGTGGCACATCTCGGACAGATCGAATTCCACCTCGGGCACGATGGCGAACTCCGCACCGGTTGCGATGGCCGCGGTCGAGGCCAGGTAGCCGGAGTTGCGACCCATCACCTCGACGATAAAAGCCCGGTCATGGGAACTGGCGGTGTCCTTGATGCAATCCACGGCATAGATGATATTGTTGAGCGCCGTATCAACACCCAGGGCCATGTCCGTACAGGGGATGTCGTTGTCGATGCTGGCCGGGATGCCGATGACCGGGAAACCGAGTCTGTCCAGCGCCAGGGCACCGTTGAGCGAACCGTCGCCGCCGATGACGATCAGCCCCTCGACGCGTTCCTTCTGCAGGTTGTCCAGGGCCTTTTTCCGGCCTTCTTCCGTGCGGAACTCTGTTGAGCGGGCCGACTGCAGGAAGGTGCCGCCCCGTTGCAGAACCCCGGAGACGGACCTGGTATCCAGGATCTGAAAATCGTTTTTCAGCAAGCCGGCGTAGCCCTTGTGGTAGCCGATCATCTCCACGTCATTGGTGACGGCGGTGCGTGCCGCGGCCCTGATGGTGGCATTCATGCCCGAACAGTCGCCGCCGCTGGTCAGGATTGCGAGTCTTCTCATCGTTATACCTCTAGTGCTCTATTGAAAATGTAGCGGTCATTTGAATATTTCCTGCATGGCCTGGCCGCGATAATCAAAAACACTTCTCAGGCGCGGGGCTACGATCAGGCGGTTCATCAGCCAGGCCAGCTGATCATGGTGCAGCAGATAGTGGACCAGATCCCGAACCTCCGTGCCCCCCTCCACCGTACGGAAAAAATGCTGATGATGCCAGAAACGATACGGCCCGAAGCGCTGCTCGTCAACAAAGAAATGGGGTTCTGCGACATGAGTGATCTCTGTGGTCCAGACCATACTGATCCCCAAAAATGGCCGCACGGTGTAGGTGAAGATCTGTCCGGCGTAGGTCGTCGCTTGCGGGGGCGAGGTAATGCGGAAGTCCATGGCGGGTGGCGTGATCCTGGCCAGGTTGGCGGGGTCGGAAAAAAAGAGCCAGGCCTCGTCGATACTGATCGGGAGGGTCTGAATGCGTTCGAGCTCAAAGGGTTTCATGGTCGCAGGTCCGGGCGGTTATGGTGCTGCGCTGACCGGTAGCACCTGAAGACCATAAAGCTGCCCAGCAGGAACATGGGCAGGCTTAGCAGCTGCCCCATGGAGAAGAATGAGACGATCAGGCCGAGATGTTCATCAGGTTGGCGGAAAAACTCGATGATAAAGCGGAACAGGCCGTATCCGGCGACAAACGTCCAGCCGGCCACACCGGTGGCAAAGGAGCGCCGCGAGGCGAAGCGGATGATCAGGAATAGTACCAACCCCTCCAAAAAGGCCTCGTACAGTTGTGACGGATGGCGCGGCACATTACCCCCACCCGGAAATATGATGCCCCAGGGTACGTCCGTCTGCCTGCCGTACAGTTCGCCGTTGATAAAGTTGCCGATCCGGCCCAGTCCTAGTCCCACCGGCGCACAAAGCGCCGCCATGTCGATCAGTGTGAAAAAAGGGATCTTCTTGCGGCGGGCGTAAACGGCAAGGGCGATAACCACGCCTAAAAAACCGCCATGGAAGGACATGCCGCCTTCCCATACGGCGAAAATCTGCAGTGGGTGCGACAGATAGAAGGGCAGCTTGTAAAACAGGATGTACCCCAACCGTCCCCCCAGCACTACACCCAGGGCGCCGTAGAAGACCAGGTCGGCGACATCGTCGAGGGTCAGCGGCAGGTTGCGCCGTTTTACCTCGCTGCGGATGATCAGATAGGTGGCGACAAAGGCCAGAACGTACATCAGTCCGTACCAACGGAACTGGAGTGGGCCGATGCTGAGAAATACCGGATTGATGTGCGGAAACTGCATGAAATCAGGCGCCGCAGCCGCAACTGCGGCTACAGGCACCGACCCGCATGTGCAGGGCCTTGATGAAGGTGGCCTTGGTGGCGGTCCGGATCTCTTCCTGCACGTTCTGCGGCACAGCCGAGTCCAGCGAGAGGATGACCATGGCCTCCCCTTTCTTCTCGCGGCGACCCAGATTCATGGAGGCGATGTTGATCTCATGCTGGCCCATGATGGTGCCGATCCTGCCGATCATGCCGGGGCGGTCGCTGTAGTTCAGCAGCAGCATATGCTCATCGGGGGCAAAATCCATGGTGTAGTCGCGCAGCTTGACAATGCGCGGGGCGCCTTCGAAGAGTGTGCCGGAGATCAGGCGGCGCTTGCCGCCGCCCTCGGCAATCAGGGTCAGGACATTGGAAAAGGCGTCGGATTGGGTCGATTTGGTCTCCTCCACCACAATACCCATCTGTTCGGCGACCAGCGAGGCATTGACCATGTTGACATCCTGATCGACCATGCGGTCCAGCAGGGCCGAAAGGCCGCAGACGGTCAAGGGTGAGCAGTCATAGTGGGCGATGCTGCCGGCGTAGCCGAAGGTCAGCTTCTCAGGGTTGCCATCCAGAAGCTGGATGCCGAAGTCACACAGTACGCTCATCAGGTTCAGGAACGGGCGCATTTGGTCCATCAGCGCCAGGTCGAAACGCGGGATATTGACGGCGTTCTCCAGCGGCTGGTCATCCAGGTAGTTTATAATTTCTTTCGACACATCGATGGCCACATTGATCTGGGCCTCGAAGGTGTTGGCGCCCAGGTGCGGCGTCACCACCAGATTCTTGTGGGCGATCAGCTGTTTGAGGGTCTCGGTCGCCGGCGGCTCCTCACTCCAGACGTCGAAGGCGCCTCCGATCAGCTTGCCGGAATTGAGATTGTCCAGCATGGCCTGCTCGTCGATGATCCCGCCGCGGGCCACGTTGAGGACGATCACGCCGCTCTTCATCAATCCGAATTCGCGGGCGCCGATCATGCCTCTCGTTTCGGCGGTCAGCGGAGTGTGGACGGTGATGATGTCGCAGTGCTTGTAGATCTCGTCGTGAGAGACCAGCTTGACTCCCAGGTCGTGGGCCCGTTTGACGCTGATGTAGGGGTCGCAGGCCAGCACCTCGCACTCGAAGGCCTTTAGACGGGTGACGACGCGTCCGCCGACCTTGCCGATGCCGATCACGCCGGCGGTCTTGCCTCTCAGCTCATGGCCGGTAAAGGGGGAACGTTTCCATTCGCCGCTCTTCAGGCTGTTGTTGGCGGTGGTGACGTTGCGGCAGAAGGAGAGCAGCAGTGCCAGGGTGTGTTCGGCGGCGCTGTTGGTGTTGCCGAAGGGCGCATTAACCACGATCACCCCTTTGGAGCTGGCATAGTCCACATCCACGTTGTCTATGCCGACGCCGGCCCGGGCCACCATCTTCAGTCGCTTGCCCGCATCCAGCACGGCCTTGTCAACCGTCGTTCCGCTGCGGGTAATGATCACGTCGTACTCGCCGATGACCGCCAGCAGTTCTTCTTTTTTCAGGCCAAGCCGGACATCCAGCTGGATGCGCGGCTCCTGGGTCAGAAGGGCTAGGCCTTCCGCGGATACCTCATCGGTTACGATAATCTTCATATCAATCTCCTTGGATCGGGATAGTGTGTCATGGAACTGCCGCACCTCGCTACAGGTGAGGCGGAATAATAGCCCCGCCTCGAAAAAAATGCAAGCGCGCTAGAGCGAAATAATGGTATACGTTCTATTGACATGCAACCATTCAATATCGTCCTCATCGAACCGGAAATACCCCCCAACACCGGCAATATTGCCCGCCTATGCGCTGCCACCGGCTCCCGTCTGCATCTGGTGGGCAAGCTGGGCTTCTCCACTGACGACCGCTATCTGAAACGGGCCGGTCTCGATTACTGGGAATTCGTAGACATCCGCTACTGGCGGGACCTGGACGAATTGAAGGCCGGATCCCCGGAGGGTCGCTTCTTCTATCTCAGTACCAAGGTGGCCCATAATTACCTGGATGTCCGTTTCCAGCCGGGTGATTTTATCGTCTTCGGCAAGGAAACCAAGGGCCTGCCGGCGGAGCTGCTGGCCGCCAACCCCGACACCGCCATCACCATCCCCATGCCGGCCGGCAAGGTGCGCAGCCTCAATCTTTCGACCTCGGCCGGGATCGTTTTGTACGAAGCCCTGCGCCAGACCGGGGTGTTGGGCTGATGCTGCCTCACGGAGATCGAAATATCATACATCCCTACCTGACAGACGAGATACCCGGCAGCGGCGGCATCATCAAGGAATCCCCGGATGATTTCATGGTCGAGGAGATCCCGGCCTACGAACCGTGCGGCACGGGAGAACACCTCTACCTGACTTTCGAGAAGCGCGGCATCACCACCCTGGAGGCCATCCGCAGAATTGCCGGGGCCTTGAAGATTTCCGAGCGCGATATCGGCTATGCCGGCATGAAGGATGCTGTCGGCGTTACCCGTCAATCGGTTTCGCTGCAGAAGGTCAGGGCCGAGGACGTTCTGGCGCTGAGGCTGGACGGTATCACGGTCCTCTCGGCGGTCCGTCACACCAACAAACTCAAGCTCGGCCATCTCAAGGGCAACCGCTTCCGCATCGTTGTCCGGGGTGTCGTCGAGACTGCGGCAGAGACCACCTCCGCCATCCTGAACGTGCTGCAGCGGCGCGGAGTCCCCAACTATTTCGGCAGTCAGCGTTACGGTGCCCAAGGCAACTCGCACCTGATCGGGGCCGCCATGCTGCGCCGCGACTGGCAGGGGGCCGTGGAGAGCCTGATCGGAGAAGCGGGTGCGATACAGGATGACCAGTGGCGGTCCGCCATCAGCGCCTTCCGGCTGGGAGACCCGATCGAGGCCTTGCGGCTCATGCCGCGTCATTGCCGCAGCGAACGGGATCTGCTGCAGCGGCTGATCGCACGCCCGGACGGGTGGGAGCGGGCCTTCACCGTCGTCCACCTCCGCCTGAAAAAGCTCTACCTGTCCGCCTGCCAGTCTTTCCTCTTCGACAGGGTTGTCGAAGAACGTCTGGATCAGATCGATCAGGTTCGAGCGGGCGATCTGGCCTGGAAACACCTTAACGGGGCCTGTTTCCTGGTGGAGGATGCGACAGCGGAGGCGCCCAGGGCCGAGGCGTTTGAGATATCCGCCAGCGGTCCGATGTTCGGCTGCCGGATGACACAACCGGGTGGAGCGGTGCTGGCTGCCGAAGAGCAACTGCTGGCCGGAGCCGGCTTCAGGGGCGCGGATTTCGACCTGGGTGGCGGCCTGCGTATGGAAGGTGAACGCCGGCCGCTGCGGGTTCCGCTGGGCGAACCGTCATTTCAGGTGGATGGTGATCTGCTGCGGCTGGAATTCAGCCTGCCCAAGGGGAGTTACGCCACCACACTGTTGCGGGAGATAACCAAGAACTTCTGAATGTAAATTCGAGATACAATAAAGGCCGCCAGAGGTTTCTGGCGGCCTTTATTGTATCTTTCCGGAACAGTCAGTTTACTTGCGGACAAAATCCGGCTTGGCAAACGAATACTCGAAGTGCATGTGGTCGGTGTAGGTGCCGTTCAGGATGCCGACCACGTCCTCGGTAAAGACCAGTTCCTCATCGGTGGGGATGACATAGACCTTGACCGGCGATTCGTCGGTGGTGATCAGGGTCTCTCGTTTGCGGGTCATGGCGCTGTTGTTGCGTTCCCTGTCCAGGCAGATGCCGATATGCTCCAGCCCCTCGATGGCCTTCTCGCGGATAGTTGCCCCCATCTCGCCCACGCCGGCGGTAAATACCACGGCATCCAGCTTGCCTACGGCGGCCATGAAGGCGCCGATGTATTTTTTCAGACGGTAGGCTTCGATATCCAGCGACAGCTGGCAGCGCTTGTCGCCGGCATTGGCGCTTTCGATCACGTCGCGGCGGTCGGTGAAACGTCCGGTGATGCCGATCACGCCGCTCTTCTTGTTGAGGATGCTATCGATCTCCTTGGCGGAAAGGTTCTCTTTCTGCATCATGAAGGCCGGGATGGCGGGGTCGATATCGCCACAGCGGGTGCCCATGACCGCGCCTTCCAGCGGGGTCAGGCCCATGGTCGTATCCACCGAAATGCCGTTTTTGATGGCGCAATGGGATACGCCGTTGCCGATGTGCATGGTGACGATGTTGCACTCCGCAGGCTTCTTGCCCAGCAGCACGGAAACCCGCTTGGACACATACAGGTGCGAGGTGCCGTGGAAACCGTAGCGCCGCACCTGGTACTTCTCGTACCACTCATAGGGCAGGGGATAGATATAGGCATGCTCCGGCATGGTCTGATGGAAGGCGGTGTCGAAAATGGCCACGTGGGGAACCGACGGCATCAGTGCCTGGGCCGCTTCGATCCCTTCGATGTTGGGCGGGTTGTGCAGCGGAGCCAGGTGTTGCACCTCCTTGACCGCATCCAGAACGGTCTCGTCGATCATCACCGAGCAGGTGAATTTCTCGCCGCCATGAACAACGCGGTGACCGACGGCCGAAATCTCGTCCACACTCTTGAGAACACCATGAACCGGATCGGTAACGGTTTTGATCAACAGGTCGATGGCCGCCTGGTGGTTGACGCAATCCTGCTGGCAGTGATAGGTTTCACGGCCGGGAACCTCATGCAGGATGAATGAATCGCCGACGATGACACGCTCGACCATGCCCTTGGCTACAACCTCTTTTTTATCCCAGTCAAAAAGCTGGTATTTTACCGAAGAACTGCCGCAATTGAGTGCCATTATGATCATGGTTTCTCCCTCGAATAAACAGATATTTATTTATAATATCAATAAAAAACAAACAAGCAGACTAAAATAACCTACTGAAATAAAACTGTTTTTGATATATACATGAGTGTCTGTCTGAATTCAACACATTTTGTGAAAATGCTGCCGGCAGGGGGCCGCAATCTTTGCTGGACATTTTGAAAATGTGTGTGCTAGATTAATTATGTTCCCATCGGGGAAAACAATCTTAGAAGGAGGAAGAACCGTGTCCCATACCATTACCGACGATTGCACCAACTGTGCAGCATGTGAGGATTCCTGTCCTGTCAACGCTATCAGCGAGCAGAGCAGCAAACGCGTCATCGACGCCGACACCTGCATCGACTGCGGCGCTTGCGTGGATACCTGTCCCGTGAATGCTATCCATGCCTGATTGGCATTGATGCGAAAGCAACAAAAAAAGGCCCGTGGCGACACGGGCCTTTTTTATTGCGTTCGGCAGGGCGTAGTTAACGGTGTGGGAGATCACCTGACGGGTTTTGGGTCAGGTGCATCTTCCTGGTTATGCAATGAATGTTCTCGATGCCACCTGACTACGCTAATTATCTTCAATGCCTCACTGAGGAGACACCAAAGGACACCTTTAAATACTGAGCAGCAAAATTTGAACAACTGTTATATTATTGTGAAAATTATAACAGTTACGATCTTGTTTCTGACTGACAATAAGTCTATAAAATGTAATTATACAAGTAGGTTAGACATATAATAACAATACTAAAAAATGGTTGAATTGCTGTAGTTATTGTAGTATATACAGCACATACAATAGCAAGTATGTGCGTGGCCGGCAGAGGGAAACAGCAATGAAAAGGCTTAGGTGCGTCATGGCACATTCGAGACATATTCATGGACAGTGTTGATGTGTGGATGCAGTCAATGGCATGTCGCGGGCTGATTTTTTTGGTTGAGCGTATTGACCGCACTTCAGGGTGCCTGGTGATCCAGTCCACGTAACCGGCGTTGCAAGGAGGGAGGACGGATGAGCGAAATCAATCTGAAACTTACAACCATCCCCGAGGTAGAGCACGCAGTGTTAATGACCAAAGACGGTGTTGCTGTTGATGATACCTCCTATGAAGCGGACTTTCTTGGGGCGCATACCCAGTTCCTGGTCCATTTCGCCGAAAAACTTGGCCTCCAGCTGGGGGCTGGTGAACTGAAGTCCGCGACAGTCCAGGGGAACGAACATCACGTGTTTTTTTATGACAGCAAACGCCATTATCTCGGCCTAACCGCAACAGGAGCTGGCAATGTGAATGCCCTCGATGCTGAAATCCGCCGGGTATTGGCGCAGAAATAGCAGATAGGCATTATTTTCCACAGTTGGAGGCAAAACATGTCGTTGTTGTCATGGCATGGTCATCAATCCTGAGAAAAAGATCGAAGAAGGTGACGCTATGGAAGATGCTCTAAAACAGATTAATGCTGTTGCCGGGACTATAGGTAGCATGGTGTGCGATGACCATGGTCGTTTGATATCCCATGTATTTCCCAGCATCTTCGATAAGAACATGCTCAGTGCAGCGGCAACGACTGTTTACGAAAATGTGCCAGGCCTGGAAGATATTACCGGTGGCGTGAAAATGATTGATTTCCGCTTTCAGAACGGGAGGGTCGTGATCAAGCCTGTCGATGGCGGTTGCCTGATTCTTCTTTGTGACGGCACGAGCAACCTGCAATCTCTATTCATTTCACTGAATCTCGTGGCCAAAAAAGTGGAAAAAATTCTGAAGGCGGGCCCCGCTGTTTCTCAACAGATAACTGCGGCACCACAGACCCCGACCAGTACGAGCGTATCCCCCCAGGATCTGATTGATAAAGGGCTGGTATCGGCATATCTCCAGGGAATGCAGGCAACGCTCGCGAAGTTTATGGGACCCATGGCGAAGATCATATTCCTTGAGTGCGTCGAGAAGTGGCTGCAGGATCACCAGCCGGTCAAGACATCCTTGCCGCAACTGGTTGATATCGTGGCTGCAGAAATCGGTGATCCGGCCAAGATGTCCGATTACCGCCAACGGGTGTCTACTTTTCTGTAATTAATATAACGGTACTAAAGGAGTAAACCAATGTTCGGTAAAATCAGCTTTAAGGTGGCATTATTCGTCAATGTTGTTCTGTTTGTCGTTGTCGGGTTTGGTACCATTCTGGTGGCCAAAGCGCAATTCGCGAACCTTGAGGAGCAATACAAGACACAGGCAAAATTCGATAGTATGTTGGCTGCAAAGGCTGTCAGCAGGATACTGGAAGAAGCCATCGACAGTGGCGTTTTACCCTTGTCAGACGCCTTTGACACGAACTACGTGCCGCACGGCAATTTTGATCCGCCCAAATATCGCACCAAATATGATGCATTTACAGATAAGGCTATACTATCCCTGCAAGATGAAATGCTTAAGAACCCCAACATCGTATTCGCTGTATCAGTTGACAACAATGGGTACCTTCCTACCCATAACTCAAAATACCAACAACCGATCACTGGCGATAAACAGAAGGACAAGGTCGGCAACCGGACCAAGCGGATATTCAACGACCCTACCGGTCTTGCCGCAGCAAAGAATACGCAGCCGGGCTTTATTCAGGTGTATAAAAGAGACACAGGTGAAACCATGTGGGATGTTTCCAATCCCATTATTGTCAATGGTAAACAGTGGGGCAATTTTAGAATCGGGCTTTCCATTGATACACTGCTGAAGGCGAAAGTAAGTCTCCTGACTCATCTGCTGTTGATTATGGGTGTGCTCCTCGTTCTTTCCACGTTGCTGATAAACTACACGGTACGGTCAGCTCTCGCTCCCCTGGTGGATCTCACTCAAAAAGCTGCACGCATGGCTGACGGACAGGTCGATATACCGATACTTGTCCATTCGAAGGATGAAATTGGCCAACTCGCGGAAGCTCTTGAAAGGATGCGCATAAGTCTCAAGTCGGCCATGGATCGATTGATGAAAAGGTAGGTGTTAATCAGGTTACAGGCCGCAAGGATTTAAATGATGGTAAACTGCGGGGCGGTTCTTTGAACGAACAAAGGACCGCCCCTTTCATTTTTCTTGACGTGCATATGTTCCGGTACCGACTATTCGATGTGTTAGCGCCGAAACAGCCACAGGACAAATGACAGCAGCACCGATATCAGCAGGCAGGTAACCAGGGGGAAGTGGAAACTGAAGTTTTCTCGTTTGATGTGAATGTCGCCCGGCAGACGGCCGAGCCAGGTGGGGAGCCTTGGGGCAAAAGAAAGGATCAGGCCTGCGGCCACCAGCAGCAGCCCCAGGATGATCAGCGGGCGGCCGAGGCCGTTCATGCGGCCTTTGTTCTGGGCTGGTAACGCTCCTTCTCGCTGTATATGCAGCCGCAGTACTGCTGGCGGTACAGACCCAGCTCCTTGGAGAGGCGGATGCCCTCCTGCCAGCCGGGGCGGAAGTCCTCGTAGTGGAAAGCGACGCCAAACTCCCGGCCGATCTCTTCGCCCAGCTGGCGGATCTCGTCGTGCTTCTGATAGCGGCTGTAGAGCAGGGCGGCGCTGAAGGCGTCGAAGCCCTCTTGGGCGGCGACCCGGGCCGTGGCCCGCAGGCGCGAGGCGTAGCAGTAGCTGCAGCGCTGTGCAGGTGCGGCGGCCACGCTGGCTAGAAAGCCTTCCAGGTCGTAGTCGTCATGCATGACCAGCTCCATCTGTTCCTGTCGGGCCATGTCCAGGGCGGCATCGCGGCGGAGTGCATATTCCTGGTAGGGATGGATGTTCGGGTTGTAGAACAGGCCGGTCACGTCATGGCCGGCGGCCCGCAGGGTCCGCAGGGGGTAGAGGGCGCAGGGGCCGCAGCAGATGTGGAGCAGGATGCGCATCACAGGTTCTCCAACAGGTGCCCCATCTTGTCGCGCTTGGTCTTGAGGTAGCCTGTGTTGCACTTGGTGGCGACCGCCTGGATGGCGACTCGCTCGACCACGTCGATGCCGTAGCCCTGCAGACCGATCAGCTTTTTGGGGTTGTTGGTCAACAGGCGCATCTTGCGGATGCCCAGCGACAGCAGGATCTGGGCGCCGATGCCGTATTCGCGCAGGTCGGCCTTGAAACCCAGTTCCAGGTTTGCTTCGACCGTGTCGCGCCCCTTGTCCTGCAGCTCGTAAGCCTTGAGCTTGTTGATCAGTCCGATGCCGCGTCCCTCCTGGCGCATGTAGAGGATAACACCCCGGCCCTCCCGCTCGATCATCTCCATGGCATGCTGCAGTTGTTCGCCGCAGTCGCAGCGCTTGCTGCCCAGCACATCGCCGGTCAGGCATTCCGAGTGCACCCGCACCAGTACCGGTTCTCCCGAGCCCACATCACCCTTGACCAAGGCCATGTGGTCAAGTCGGTCCACGTCGTTTTCAAAGGCGATGGCGCGCCAGTCGCCGCCGTAGCGCGAGGGGAGGTGCGCATCGGCCACGACCCGCACCAGGATCTCGTTCTTGAGGCGGTAGGCCACCAGGTCGGCGATGGTGCAGATCTTGATGCCGTGTAGTTTGGCGAATTTCTTCAGTTCCGGCATGCGGGCCATGGTGCCGTCGTCGTTCATGATCTCGCAGATCACGCCGGCCGGCTTGAGTCCGGCCAGGCGGGCCAGGTCGACCGAACCCTCGGTCTGCCCGGTGCGTACCAGAACACCGCCGCTTCTGGCCCGCAGCGGGAAGATATGCCCCGGGCTGACCAGGTCGGCGGGAGACGCGCCATCGGCCACGGCGGTCACAATCGTCTGTGCCCGGTCGGCGGCCGAGATGCCGGTGGTGACGCCCCGTTTGGCCTCGATGGAAATGGTGAAGGCGGTCTCGAAGGGCGAGGTATTGTCCCGCACCATCGGCCGCAGGCCAAGCGCGTCGCACTTTTCCGGGGTCAGGGTCAGACAGATCAGGCCACGGCCATAGCGGGCCATGAAGTTGATGTTCTCGGGGGTGGCCGCTTCGGCCGACAGGGTCAGATCGCCTTCGTTCTCGCGATCCTCGTCGTCCACCAAAATGACCATCTTGCCCAGGCGTATATCTTCTATTGCCGCTTCTATGGTTGCTACAGACATGGTGTTCCTTTCGTTTTACAAAAATCCGTTCTCCGCCAAAATTTTCATGCTCAAGCCGTTGCCCGCTTTCCAGGGGGCGCTCAGGCGTTCCACGTACTTGCCGATGATGTCGGTTTCGATGTTGACCTCGTCGCCGACCCGCAGCTTCGACAGGCTAGTGACGGCAAACGTATGCGGGATGATGTTGACAGAGAAATTGGCGTCGCCGACACTGTTGACCGTCAGGCTGATGCCGTTGATGGCCACGGAGCCCTTGGCTATCAGGTAGCGGGCATTGCCGGCGGGCAGCGTGAACTCCTGTACGCGATTGCCGGAGGATTCGCTGGAGCGCGCCAGACGGCCGATGCAATCGATATGACCGGTGACGATGTGTCCACCCAGCCGGTCGCCCAGACGCAGGGCGCGCTCCAGGTTGACGCTGACTCCGATCCGCAGGCGGGCGATGGTTGTGCTGGCCAGCGTCTCCGGTGACACATCGAAGCTCAGTGCCGCTTCCCGCTTGGCAATAACCGTCAGGCAGGCACCGTTGACGGAGATGGAATCGCCGATGGCGATTTCGGCAAGCGGCAGTGCCGTGGCTATTGTCAGCACGGCCGCCGCGCCACGCCGCTCAATGGCCGTTGCCCGGCCGATGTCTTCGATCAGGCCGGTAAACATGGCGCCTCCGGGCGAGCGGTGACGAGCAGGTCAGTTCCCATGCGGCGAACTTCCATGTTCGTAAAGGTCAGGGCCCGGCTCATGTCGGTAATGCCGGTGACCGCAAACGGGGAAAACCCGTCACTGCCGATCACCTTGGGGGCGAAGAAAAAGACGCATTCATCGATCAGACCCTGTTGCAGCATGTTGCCCGCCAGGCGGCTGCCCCCCTCCAGCAGGATCGACTGTACGGCCATGCTGCCCAGTTTGCGCAGCAGGTCTGCCATGGAAACACGCCCCTCATCCCCCTCGCAGACCAGGATCGTGGCGCCCTGATCCAGATAGCGCAGATGCACGTGGGGATCGGTTTCGGTTGTGGCGATAATGGTCTTTTTCGCCAGCGGGCCGCTGAGGATGCCGACCGTGGTGGGTGTTCGCAGGGTGCTGTCGACGATGACCCGCAACGGGTTGCGCCCTTTGACATGCCTGACGGTCAATTGCGGGTTGTCGGCCAGGATCGTATCGACGCCCACCATGACCGCATCGCAGCGGGAGCGCATGCGGTGGACATATTTACGTGACTCCTCGCAGCTGATCCAGCGTGATTCACCGGTGACGCTGGCGATCTTGCCGTCCAGGGTCATGGCGCATTTATAGGTGACGTGCGGCATGCCGGTCGTTACATGCTTGATGAAAGGTGTGTTGACGGACCGGCAGGCCTCTTCCAGCAGACCGCAGGAGGTGGAGATGCCGGCCTGTTCCAGCGCAGTCAGCCCGCCGCCGTTTACCCGCAGGTTGGGGTCGCGCATGCCGGCCACCACGCGCCGGACGCCGGCCCTGATCAGAGCCTCGCTGCAGGGCGGGGTTGCGCCGGTATGGCAGCAGGGCTCCAAGGTCACATAGACATCCGCTCCCCGTGCGGCAGCGCCGGCCATATCCAGGGCGTGTATCTCGGCGTGAGGGGTGCCGGCCTTACGGTGCCACCCCTCGCCCACGACCCGGCCGTCCTTGACGATCACGCAGCCCACCGCCGGATTGGGCGAGGTCTTGCCGAGGCCCTTGCGAGCCAGGGTCAGGGCTTGTTTCATGTATTTAATATCCGTCTTTTCATTCATCACTGTTCTCCGTTCACCGTTCACCGTTTCAAAAGGTCCTGCAGTTCTTGCATGAATTCACCGATGTCGCGGAACGAACGGTAGACCGAGGCGAAACGGACGTAGGCGACCTCGTCCATGCCGTGCAGCTCCTTCATGATCCATTCGCCGATGGTGGTGGTGGAAACCTCTTTTTCGACCGACTCCTGCAGGCGCGCCTCCAGCCGGTCGACGAGTTGTTCGATCTCTTCCCGGGAGATGGGGCGCTTTTCACAGGCCTTCTGAATGCCGGAGATGATCTTCATCCGGTCGAACGGTTCGCGGCGTCCGTCCTTCTTGCAGACCTGCGGCAGTATCTCTTCCACCCGTTCGTGGGTGGTAAAGCGTTTGGCGCACCCTTCGCACTCGCGCCGGCGGCGGATGGTTGTGCCGCCTTTGTCGGGGCGCGAATCGATGACCTTGCTGTCGGGATGGCCGCAAAACGGGCATTTCATGGGGTATCGCCTTTTTCGGAGATGAAATGAAGCACCTCGACGGCGGCCTCGGCGATCATCTCGCGGGCCAGTTCATCGGCGTAGCCCTCGGCATAGATCACCTTTTTAATGCCGGCGTTGATGATCATCTTGGTGCAGATGATACAGGGCATGGTGGTGCAGTAAAGGGTGGCGCCGTCGATGTTGGTGCCGTGCTTGGCGGCCTGGATGATGGCGTTTTGCTCGGCGTGCAGGCCGCGGCAGAGCTCGTGGCGCTCTCCGGATGGGACCTTGAGGCGCTCGCGCAGGCATCCGACCGCTTCACAGTGGCTTATCCCGGACGGTACGCCGTTGTAGCCGGTGGCCAGGATGTTGCGATCCTTGACCAGCAGCGCTCCCACCTGCCGGCGCAGACAGGAAGAGCGGGTAGCTACCAGGCGGGTTATATCCATGAAATACTGGTCCCAGGACGGGCGCGGCATCGTTTGCTCTCCACAAGGTTTGATAGTCGAACAAATTACCCCAATATCCCGACAAGGTCAACATACCTCTACAGGTCAGCAGTTTTCTCGCTCTGTTAACCCTGCCGATACCCGCCTCGCTGTCGCACGGGAGAATGGCCTGTTGTAGCAGTTGTTAACTATATGAATAATAATATTTATTGATTCAGAAACGGGCGTTCTGGAGCCATTTGGCAGCACAATAAACTAAAATGTATGGCATTTTACGGAAGTTTCTGATAAAAACGGTGCAGAAATAAATCCTTTTACGTGCTTCAGACAACCTGTGCAGTTATTTTGTCTGATGGAGCCGAAACCGCTATGTCTGAGCTTAACAGCACGAATATAGATAAAAAACCGCTTATTCTGGTGGTCGACGACGACCTGCTGGTGCGGGTAATGCTTCAGGATGCCCTGACGGAAGCCGGTTTCGAAGCTGCCCAGGCAGCGGATGGCGATGCGGCGCTACGCAGCTTTGCTGCGCTGCACCCGGACCTGGTACTGCTGGACATGGTCATGCCGGGCAAGGATGGTTGTGAAACCTGCCGGGATCTCCGCGGCCTTCCCGGAGGCGAATATACCCCTGTTTTCATGGTTACCGGTCTTGATTGCGGCGATTCAATCCATCATGCCTTTGAGGCCGGAGCAACCGATTTTATCACCAAGCCGGTCAATGCCGAACTACTGGTGCAACGTGTCCGCTACATGCTGCGCGCCAGCCGGAATGTGAAAAAGCTTGCCGAAAGCCGGGCGAGCCTGCAGATGCTCAAGGTGGCTGTGGACAACCTGCCGATCGGCATCACCTTCAGTGATGTCAATGGCGTGATCATCTACTCGAATCCTGCTGAAGCCAGCATGCACGGCTATGTGGTCGAGGAGCTCATCGGGAAAGCGGCCCGTAAATTCTCCACCGACAGTCGCACTAAACCTCTGACGGCTGAGCAGCTCAAAGAGATTGGTGTCTGGCGGCGCGAGAGTATCAATGTCAGAAAAAACGGCGAGAAGTTCCCGGCACATCTCACCTCTATATCCGTCCGTGACAAGCAGGCACGCTACCTGGGGATTATCACCACCTGTGAAGACGTCTCCGACAGGAAGGTGGCTGAGGAAAAAATACACCAACTGGCCTATTATGACACACTGACTGGACTGCCCAACCGCGGCATGTTTCTGGAGCGGTTGCACCAAATGCTGACCCAGGCCCACCGCGACTGGGACAAGGTCAACCTGATCTTCCTCGACCTGGATAATTTCAAGGACGTTAACGATACACAGGGGCATGATGTCGGTGACAGGCTGCTCCGCCTGGTTGCAGACCGGCTTTCCGCCTGCATGCGGGACTCGGACGTCCTGGCCAGACTCGGTGGAGATGAGTTTGTGGTCGTCTGCCCGGCGGTTACATCTCAGGAAAGCGTGGCTGCCGTTGTCCAACGGATTCAGGCAATTTTCACTGAACCCTTCGAGATCGAAGGGCGGCAGATATACACCAGCGCCAGTATCGGCATCGCCGTCTATCCCGATGACAGCCTGGATGCATCAACCCTGTTCAGGTGTGCCGACACGGCCATGTATCAGGCCAAAAACGAAGGGCGGGCACAATTCCGCTTTTTCTCGGCGGAACTGAACCAAAAGATCATGCAGCGGGTCGCGCTTGAGAGCAGTCTGCGCAAGGGCCTTGAAAAGCAAGAGTTCTTTCTCCACTATCAGCCGCTCTGGGATCTGAAAACATCAAAAATGACCGGTGTCGAGGTGCTGCTGCGCTGGCAGAGCTCCGATTACGGTTTGATGCAGCCTTCGACGTTCATCTCTCTGTTGGAAGATTCCGGTCTGATCAACGGTGTCGGTGAGTGGGTGCTGCGCAGCGCCTGTATTCAGGTGCGTGACTGGACCCTGACAGAACATCGCGAACTGAAGATGGCGGTGAATATCTCCGGCAAGCAACTGAAACATCCCAGGTTTCTTGAAATGCTTACAGAGATCATCCTTGAAACCGGCGTTGATCCGCGCAATCTCGAACTGGAATTTACCGAGAGCGTGATCATGGATAATGTGGAAAATACCATCGAGATCTTCCGCAGCCTGAAGGAGATGGGCATTCAGCTCAGCATAGACGATTTCGGCACCGGCTACTCCTCACTGAATTACCTGAAACATTTCCCGGTGGACCGGATCAAGATCGATAAATCTTTTGTGGCCGACGTCAACCGCAATGAGAGTGACGCAGCCATCATCGAGGCCATCGTGTCTATGGCTCAGAGCCTGAACCTGAGAGTGGTTGCGGAAGGTGTTGAAAACAGCGACCAGCTGCACAGTCTTTCAAAGCTCGGCTGTGACGAGGTTCAGGGCTTTTACCTGGCGATGCCGATGCATGCAAAGTCCCTGGCTGGAAATCTGGGTAAGCAGCACGGAAAAAAGGTCGAAAAACTCCCGAAAACGGAATGGTTTGACAACCGCCAGGTTTAGCCACGGCCAAATATAAACGGGGTGCCTTTGCAACCGCCCCTTCATCTCCTCAAGGGGCTCAAACGAGCCCCTTTTTTATTGTGCAACATGATGCACACCAGGCAATGCGATTGGTGGTAAACAGTGCCGTTCGACCTGCTTTTCTTCCCTGTCTTTACGCTAAAAAGGGGCTTATGCGGGTTTCTCATTTGTTGAAAACGCTGCTTGCGGGTGACAATCCGGACACGGATGTGCTATAGTTCGCGTCACAACCATTCAAGGAGACACGCACTGATGAAAAAGATACTTTTTGCAGCCATGACAGCCATAGTGATGCTTCCACTGATTGCCGCTGCCGCAACCGCGCCGTCCCTGCCCAAGGGCTATAACGGGTGGAAGAAGAGCGACCGCAAGCTCGAAACCAACAAGAATTCACTCTTCTATGGGATCCATTACATCTATGCCGACAAGAAGGCCGTGCAGGGCTACAAGGCCGGCAACAAGTTTCCGGAGGGGAGCACGATCATCGTCGATTATTTCAACATCAAGACCGGTTCCGAAGCGGACGGCCCGAAAAACATGGTCGTGATGATGCGCAAGGACAAGCGCAAGCAGGAGACCGGCGGCTGGTTGTTTGCCGGTTACGGTGCCGATGGCAAGCCGAGCGGCCTGGACCCGGTCGGCACCTGCTTCGGCTGTCACCAAAAGGATGCCGGACAGCGTGATTTCGTGATCTCGACGGTCAAGGATTTCAAACACTAGTCTGCTGTCTTGAGACTGTTACAATGCCGGCATGTTTACATGCCGGCATTTTTTTCGGCGTCAACGGGTCGAACAGCTAATTTCAGGGGAGTAACGCATGGCACGCTGGGAGCTGGAACTGCTGGAAAAGTATTTTCAGGGGGAGGCTCTGGACGTGATTGCCGAGCACGGCCGGATGGTCGCTGATCTGGCGCTGAGCGTGTCCCGGCGGATCGGACAGCCGGAGGCGGAGTGCCGCTTCGTGGAGGAGGCCGCGCTGCTGCACGATATCGGCGTGTGCCGGACCCAGGCCCCCATGATCGGACTGGAGATTGGTTTTCCCTATATCATGCACGGCATTATCGGCCGGGAGATCCTGGAGAGCGAGGGCTTTCTTCGGCATGGCCTGGTCTGTGAACGGCACATCGGCGTCGGTATTACGGTGGCGGACATCATCAGCCAGCAACTGCCCCTGCCGCAGCGTGATATGATCCCCATCACCGTCACTGAACAGATCATCTGTTTTGCCGACCTGTTCTACTCCAAGAGCCCGGGCCGGATTACCCGGCGCAAGTCACCGGAAAAGGTGCGCGGCAAGCTGGCCGGTTTCGGCGGACACAAAGCTGATATCTTTGATCACTGGATGGAGCTGTTCGGGGCGGCACTGAAATAACTAATCCTTGCAATTCAGGCCCTTTTGCAGTATAAAAACGTTCCATTTCAGCCGGTACAGATTCCGTCCTCCAGGTGATCCCCTTGCAGAAGAACGCGGCTACAATCGAAGAACTCCGCAGTGCCATAGACGGTATCGACGACCGCATCGTCGAACTCCTCAACCAACGCTCGCAGGTAGTGCTGGAGGTTGGCCACCTGAAATCCGGCAGCAACCAGCAGTTTCATGTGGCCGGCCGTGAGCGCCAGATCTATGAGCGTCTGCTGAATAACAACCCTGGTCCCTTTCCAAACGACGCACTGAAGAGCATCTACCGCGAGGTCATCTCGGCCTGCCTGGCCCTGGAATCCCCCATGAAAGTGACCTTTCTGGGTCCCAAGGCCACCTTCAGCCACTTGGCCACCATGCAGCAGTTCGGTCTGTCGGCCGAGCTCGTGCCGCAGAAGTCGATCCCGGCGGTCTTCGAAGAGGTGGAGAAGGGCAAGGCGCTCTACGGCGTGGTGCCGGTGGAAAACTCCACCGAAGGGGTCGTCTCCCACACCCTGGACATGTTCGTGGAGAGCGGTCTCAAGATCAACGCCGAGATCCTGCTGGAGGTCCATCACGACCTGCTCTCCCGTACCGGGCGACTGGAGGATATCAAGAAGGTTTACTCGCACCCGCAGCCGCTGGCCCAGTGCCGACAATGGCTGGATGAAAACCTGCCCGGCATCCCGGTGGTGGATGTGGCCTCGACTGCCACGGCGGCCCAGATCGTCAGCGATGACTATTCCGCAGCGGCCATCGCCAGTGAACTGGCCGGCTCGTTGTATGATCTCAAGACCGTCCGCAGCCGGATCGAGGATCAGGTCAACAATTTCACCCGCTTCCTGGTGATCTCCCGCACGGCGACGGAGCGTTCCGGCAATGACAAGACCTCGGTGCTGTTCTCGGTCAAGGACGAGCCGGGCATCCTTTGCCGCATGCTGGAGCCCTTTGCCAAGCGCGGCATCAACCTCTCCAAGATCGAATCCCGGCCGTACAAGAAAAAGGCCTGGGAGTATATTTTCTTCCTGGACCTGTTCGGTCACTGCAGCGACCCGGATGTGGCGGTCGCCCTGGATGAGCTGAAAGATTGCTGCCAGTTCCTCAAGGTACTCGGATCGTATCCCCGGTCGATGTAGCCATGACAGTTATCATTGAACGCCTGGCGATTATCGGCACCGGCTTGATCGGCGGTTCCCTGGCCCGTGCCCTGCGCGCGGCGGGCGTTGTCACCACAATTGTCGGCTGTGACGCCGATCCAGGTAACCTGGAGCAGGCCCTGGCGTTGGGGGTGGTGGACGAGATTGCCTCTAATGCGGCCGAAGCGGTGCGCGGCGCTCAAGTAGTCTTCATCTCCGTGCCGGTCTGCGCCATCCCGGCGGTTGTGCGGGAGATCGCCCCCTTTCTGGCCCCCGGCTGCGTGGTCACCGACAGCGGCAGCGTCAAGGCCGCCATCGTCAGCGAGTGCGAGGGGCTGATGCCGCCCGGCTGCTGCTTCCTGGGCGGTCATCCCATCGCCGGGACGGAATACTCGGGTGTGGAGGCCGCCTTTGCCACGCTCTACAACGGCAAACGCTGCATCCTGACGCCCACGGGCAATACCGACCCGGCCGCCTTCGATACGGTCTCCCGCCTCTGGCAGGCAGCCGGCGCCCAGGTCTGCAGCATGGAAGCCGGTCATCATGACCGGATCTTTGCCGAGATCTCGCATCTGCCGCATGCCGTGGCCTATGCCCTGGTGCACGCAGTCGGTTCGGCGGATGTGGAGGGGGAGAATGTCCTGTCCTACACCGCCGGCGGATTCCGCGACTTCACCCGCATCGCCTCGTCCGACCCGGTCATGTGGCGCGATATCGCCCTGATGAACCGTGAGGCGCTGCTGGCCAGCATTGACGGTTTTTCCCGCAGCCTGGCCGAGCTGCGCCGCCGGATCGACTGCCGCGAGCCGGAAGGGCTGGCCGAGTTCTTTACCATTGCCAAGCAGTTCCGCGACGGGATTGTTTGAAACCATTTAAACCTATTGGAGTTTTCGTGACAGACGTCACTATCAAACCGGCTGCATCCGTTAAAGGCGAGATTACGGTCCCGGGCGACAAATCCATATCGCACCGCTCGATTATGCTGGGCGCCATTGCCAACGGCACAACAACCGTGCGCGGGTTTCTGCGCGGGGATGACAACATGGCCACCATGGGTGCCTTCCGGGCCATGGGGGTAGAGATCAACGACGACGGCCAGACGGTCGTCATACAGGGCAAGGGGCTGCACGGCCTGAGCGAGCCGGGCGACGTGATCGACTGCGGCAACTCCGGCACCACCATCCGCCTGATCACCGGCCTGCTGGCCGGACAGTCCTTCTTCTCGGTCGTGACCGGCGACCAATACCTGCGCAAGCGCCCCATGAAACGGGTCGTGGAGCCGCTGACTCGCATGGGCGCCCGCATCCTGGGGCGCAACCAGGGCGGCCTGGCACCGCTGGCCATCAGCGGCGGCTCGTTGAACGCCATCGGCTATGAATCGCCGGTCTCCAGCGCCCAGGTCAAGTCGGCCATCATGCTGGCCGGTCTATATGCCGACGGCGAGACCTCCCTGCGTGAGCCGAGCCTGTCCCGCGACCATTCCGAGCGTATGTTTCGCCTGTTCGGTGCCTCCCTGGAGCTCTTCAACAGCGGCGTTACCGTCAGAGGCGGCGTGGAGCTGCAGGGGCAGGACATTACCGTTCCGGGCGACATCTCTTCGGCCACCTTTTACATCGTGGCGGCCCTGATCACGCTCGGCTCCGAACTGCTGATCCGCAACGTGGGGGTCAATCCGACCCGCACCGGTGCAATCGATATCCTGCGCGCCATGGGCGGCAGCATCGAACTGCTGGATCAGCGCGAAGTCTCCGGCGAACCGGTGGCGGACATCCTGGTGCGCTCGTCGCGCCTGAAGGGGTGTGCCATCGCCGGCAGCGTCGTGCCGCGGGCCATCGACGAATTCCCGGCCATCTGCGTGGCGGCCGCCTGCGCCGAAGGGGTCACCACCATCCGCGAGGCCAAGGAGCTGCGGGTCAAGGAGACCGACCGCATCGCGGCCATGGCGGTCAACTTGCGCGCCCTGGGGGTAACGGTCGCGGAGTGTGACGACGGCATGACGGTCAGCGGCGTGGAGCGCCTGGCCGGCGGCAGCGTCAACAGCTTCGGCGACCACCGTATCGCCATGTCGCTGTCGGTGGCGGCCCTGGTGTCAACGGGCGGCATAACCATAACGGATACGGAGTGCGTGGCCACCTCGTTCCCCACCTTCTATCCGCTGCTGGAGCAGGTCACCCGTGGCTAGCGCCGCCGTCAAACGTGCCGACGGCCTGCTGATCGCCATCGACGGCCCTTCGGGTGCCGGCAAGAGTACCGTTTCCCGGCTGCTGGCCCAGCGCCTGGGTTATCTGCAGATCGATACCGGCGCCATGTTCCGGGCGGTGGCCTGTCTGCTGCGGCAGGCCGGCATTGACCCCGATGACAGTCCGGCCGTGGAGCGCCTCTGCAGGGATGTGGACATCCGCCTGGAGCAGAGCGACGGCCGGCAGCTGGTGTTTGGCAACGGCCGGGATGTGACAGACCTGATCCGCACCCCGGAGATGTCCCTGATGACCTCGCGCGTCTCAACCCTGCGGCCGGTGCGGGAAGCCATGCTGCAGGCCCAGCGTCGCATGGGCGTCCGGGGCGGCGTAGTGTTGGAGGGGCGTGATATCGGCACGGTTGTCTTCCCGGATGCCGACGTGAAGTTCTTTCTGTCCGCCAGCGCCGCGGAGCGCGGCCGGCGGCGTTACCTGGAGCTGCTGGCCAGGGGCGAGCAGGTTACCCTGGAAGAAACGGTACAGGCCGTCGTCAGCCGGGACCAGCAGGACAGCCAGCGTGACTTGGCCCCGCTCAGGCAGGCCGATGACGCCATTGCCATCGACTCGTCCGACCGGTCGATCAAAGAGGTGCTCGACAGCATGGTCGCCGTGTGCCGTAAAACCCTGCAGGATAGGAACTGAATTATGAAAGTATTACTGGCAAAACGGGCCGGATTCTGTTTCGGCGTCAAGCGCGCCACCCAGATGGCCTTCGAAGCTGCCGGCATGGACAAGAAGACCTATACCCTCGGACCGATCATCCATTCCCCCCAGGTGGTCCACCGTCTGGAGGAAATGGGGGTCAAGGTGCTCAAGAGCCTGGAGAGCATGGAGAGCGGCACCATTATTATCCGTTCCCACGGGGTGGCATCGGGCGAGATCGACGAAGCCATGCAGAAAAAACTGGAGATCGTCGATGCCACCTGCCCCTTTGTCAAAAAGGCCCAGGAACATGTCAAAAGCCTCTCCGAATCGGGCTACTGCGTGGTCGTGGTCGGGGATGCCGACCATCCCGAGGTGCAGGGCATTGTTTCCTACGGCGGAGACAAGGTCTTCGTGGTCGGATCGGGGGATGAGGTCAAAAAACTGCCCAAGATGAACAAGATCGGCGTGGTGGCTCAAACCACCCAGTCCTTCGAAAACCTCAAGAATGTCGTTTCGGAATGCCTGCTGCGCGGTGGAGAGATCAGGGTCTTCAACACCATCTGCGATGCCACGGCCGTACGCCAGGAAGAGGCCAAGGAACTGGCCTGCCAGGTGGACTGCATGCTGGTGGTGGGCGGTTTCAACAGCGCCAATACGCGCCGTCTGGCGGAGGTCTGCGCCGAACTCCAGCCCCGCACCCACCATATAGAAACCGCGGACGAAATTGATCCGGCCTGGTTTGACGGGGTAGAGCGGGTAGGTGTGACCGCCGGGGCCTCGACTCCCAAATGGATCATCGACGAGGTTGTGGCAAGAATTGATCAACTCAATAAAAGCGATTGAAATATTTTATAAGTATGTGATACATTACCACGCTTCATACGCGACTCCGTTCGTGAACACAAGTACAGAAAAATGTCCAGGGGGTATGGTTTCATGGTTGATTTCAAACGGCTCGACGCTGCGGAAAACGGTGAACAGGAGGATGTGGATACCGAGCAGCAGAGCAACGAATTTGCAGATCTCTACACAGAGAGCCTCAAAGAGAGGCCGGAAAAAGATAAAATCATAGAGGGAACTGTTGCTCGTATTGACCAGGAAACCGTACTCGTTGATATCGGTCTCAAGTCCGAAGGGCATGTTGCCGCCGCCGAGTTTCGTGATGCCAACGGCGAAATGAATGTCAAGATCGGCGACCGCATCAAGGTGCTCATGACCCGTGAAGACGGCAAAAAGGGCTATATTCTTTCCAAGCGCAAAGCCGACTATCTGGCGGCCTGGGAAAAGATCGGCGACGCCGGCCAGGAGGGCGGCATTATCGAGGGTACCATCACCGCCCGCGTCAACGGCGGCTATACCGTCGATATCGGTCTGCAGGCCTTTCTGCCCGCATCGCAGGTCGATATCCGTCCGTCCTCCGATGCCGACAGCTACATCGGCTTCACGGGCAAATTCAAGGTCATCAAGCTCAATCAGAAGCGCGACAACATCGTCCTCTCCCGTCGTGCCATACTCGAAGAAGAGCGTTCCTCCCAGCGTGATGTGACCCTGGAGAAAATCGAAGAGGGCCAGATCGTCGAAGGCGTGGTTAAAAACGTCACCGATTACGGCGCATTTGTGGATCTGGGCGGTGTCGATGGCCTGTTGCACGTTTCCGACCTGTCCTGGGGCCGCGTCGGCAAACCGGCCGACCTGCTCAAGCCGGGTCAGCAGATCACCGCCAAGGTGCTCAAGTTTGATCGCGCCAAAGGCAAAATCTCCCTGGGTGTCAAGCAGACCCTGACCGATCCCTGGATCGAGGTGTCCGTGCACTATCCGGTCGGAACACACATCAAGGGCAAGGTCGTCAGCCTGATGGAGTACGGCGCATTCGTGGAGCTGGAAGCCGGTGTGGAAGGTCTGATCCATGTATCTGAAATGTCCTGGACCAAGCGGGTCCGCCGCGCCTCCGATGTCCTCACCGTCGCTGAAGAGGTCGAAGCGGTGGTACTCGGCATCGATCTGGGCAACCGCAAGATCTCGCTGGGCCTGAAACAGATTGCAGACAATCCCTGGGCTACGATCTCCGACCGCTATCCGGTCGGCACCAAGATCGAGGGCCAGATCAAGAACATGACCGACTTCGGCATGTTCATCGGCATCGAAGAGGGCATCGACGGTCTGGTGCACGTCTCGGACATCTCCTGGACCAAGCGCATCAAGCACCCCGGTGATATCTATGCCAAAGGCCAGCTGATTCTGGCGGTCGTACTCAAGGTCGACGTGGAAAACGAACGCCTGTCGCTGGGCATCAAACAGCTCGAGCCCGATCCCTGGAGCCTGGCTCCTGACAAGTACCGCAACGGAACGCTGGTCACCGGCAAGGTTACCTCTCTGACCGATTTCGGCGTGTTCGTCGAACTGGAAGAAGGCGTCGAAGGACTGATCCATGTCTCCGAGCTCTCCAGCGAAAAGGTAGCTTCAGCCAAGGAATTTGCTGCTGTTGGTGATTCCCTGGAAGCGGTCGTACTCAGCTGCGACCCGCGCGAGCGCAGGATCTCTCTCTCTATCAAGTCAATGCATGCCGCCGTGGAGAAAGCCGAAATGGCGTCTTACATGGGTTCACAGGGTGAGGCGACCTCCAATCTGGGCGACCTGATGAAAATAGAAATTACCAACAAGAATAATAATAACTAATAGATATATCGCAGGAGACAGCAATGACCAAGAGCGAGCTTATTGAAAAAGTAGTCCAGACGCACGGCATGTTGAACATGAAGGTCTCCGAGATGCTGGTCAATACCGTATTCGATTCCATCGAAGAGGCATTGAGAACCGGTGACAAGGTCGAAATCCGCGGTTTTGGGAGTTTCACCATCCGCGAGCGCGACGGTCGCGAAGCCCGCAACCCCAAGAGCGGCGAGGTCGTGCGCATTCCGTCCAAGAAGACCCCCTTCTTCAAAACCGGTAAAGAGCTCAAAGAGCGGGTAAACTGCCAGTAAACAACACTGCAACCGGTCTGTCCGGGCCGAAGCCCGAATGGTGGAACTGGTAGACACAAGGGACTTAAAAGGCCGGAGCCCTAAAGAAAAAGCCTTATAATAACAGTTTGTTATAAGGCTTTTTTTCATGGTGATTGACATATAATTGACATATGCTCTTATTCTTCAATTTTGACAATTGGGATATCCCCAAACGTGTCAAATATGCCGCACTTGGCCCGTGCCTGCTCCGTGTAGAGTTCTATTTTCTCCAAGGTGATCCCACTTTCGAACCAGGGTGTCGGCAGTTCGAATCTGTCCGGGCGCGCCAATAAATCAAGGGGTTACAGTTCATACAGTAGCCCCTTGTTTCGTTGTGCAACCTTTCATGAACCTCTTTATTTTTATTGCTAATCACTCACGTTTTAGCTCAGCTCAAAATTAATCAAACCAACTGAATTGAACGTTGCGATACTCTCAACAGTGTCCGTATACCCCGTTGTCCAATAAAGCCTTCCGGATGCCGAAGGTTCTCGTCAACGGACGCATGAGCAAGGTCTACCTGGTCTCCTTCATGGACGACGCATCCCGCCTCATCACCCACAGCGCCTTCTGCCCAGCTGAGACGGCTTTGGAGGTCGAGGGTGTGTTGAAGCAGGCGCTCCTGAAACGAGGAATCCCTGGTCGGCTGGTAATTGACAACGGCGCGGCTTATCGAGCGGCCACTCTTCAGGCGATCTGTGCCCGCCTGGAAATCCGGCTTATCTATACGCCCACTGGGTCAGTTTGCTTCGCGCCTGGACGAGCTATTCAGGCATCGATACGAACGCTTGGTTCGCAAGGATGGTACGGTGTCGTACGAGGCTGAGCGCTTCGAGGTGCCGTTCGAGCTTGTCGGGAAGAAGGTGTGGTTGGTGGTCGAGCCTCATACCAAAAAGGTACTGGGTGTTGAAGCGGAAAGCAGAGAATCCTTGGGCAGTGCGACACCACTTGATCTTCTTGCCAACTGTCACCGTAAGAGAAGTTCTGCTCTATCGCTTGATAACGTAACCAGGTGCCGCACGGGCACCAATCTGGTTGAACTGGCTCTGGCGCAGCAGACTCGCCGCTTGGGTGGGCACACTCTGTCTCATGAAGAGGAGGTCTGATATGTATCGTCAGCACTCTGGACTGACCTCACAACCCTTGGGAAAGGACACGTTGGAGCTATGGGATGACGGCCCGATAGCCGCCTTTGCCGGATGAGGTAGAGCGGATCATTGCAGAGACCCCTGCCAGGAAACGGGGTCTTTTCCGTCTCATGTTCAATTTAGGGCTCCGTAAGAGCGAGGCATTCAATATCACCGCCGAGGATGTCAACCTGGAACGCGAAACCTTGACCGTGACGGGTAAAGGTGGTAGGCAGAGGGTTGTGCCATTGGTTGATGCTGAAATACTCGCAGAACTGAAGGAGCGAATCGAGAAGGTAAAGACGGGCTATCTTTGGGTTTCACCCTTTACAGGCGGGCCGTATTCCGATATAAGAGGATGCTTGAAAGAAGCGGCAAAGAGGGCTGGTGTCCAGGGTAGGATTTACAACCACCTATTGCGACATGCAGCCGGGACTGATCTTCTGGAGTATGGCGATTTGAGAACCGTTCAGGTCATGCTCGGACATCCAACCTCGAAAACAACAGAGTTGTACACGCATATTCGCCAGGACCGGTTGCGGTCTGTTATGGTGAAGAGGATGAACAAGTAAGCCTGCTTGGTGGAATTGGTAGACACAAGAGACTTAAAATCTCTCGACCTTTCGGTCATGCCGGTTCGATTCCGGCAGCAGGCACCAGTAGAACATCTTATGTAGTCCATAGCAGTACTAAAAGCCTTGAGAAATCAGGGCTTTTTTATCATCTATTGTCCTGCATAGTCCTGTTGGGTATACTGAAATCCTGAATGTTTAGGTATATTTTTGAGTGTATATACCTAAAAGCCGACAAGCCGTATACCGGTGGAAGCAAAGATTATCTTTGTACGCGACCGGAACTCAAAGAACTGGCTGGCGCTTCTTTCCACCGATACAACCCTGACTGCCGAGGAGATCATCAAGCTTTACGGGATGCGCTGGGACATTGAGGTGTTTTTCAAAATGACCAAGTCATTCCTGAATCTGATCAAGGAGTATCAGGGGCGCAA
>JBBQXT010000019.1:0-30286 GCA_038209415.1 Geobacterales bacterium
GCGATCATCCACTGGAGTGCTGATGGATGGAATAGTTTCATGGATGCAAACACACACGATTCCGGTTTGGGGATGCACACCGCTGACTTGACGACAACAGTGCTCACTGCCGGGAGTCAGGTGTGGTTTACCTTCTACTGGCCGGAGGCCGGGCATTGGGAAGAGTCGAACTTCTCTGTCACTATCATATCGAGCACTATGTGCTGAAGACGACAAAATTGCATGCGGGTAACACAATTCCTGATCAAGGGGAAAACGTATGAAGGTACTTGCGGGAGATGTTGGCGGTACAACCACCCGACTCGCATTCTTTAATGCAGGTAACGGGGAGCTGTCGGTAGTAGTCGAAAAACATTATCCGAGCAGTCAATATGGTAGCTTGACCGAAATTATCAAGCTGTTTGTCGAGGAACATCCTCTGGTCCCGGAGCGGGCATGTTTCGGGATTGCGGGCCCGGTTATAGATGGAAAGGTAATAACACCCAACTTGCCTTGGAGCATTGATGGCAGCATTCTGGCACGCGACCTTGGGCTTCCGACGGTGAAGATCATAAATGACCTGGATGCCAACGCTTACGGTATTGGCGTCTTGAAGGATGAAGATATGGCCGTTCTCAATCTGGGAGAATCAAACCCCACTGGGACTATCGCCGTCATTTCAGCCGGGACCGGTCTGGGAGAGGCGCTCGCTTACTGGGATGGTGCCTGCCATCGTCCACTTCCCAGCGAGGCGGGGCACGCAGACTTTGCCCCGCGCTCCAAACTGGAGACGGAACTTTTCCTTTACCTGCAAGCTAAATACGGGCGAGTCAGCTATGAACGGGTAGTTTCAGGGCCAGGCTTAATCAACATCTACGGTTTTTTACGTGATGTACAACAACTTCCCGAGACGGCTTCCGTGGTTAAGGCGATGCAATCCGGCGATCCGGCGATTGCGATTACCAATTCCGCCATGACGGGAGCATGTGCCATCTGCAGCACGACCCTTGATCTGTTCATAAGCATATATGGAGCCGAGGCAGGCAACGCTGCCCTGCGTTTCCTGGCTACCGGGGGTGTGTACATCGGAGGTGGAATCGCCCCTCACATCATTGAAAAGCTGCGGGGGCCTGATTTCATGATTGCTTTCACAACCAAGGGGCGACTCAGCACTGTATTGGAATCAATCCCGGTTAAGGTCATACTCAACGATCGGACCGCGTTGCTCGGTTCCGCTCGATGTGCCTTGCTCTAGACGGAGAATAAAATCCTTCCAACCATGTGAATCTCTCAGTATCAGATCTTCACTCTGTGCAAAATAATGATTGAAAGCTTCAGCATGCTCCGGCAGAGGGGCCGTTAAAAGTTCATACAGTTCTTCTACCATGTTAGCAGGATGGAACCGACAATACCAAATCAGGCTGCCGGGAAACTCCGGCAGCCTGATTGATTGTGATATTCGTCTATTTTAGTGCGAAGCAGCCGCCTCGGCACCCAGCCCGGTTTCGGCTCGAATCATCTGGGCATCGTAAGCCGCGCGCTCTTTCTTCGCGCTCTCGCTGCCATCGGTTACCGATGCAACATAGGCAACGATGAGCACTAGAGGCAGGACAACAAAAGTCGGGAAGTCATACGGGAAAATAGCCGGACCCATGCTGAGGACCTTGGTCCATACTGTCGGGCCAATGATCAACAGTCCGATGGAGCCGAAAATTCCGGTATAACCGCCAAGCACCGCTCCGCGCGTGGTCAGTCCGCGCCAGAAAACGGACAGTACCAGGATGGGGAAGTTGGTGCAGGCAGCGATGGAGAAGGTCAGCGCCACGATGTAGGCAACATTCTGTTTCTCGAACAGGATGCCGAGGACTACGGCGAGTATGCCCAATCCGAACACGCACATCTTCGATACAAACACTTCTTTCTTCTCGTCGGCTTTGCCCTTCTTGATAACGCTTGCATAGATGTCGTGCGACAGAGCCGAGGCACCTGCCAGCGTTAGCCCGGAGACAACGGCAAGGATGGTGGCAAAGGCAACCGCGGCAATGAAGCCGAGGAAGTAGTCACCGCCGATGGCGTGGGACAGGTAAACAGCCGGCATACTGCTGCCGCCCTTCAGATTCAGGATGCTCTTTGAGACGTCCAGCACGTACGTTGGATTATTGGCAACGAGAACGATGGCGCCGAATCCGATGATGAAGGTCAGGATATAGAAATAGCCGATGAAACAGGTTCCGTATACGACCGATTTACGTGCAGCCTTGGAATCGGTCACGGTGAAAAATCTCATCAGGATGTGCGGTAATCCGGCTGTACCAAACATCAGCGTGAGCCCCAGTGAAATTGACTCGATCGGATTAGCTTTGTCACCGATTTTTACCACTGACTGCATGATTGCCAAATGTTTCGGATGAAGGGCAACGGCGTCGGCGAACAGCTTTGAAAAGCTGAATCCCTCGTGAGCCATGACGCCAAACGCCATCGCGGATGCACCACCCAGCAGCAGGCCGGCCTTGATGATCTGCACCCAGGTGGTGGCCTTCATACCGCCCAATGTAACGTAGAGAATGATCAGTATGCCAACAAGCACGATGGCCATTTGGTAGTTAATCTGCGGAACCAGTGTGTGCAGCAACTGCCCGGCACCCACCAATTGGCCGATGAGATACCAGATGACGACAATCAGCGAGCTTATGGCTGCCATGATGCGGATCGGTCCCTGCTGGAGGCGGAAGGATACAACGTCGGCGTAGGTGTATTTACCCAGGTTGCGGAGCCGTTCGGCGACCAGAAACAGGATTATCGGCCAACCGACAAGCCAGCCGACCGAAAAGATCAGGCCATAGAAACCGTTGAAGTACACCAGCGCGGCAATACCCAGAAACGAGGCCGCCGACATGTAGTCGCCAGCGATGGCCATGCCGTTCTGGAAGCCGGTAATACCGCGCCCTGCGGCATAGAAGTCAGCGGCTGTCTTGGTTCGGGTTGCAGCCCACCAGGTGATGACCAGGGTGATGCCGACAAAGATGATGAACATAATGATGGCGTGCCAGTTGAGCGGCACTTCCGCCGGATTAACAGGAGTTGCCGGACCCGTATCGACGTTCATGGCATTGGCAAACGTGGATGCTAACATCATGGCAGAAGTGAGCATTGTTGAGAAAGCTGCTTTAAATATTTTCATTTGGACGCCTCCGCAACGATTTCATGAACAATGGGATCGAATTTGGTGTTTGCGATGTAGACATAGATACCCGTAGATATACAAGACGCCAGGATTATGCCAACGCCGATAAGCATGCCTTGCGGGATCACGCTGCCGGCGGAGATGGGTGCGGTAAGGAGGTCAGGGGTATACGCAATCATCAGGGTGAAACCGAAATACATCACGAATACAATTGCCGAAAGCGTCCAGGAAAGTTTGTCACGTCGTTTGACCAGCTCTAAATATTTAGGATTGTTTTGTATCTTTTCTGCGATTATTGACGACATAATTTCCTCCTTTTTTGGTTGTTTCTGAAATCCCTTTGCGAACCAGATTTACCATGGATGTTCTGATGCTTTTTAATTTGTCATCTCCTTTCAAATAATTGTCCGCAATCTTCAGACATTTAACGTGCTAATTAATCACATTTATGGATGATAAATTTTAATATCTGCCCGATATGTTTAGTCATTTTGTTTAAACAGGGATATATCCAAACTTTTGTGACGCTAAGAAAGCCCCTTCTAAAAGGGATGGGATTATCTCCACTTCAATGCGCTCCTGGAGCATGCGAAAGGAGGGGCCTAGCATGGTGATTGCTCCGATTACGTGCCCAGCGTAGTCCTTTACGGCTACAGCAACGCTAACGATACCATCCCCCAGTCCACCACTTTCAACAGCAATACCACCGTTGGCACGAATCAACTGGAGATCGGTGGCAAGTTTCTCTGTATCGTTAATATTCTTGTACTTACCGCTCTTGATGTTTTTAAGCCAGTCGATAATCTCTGTTGACTCAAGTGCCTTCATGACCTTGCCTGCTGCATTGGTGAAGTAGGGGAACTGCATGCCTAATAGTGATACTGCCTTGACTTGTTGGGCACAATCTGCCATGTCAAGGAACAGTACGTCGTCGCCGCGGATAACGGTCATGTAAACCGCTTCATCATGTTTGCGCGCCAGATTTTCTATAACTGAGTGAGCGTGGCTGATGACGTTTGATTGCTGGATTAACTTTTGACCCAGGGAAAAGGAAGTAACTCCGAGCTTGTATTTTCCTGAATGGTTTTCCTGAATGACTAACCCGCTTTCGCACAGAGTTGTGAGGAGCCGGTAGGCCTTATTTCGTGTCATTTCAATTTTTGATGCGAGCACTTGGATGCTAACTTCTGTCGAGCAGTCAGCCAAGATTTCTAAAACTTCGAATGCCTTATGTACTGACTGAACGGTATAGACGCTTTTTTCATGCACCATGGCATTTGCCTCACTAGGCTCTTTAGGTAGTGTAATTGAAAATTTATGTTATAAATGATGTATGACACAAACTGATTATACGTATAACAAGTTTTTATTTTTGTGGCAACAAAAATAATTCAGGACTCATTATGTACGATCTAATGTAGGTATTACGTTATGTTACGCACAATAATCTGCGTTTAAATAATGACAGTTTTAGTAGATTTAAAAATAAAACATGAGTTTTAGAGAGGATTCAATGAAAACAAAAGCAAAAATGGTGTCTGGTGTGGTTGACAATATACGCCGCATCTACCAAGTCCTGACTGAACAATCAAAAAAGATTGAGCACGAAACCAGCCTGACAGGACCTCAGCTATGGACCATTAAAATGCTTGAAGAGTCTTCACCTATGAAGGTATCTGATTTGGCAGGCCGCATGTATTTGCATCCGGCGACAATGGTAGGTTTATTGGATCGACTTGAGACAAAGGGATTGGTTACACGAACAAGATCTGAAACGGACCGGCGAGTTGTCCTCATCGATCTCACGCTGCAGGGGCGAAAACTGGTAAAGAATTCACCTGAAGTTGTTCAAGGATTATTGGTAAAAGGTTTAGAGCAGATAGAAGAGACTGAATTGAAAAAAGCTTTTGATGTTTTGAATAAAATCGTAACGATACTAGGTGCCCAAGAGGTGCCACCCAAGCTCATTATGTCGACTGATATTAACTTCCCGAAAAGACAAAGAAAAAGTTAAGGAACGACCTCTGCTGTCGACCCATCTTAAAAGTCTAAACGCTGAATTTTGATTCATCTCTTACTCTGAAGGCAGGGAACGTCTGTTGCTCCTTGTAGGTTTAACCGATTCGTGCAAGAGAGCAATAATATCCTGCAACAATCGAACAATCTCCTGCTGCCGTTCCAGATAAAATCCTGCAGAACTTTCCAGTTTTTTCCCCACACGAATGCCGATAATCGCCGGATTCCCGAGGCGAAATACATCCTCATCGGTTATGTCGTCACCGACAAACAGCGCGTGGCGACAACCCGAGTGACGCATGATCACTTGCAGCGCCTGGCCCTTATGAGGTGCGTTCCGCGGCACAATGTTTTCGACAAACTTGCCGGAAACCCGTCGCGGAGTCGGAATTAAACGAGAAATAACGTCCAGTATTTCTCTGTGCGCCTGCTGCCGGTCGGGGGTGTTTCGGTAGTGGAGCGTCAGGGTCGCCCCCTTGTCTTCAAGTACGACACCTTTGGTATGTAGCTCAGGCAGTACCCGTTCCAACTGTTTTTTCCAGCCCCGGCAGAGATAAGCGAACACTCTCTCCAACTCATCACAACCGGGTAGTCCCTCGGCACCGTGGTTTCCCACAATAAAGCGGGGGGTAAACCCGAGGTGTGCCAGGGCATCGGCACGATTGCGACCGGTGATGATAGCCACTTTTGCAATCCGGTCCAGCTCAATCAAACTATTCACTATTTCAGCAGGGATCTCGATGGTGTCCGGATCAGGGACAATCGGCGCCAGAGTGCCATCCAGGTCAAAGGCGAAAAGCGTGTCACAATCAACGAAGTTGCGGAACGCCACGCGGCCTTCATCGCTGAACAGGTAGGTCATCGGTGCCATTTTGCTCACGAATCGCGTCCGATCCGCGCTGAAAGCTTCTCTCGTTGGCGTACGCGCGCCGCATCCAGCAGCATCCGGCCGGCCCAGCGGTAGACGTTGAAATCCCGTACCAGGGCCCTCATGCTGCGCATGCGCTCCTGCTGTTCGTACTCCGGCATGGTCAATCCCAGATAGAGGGCTTCTGCGGTCTGCTCCACATGGTAGGGGTTGACAATCAGGGCCTCGTGAAGTTCGTGGGCCGCCCCGGTAAACTGGCTCAGAACGAGCACGCCCCGCTCGTCGTCCCGTGCCGCCACATACTCCTTGGCAACCAGGTTCATCCCGTCGTGCAGGCTGGTAACCATGCAGACATCGGCGGCCCGGTAGTAGCGGTTTACCTGATCCGGTTCATGGTGTTCGGCCTTGAGAACGATGGCCGGGCGTCCTTCACGACCGAAGCGGTCGTTGATACGTCCTGCCATCGCTTTCACCCTGGTCTCGAAATTCTGGTATTCCTCCAGGGCCGAGCGGGAAGGGGCTGCTATCTGGATGAAGGTAAAGTGTCCCACCAGTTCGGGGTGCAGCTCCAGCATCCGTTCAACCGCTGCAAACCGTTCCGGAATCCCCTTGGTGTAGTCCATCCGGTCCACTCCGATCCCCAGCAGCTGGTCCTGTGGCAGCCCCAGTGCTTCCAGAATCTCGGTCCGGGTCTGCGCTACCGGCAGCAGGGTACCGGGCGGGGGCCACTGGATCGAGATCGGATAGTTTTCCACCATGGTCAATTGACCGTGGCGGGAGATCGTCGATGATTCATGCTCGATGCGGGTCTCCAGGTAACGGTCCACCGTCTCCAGGAAGTTCTTGCAGTGGTAGGGGGTATGGAAGCCGAGGATGGTGCTTCCCAGCATCCCCTTCAACAGCTCCTCGCGCCAGGGACAGATGCCGAAGGATTCCGGATTGGGCCAAGGGATATGCCAGAAGGTAATGATGGTGGCCTTGGGAAGGGCCGTGCGGATCATCCCCGGCAGCAGGGCAAAGTGATAATCCTGAACCAGTACCACCGGATCGTCACTGTCTGCTTCCTCAACTACCGCGTCAGCGAAGCGCTGGTTGATCGCAACGTACTGTTCCCAGTCACTGGTGCGGAATACGGGACGGACGTGGGCGATATGACACAGCGGCCAGAGTCCTTCGTTTGAAAAGCCGTAGTAGTAGCCCTTTTCTTCCTCTTCCGTAAGCCAGATGCGACGCAGGTTGTATTCCGGCTTGTCGGGCGGTACCCGGACCCGGTCGTGACTATCTACGGTCTCGCGGTCGGCAGAGCCGCTGCCATGGGCGATCCAGGTGCCGGAACAGGCGCGCATGACCGGCTCGACAGCGGTAACCAGACCACTGGCGGGACGGTGTACCTCGATTTGGCCGTCTTTGTGTAAATGGATGTACGGCTCACGGTTGGAAACGACGATGACACGTTCGCCCACCAACTGCTTGTGCAGAAGCGTTCGCAGGGATTCCGGGCTCCATGTCACGGTGGAGTCGTCGGCAAAGCGGCGCTCCGCATCCAGGCTGCGCAGCAGCGCCCGCAGGTCTCCGACCAGTGGCTGCAGTTCCGGGCTGGGTGCCTGTTGTGGCCCGGTAAATGGTTTGAGTATCCCTTCGCCACGCAGCATGGCCCTGACTCCCTCCATCCAACCTCGCCAGCTGAGATGGGCGACGAACACGGTAATAAGGGAAATCACGATTCCGAGGACCACGAAGAGGATGATAATGTACTTGCGCGTATCCGCGCTGCGACGTTCCATGTAGCTCATGTCATGGACCAGCACCAGAGAGCCAATCCGGGAGCCCTCAAGCTCAAGGGGGTATGTGGCGACATGCACTGGTCCCTGAGACATCCGGATCAAGTGAGCAGGGACTTTGACCGATTTCTCAGGAGTCTTGCAGGAAAGTGATGCCGGAAAAGCGGCGGTATGATAGATCAGCTTTTCGGCGTCATCGCAGATGCCGAGGGCCAGAAGTCGTTCATCCTTTGTTGCGCGCAACAGGAGCGAGTTAATCCTTGAACGATCTTCCTTTTTCAACAGTTCGATCAGCGGTTCCTGGAGGGTGCTGCTGATCAGGCGGGAGCGGATATCCATGTCGCGGACGGCCCAGCGCAGGGTCAGTCCATCTACCAGCGGCACAACTCCGTAGGCCAGGACGGTCAGGGCAATCGCCAGTGGGATGACAAAGCGCAAGGAAAGATGTAGTGATCTGAATGAAAATCCGGTTTTGTGTTTCTTCATGGAATCTCCTTGTTCGGCAAGTGCCGGCCCAGACGTCGTTGCAGATCACTCATCAGGTTCATCCAGCCCGTAAGGATGCGGATCAGCCCTGTGACCCCGTTGATTGCCTGTCCGTCCAAGGGTGCTCTCGATAAGTCGGCTTAACTTTTTTATAGCACCGTTTACGGCCTGATCCAAGGTTGTTGCCTGATGGGTGACCGCAACGGGCTGTCGCCCTTCAATACGGGCTTCCATTACGCACTTCAGGCAGTCTTTGCCGCCTTTCTTGTCGCTGTTCTCATCACCTAGGTGAACCTCCACTCGTGTAATGAGCTCATTGAATCGGTTCAGGGCCTGCTCGGTTTCGCTGCTGACATATGCAACCAGCGCCTCGTTACTGGCAACATTACGATCTGTATTAATCTGGATATGCATGGTAGCTCCTTTCGTCTGCTTGATTTTGATTCGAGATACATGCGGCTCTCACCCTTCCGACCGAATTTCATTCAAGTGTGTTTCAACCTCGGCCCGCACCCGTGGCAGGCAGTCAGGATACTCGCGCTGCAGGAATTCAACTAGTTTTTCGCGTACATGGCAGCGCAGATCCCAACCGTCCCCCGAGTTTTTCGAACTGACCAGCGCCCGCAGGACGACCGTCTTGTCGGTTGTATCGACGAGAACCAGGCCGGAGACCTTGCCATCCCAGAGTTCTGTCCCAGCAAGGATGTTCTGCAGCTCGGCACGAACCGCCGCCACCGGCACCCGGTAGTCGCAGTGCAGGGTCACCGTACCGAGCAGGTCGGCCGAAACCCGGGTCCAGTTCTGGAAGGGTTTTTCCAGGAAATAGGTGATCGGCAGCACCAGACGCCGCAAGTCCCAGATGCAGACCACCACGTAGGTCAGTGTGATCTCCTCGATGCGGCCCCATTCCCCTTCGACGATCACCACATCGTCAAGCCTGATCGGCTGGGTGATGGCGATCTGGATGCCGGCGATGAAGGTCGCCAGGCTGCGCTGGGCGGCGAGACCGATAATGATCCCGGCAATCCCCGCCGAGGCCAGCAGACTCATCCCCACCTGCCTCACCCTGTCGAAGGTCATCAGCATGGTTGCTCCGGCCAGGATAATTATCACCACCATGGTGATTTGGACGAGCACGTTGACCTGGGTGGAAACCGCCCGCGCCTTGAGGTTGTCGCTGGCAGTGATGTCATAGCGCAGCAGGACAAGTACCTTCAGTCCCTGGATTGTGGCGGCCAATAGCCAGGCGATGGCAGCGATCAGGGCCAAGCTGGTCAGGTGCTGCAGTATCGAAGCTACCTCATCGGGGAATGTCAGCGAAGGTAAAGTCAGGAGTACGGACAGGAGCGGCAGCAGCAGTTTGGCCGGAGGTCGCCAGTGATGCAACAGGGTCTTATGCAACGAGGTACCAGGCCGGGAGGCGAAGCGTAACAGCACCTTGAAAAGTATTACGTAGGCGAGCAGTCCGAGCAGAAACGCTAACGCCAGAGTTATTGAAGAAACCGCTGCTGCCGACCATTCGCTGAGACTGCCGACATGTTGGAATATATCCATCTTTTCCCTCTATTTTTTCACCATGAGTATGTCTGGTATAGACACCAACAAATGACAGAATTGCTTTTGTAAAATAAATGTAGATCAGGAACGACGGCATTCGCTCAAAATCATCTCAAGCCCCCGCAGTGGCAGATCAGCCTCGTCAGGGCGATTGTTCAAATCATTACCTAATTCGTGGACCACATTGTCGATCAGGAAACAACGCAGCATGATCGTAAGTTCAGACCTGTCCGTTGGAACCAGCGGGGAGTTTTTCATGGCATGCAGGTACGCTTTCAGGTATGACCCGCTGACGTAGACATACCAGGCATCAAGCCACGGTTTAAGCAGTGCCGTGTCGTCGGGGTGGCTGGCGCCCTGATGGGCCAGGGTTGTCATGGCGGCGAAGTGGAACGAGTGGATCATGCCGGCCACATCCCGCAATGGAGAGCGCTTCAGCCGCCGATCATTCAGCGAATGTGCCGGTTCACCTTCAAAGTCAATGAAGACAAAATCCTTTCCGGTGAAAAGTGCCTGGCCAAGATGCAGATCTCCGTGAATCCTGCACTTCATGGCGGAAAGTCGTCGGCCGGTTATTGATTGCAGGCAGGAAATAATCTCCTTTTCCGCACCCAGAATCTGAGAGGCTCTGCGCTGGACGTCATCAGGAAGCGCCTTCAGGTTCGCACCCAGCTTCTGAAAGTTTTTCCGCACCAAGGTCCGCATGGACTGAAAAATGGAGCGCTGGTAGAGAGTAGAGAATTCTTCCATGCTCCAGGTGCTGTCTATAGAACTGGAGGCCAGTGCCCGGTGCATCTCCGCAGTGCGTCGGCCAAGCAGCAGGGCCATTTCAAGATGCAGGCCACGTACGAGGTCACGAAACTGATCAGGGATACCACGATCAACTACTTCAATAAGTGTCGGAAGAATGGCTGGAAGTTTTGGCAAATCGTGACGATGTGACAACAGGTGTTCAATAAATTGTGTGAGGCTTGTCAGGGTGTTGCCCCAGGCATCGCCGTGACAGGAGATAAAGGTTTGCAGGACACCCAGATCATATGATGTGCCGCTTGATGTATGGTATTCGACCTTCCCCGCATAGTCTGGCACATTACGGAATCGGTTTTTTGCCGTCAAATAGCGGAGTATTTCCGGCTCCGGGTTAATACCTTCGTCCAGTTTCCGGTACATTTTGAACAACAAACGGTTTCCATAGAGGACACTGGTGTTATTCTGCTCGACAGTAGTGACTCTGCTGGGGAATAACTCCGAACTGGGCGGAGAGTTATTCGTTACGCCACCCCCTCGAAGTCCGACCAGATGCGAGCCGTTTGTCCCATGAAGCTTGGCACGGTTGCTCATCAATCCGAACATGAGCGTCCGGAATTCTTCAAAATAGATCGCATCGCACAGAACCCCTTCCACATCTCCGAGCGCGAGACTTGATAAGGTTGCCAGTGGATGCCGATCAGTCAGCGCCTCAAAGTGTTCGTGGGAAAGCCAGGTCAGGGGAATCAGGTAGGTTTCGGCATCCCCTTCCGTGTAAGAGACCTGGACGAAGGTCAGTAAAATAAGCTGTTCGTCCTGTTTCAAAGGGAAACTTTCGACTACACGAATCTGCCTGATTATCCGTCCTTTGCCGAAAAACCAGAAAACACGCTGCAGATAGTGGGGCATGACTACGCTGCACAGGCGTTCCCCATTTTTCCCGTTCACAATTTCCCACCACGGCTGTCCTTCTCGCAGTTTGAGTTTCAGACTCTGTTCCTCAAACGGCTCAATTCGCGCTTCGGTGCTGCGCAGCACAAACCAGAAATAGTCGTATTGTCCCATGGTGAAGTGGTAGCGGCTTCCCTGGATTATGGGGAAGCGGTTGCGGCTGAATACTTCCTCGGGGATCATGCCGATGTAGCGTGAAAGATCGGCGGTAACAGTCTGGGCAAAGCGTGAGAGATTGATGACTACCAAAAGTTTCTCATCCTCAAAGCTGCGGATGAAGGTCAATACCTTCGGGTTGTCTGACGGCAGCATTTCCAGGGTACCGCATCCAAAGGACTTGAAACGCTTGCGCATGGCGATAGTGCGACGCATCCACCAGAGCAGGGACGACGGGTTACGTTCCTGATTTTCCACGTTGATCGATTCATAGTGGTAGTCTGCTTCAATTATGACCGGCAGGAACAGCTTATGGGGGCTGGCCTGGGAGAACCCGGCGTTGCGGTCGGGATTCCATTGCATCGGGGTACGGACTCCGTTGCGGTCGCCCAGGTAGTAGTTATCGCCCATGCCGATTTCATCGCCATAGTAGATAATGGGAGTGCCCGGCATGGAGAACAGCAGCATGTTCATCAATTCAATTTTACGGCGATTATTTCCCATCAGCGGAGCCAGGCGTCGTCGGATACCGAGATTGATGCGCGCCCGAGGGTCAGAGGCATAGACGCGGTACATATAATCCCGCTCTTCATCGGTTACCATCTCCAGGGTCAACTCATCATGGTTGCGCAGGAAGATGGCCCATTGGCACCCTTCCGGGATGGCAGGCGTTTGATCGAGAATATCGACAATCGGGAAGCGGTCTTCCATCTCGATGGCCATGAACATGCGCGGCATAAGCGGAAAGTTAAAGGCCATGTTGCTTTCATTGCCCTCACCAAAATAGGCGGCGGCGTCCTCCGGCCATTGGTTGGCCTCTGAAAGCAGCAGGCGGTTTTTGAAGGAACTGTCCAGATGGGCTCGCAGCTTTTTGAGGAAATCATGGGTTTCGGGAAGATTTTCGCAGTTGGTCCCCTCCCGTTCAAACAGATAGGGAACGGCATCCAACCGGACGCCGTCAACCCCCATTCGCATCCAGAAATCGATCACCCGCAGCATTTCTGACTGCACCTTCGGGTTGTCGAAGTTGAGATCCGGCTGGTGGGAATAAAAACGGTGCCAGTAATAGGCTTTGGCCAGCGGATCCCAGGTCCAGTTGGAGGTTTCGAAATCCCGGAAGATGATGCGTGCCTCGCGGTACTTTTCGGGCGTATCGCTCCAGACATAGTAGTCTCTTTGTACAGAGCTCGGCTTTGCGCTGCGGGCGCGCTGGAACCAAGGGTGCTGGTCCGACGTATGATTGAGTACCAGCTCAGTGATCACCCGGATGCCGCGACGGTGGGCAGCGCGCAGAAATTGTTTGAACTCGTGAAGGGTGTTGTAGCTGGGGTTGACGTTATAGTAGTCGGCGATATCGTAGCCGTCATCCCGCTGGGGAGAAGGGTAGAACGGAAGCAACCAGATAGCCGTGATTCCCAGTTGCTGCAGGTAGTCAAGTTTTCCGGTCAGCCCGCTAAAGTCACCCACGCCGTCAGAATCGGAATCGGCAAAGGCTTTGATATGCACCTGGTAGATGATCGCATCCCGGTACCACAGGGGATTGTCCTCAAGAATGGAATCCTCACGCAGCATAGGTGATATCTCCTTGTTGTAACCGGTCATATCGTTCCAGTTGGTCGCGTACCCGGGATGCCAGGTTGTGCGGGACCATGCCCCAGGAGAAGCGCCATTCCCAGTTACCAAAGGGTGTGCCTGGGATATTCATGCGCGCTTCGCTTCCCAGCTCCAGTAAATCCTGAAACGGTATGACCGCCGTATTGGCAACCGACATCAGTGCCGTGCGTATCAGGTCCCCGGCACCGTCGCCCCCTGAAGTCCCCAGATATCTCCGCATATCCAGGCGCTCCGCATCTGAACGGGAAGCGTACCACCCTTTAGTGGTGTCGTTATCGTGTGTGCCGGTATAGACGACCCCGTGCCTGACATGGTTGTGTGGACGGTCACGGTTATCCACCTGGGAGTCAAAGGCAAACTGCAGGATCTTCATGCCGGGAAAATGATAGCGGTCTCGCAGTGCCAGAACCTCCGGGGTAATGACTCCCAGATCCTCTGCAATGATCGGAAGTTCGCCCAGTGCGGAGCGGATGGTGTCAAAGAATCGTTCTTCCGGGCCTTTGATCCAGGTCCCCTTCCTGGCTGTTGCTGAGTGCGCCGGGACATGCCAGGCGGCCTCGAACCCGCGGAAATGATCGACGCGGACGACATCAAAGAGTTCGAAGTTTGCTCTGAATCGTTCGATCCACCATTGATACCCGCTTTTCTCCAGGGCATCCCAGTCGTAGAGCGGATTGCCCCACAGCTGACCGGTAGCGCTGAAGTAGTCTGGCGGGACTCCGGCTACGAATGTCGGATTGTCCTGCTGGTCCAGCAGAAAAAGCTCGCGGCGGCTCCAGACATCGGCCGAGTCGTAGGCCACGAAGATGGGAATATCGCCGATCACGGAAATGCCCCGACCATTGGCATACCGGTGCAGTTCGCTCCATTGCCGGTGAAACTGCCACTGCAGATATTTCTGCACCGAAATTTCGTGGGCCAGTTCCTCAGAATAGCTCTGATATGCCCGCGGCGTGATTTGCGCAGCTTCTTCAGGCCACTTGTTCCATACGGTGTCGTGGAAGAGCCGTTTTAGCGCCATGAACAGGGCAAAGTCATGCAGCCAGGGGATGGTTTCGCAAAAGTGTCTGAATTCGGTTGAACGTACTGTTTCCTCCCGGCTCAGAAAGGCCGAACCGGCCTGATACAGCAGCTCTTTTTTGGCGCTGGTGACGGTACCGAAATCGACATGCTGTTCAGGATATGGTCCGTTGCACGAGGCGTGGGGGAGATCTCCCTCATCGGCAATCTGCTCCAGATCTATCAGGAGTGGGTTGCCACCGAACGCCGTAAATGCGGAATATGGCGAGTTGCCGCAGGCCGGGGGAGTCAGCGGGAGCACCTGCCAGTACGACATGCCCATCTGCTGCAGCAGGTCGATGAAGCGCCGCGCATCAGCCCCAAGCGTACCGATGCCGCCCGAACCGGGCAGCGACGTCGGATGGAGCAGGATTCCGCAGCCACGTTTGTTGAGCATCAGAACTCCTTACTACTCATGGGGTGGCGTACTGCTGGCGTTAAGCCGTTCCAGCAAAGCCACCGGAAATACCGACAGGATGTTACCAAGAGCAAGGCTCAGCCCGCCATCGTTAACGAGTTGGTCAAGGGCCAGTATTTCTCCGGTAAAAATATTGCGATAACGGCTGGTGGCAATGTCGAACGGCTGTAAGACCCGGGTGTCTCGCCACACATCTCCACCCAACGGTAGCGCGCTGACATCGGATAACAGGCGACTGCAAAAGCGGGGCACTACCACCATGACCGATTTGCCATTGATGGAACGCTCAAAAGCGCAGACATGTTCGCTGAATTCGCCTTCCACCGTGAGCGGCAAATATCTGCCGGATTCAAACAATGCGCGCTGTTCCCGGCGGAAGTTGAGTGCCTTGCAGGTCATGAAAAGCTTGATGCGGCCATCGCAGCGAGTCGCGACTACCTCGCGGGCTGTTTGCATGAGCCCGCTGTCCGTTTCCTTGCGTAGCAGATCGTTAAGCAGTGTGTTTCTCAACGGATAATCGACCGGCCGCCGGTTGTCAGGGTCGACGAGGCTGAAATCCCAGAGTTCGTTCCCCTGGTAGAAATCAGGGATGCCGGGTGATGAAATTTTGAGCAGTGCCTGGGACAGGGAATTGAATATGCCGCAGGCCGCGGTCAATTTCTGGAACGACTCGAAATCAGGCAGAAAGTTGTTGTGGCTTGAGTCTTTCAGGATCGAATCGATGAAGTACAACGCCGCGTCTTCGTGCAGCGAGTTGGGGCTGATCCAGCTCGTGTGTACCTTGGCCTCGCGCATGGCCTTCAACATGTATTCCTTGATCCTGGTACGGAATTCAGTAAATTCTTCATCGTCCAGATTGCAGAAGGGCCAGGTCCCCACCAGCGTCTGATAAAGCAGGTATTCCTCATTGCGGCTCGGCGTCGGTTTGCCGTCGACAATCATTTTGATTCTGCGGTTCTGGCGGCTCCAGCGGGACAGCCCTTCACGCCATTTATCAGGAATTTCCGAAAGCACATTGATTCTGGACCGGACATCCTCGCTGCGCTTGGTGTCATGGGTCGATGTGGCCAGCATGGCCAGCGGGCGGCTCTTGCAGCGCTCGATATTCTGGCCGTGGAACGCTTCCAGGCTAATGCCGAACCGTTCCGGACTCCCACCCACTTCATTCAAAGAGACCAGTCGATTGTACAGATAAAATGCGGTATCTTCCACACCCTTGGCCATGACTGGCCCGGTGATCTGTTGAAACCGTTTCACGAAATTAAGCCAGCCCTGTTTGTGCTCCACGATCATGTTTTCAGGAAATTGAAGTGAGAGGACATCCCGGATGAAATTGAACTCCGAAGCGCTGATGGCCGGATTCTGGCGTTTTCCCCGGTTGATTGCCGACTCGATATACTGGTGGTCCCGCTCCGTAACTTCAAAACTGTTGGTGTAGGTCCGGTACACCGGGAAAAAGGCGATTACCTCCACGATCGATTTGATCAGGCTGTTAAGTGTGAAGTCACGTGTATGCCGGCTCTGTTCGGATATTCTGTTCAAATAGTGACCTAGTGTGTTGATTTCGCTCGACATCGCCACCTGCATGACGAGCTTCTTTTTTTCATAGACAGCGTCATGGAAGTCAATGCGATGTCGCATGAAGCGCGCATACAACGTTTCAAATGCCTTGGCGTTCGAGGTGTCTACAAACAGACCGTTTACCTGATTGGTAAAGTCATACCCCGTGGTGCCGAACACCGGCCAGCCTTCCGGCAGTTTCTCCGACTTGAGGAGTATCTTTTCGCCGATGATGAAAAACGGTTTGTAGGCAGGGGAGGCGGCAACGATCTGTTCATATTTTTCCAGCACCGCGGACTCCGCCCCCTCATCTCCTTCCTCTGTCGGGGGCTGCATGTCGGGGGTGTCACCGTACATCTGGAGGAAACATGCGGCTTGAAGCCGCTTGAGATAATCCTCAGGGTCATGAAGACCATCGGTGTGGTCGATACGCAGACCGCTGATCTTTCCCGTTGCCACCAGAGAGAAGATCAGACGGTGAGTCTCTTCGAAGACAACCGGGTCCTCCACCCTGATGGCGCCGAGGGAATTGATATCGAAGAATCTCCGGTAGTTGATCTCTTCGGTGGCAACGCGCCAGTGGGAAATGCGATAGACCTGCTGCTGGAGAAGTGTGTCCATGTGATCGAAACTGCGCGGATCACTCCTGATCCCGTTGAAGACGGATACATTGCGGTCAATGAACTCCCTGATAGCGCTGCTGTTTTCATACAGGCTCCAGAGCCGCCGCTTGATGACCTCCTTTTCACGGTGGCGCTCGGCCACCCTCTCGGAATTCTGCTCCGTGGTAGGTGGCAGGTGCCTGAGCGCCGTAACGATGCTCATCAGTTCCTGATATTGCGGCGCGGAAGCAGTAAGTTCCTGTTCCAGTTCATCTATGCAATGTGTCAGGATACTGCTGTAGGTTTTCGGAATGACCGGCAGTTTGTGATCGTAGTAATAGACGAAAAAGGATCCTTCCTCAAAGGAAAGACACAGTTCCCCGTTTTCGAGGACGGTACCGTACTGGTCGCCAAGGATCGGTATCAGGACCTTGTTTTCCAGCTCTTTTTTGACCGGGTGCCAATTGATATCGAAAAAACACGCGTAGGGGGAACTTGGCCCGTTTTCCAACACATCCATCCAGAACGCGTTCCCTTGCCCCTCTATGCACATATGGTTCGGGACAATGTCAAGGATCTGGCCTATATCCCAGCGCTCCAGTTCTCCGGCCAGCGCATCGAAGTCCTCCTCCGTACCGATTTCAGGGTTCAGGCTGTTCTGGTCGAGTATATCGTAGCCGTGGAGACTTCCCTCGCGCGCCTTGAAATATGGTGATGAATAAATATCGCTGATGCCGAGGCGATGCAGGTAGGGCAAAATCTCCCGCGCATTGCTGAATCGGAATAGTGAATTGAACTGCAGGCGGTAGGTCGATACCGGTATTCTGAGCCCCTTGCCGTTCATAGGTCCCCTTTTGCTGCTGCCAGTACCGCAGGAATATTGAAATAGAGCAGCTGCCCCAGATTATTGACCGCTTCGCTCCAGAAGATCAGGCCGCTTGCCCCTCCGGCAGTGGAGCGGAGTTCAGTCGCGCGGGCTTGCAGCATGGTCCAGTACATGTTCTGAGTCTGCCAGAGATTCGCCTCAAGCGGGAGTAACGCTGCGGCCTCGACCAGCAGGAGGAGCTCGGTTAAACGCTGCGTATTTTCCGGTTCCTCCAGCAGGGCTGCCATCGTCTCTTCAATCCTGCGACGGATGATGAATTCAAGAGCCACCGTATCCAGAGCGATATTCCAGGACCTGATTTCGTCGGCGTCCTCCTTCAGCATGCCGGCGTCGACCGTTTGCGAGCTGAACATCTTTTGCAGCTTGAGATTGAGGGCCGTCTCGGCCGTGGTCATAAAGTAGCGCGGCACCGGCATGCCGGTATCCCTCAGAAATCCCATCAGGCTTTTGCTGTTTTCGTAAAGGGTTATGAACTTGTCTTCAAATTCCTGGAGCGTGCCGGCGATTATCAGCTGCATAATATGCCGTTGTTCGTCCCGAAAAAGGTCCTTGAGGGAGTAGTTGTGCTGGCCAAAGTGGGTGTCTATCAACCTGATTATTGCAGCGAAATCACCCTCGTTGAAGGCGGACGCAACCTCCTGTTTCATGTTCAGGTAGGCCTCTTCGCCGAGAAAGGAGCGAACCCCGCAGTTCAGGGCATGGCCGCCGAAGTACAGGGTACAGAAACTGACCCGGTCAGCTTTGCGGGTGATGGACGAGCGGATAAATGCTTTGCCTACGGCAAGTTTCATCTGCCCGGAATGGAGTATCTGAAAATCCTCCCTGAAGGCGTGATAACTGAATATACCGGTTTCCTCTCCGTACTCCTCGAAGACAAAGCTGACGGCATAGTGAGCGCCGACATCGATCAGGTCGATCATGGCTGAGTTGACAAAATTTGCGTAGATTCCAGCTCCGTTTCCCGGTTCGGGCAGATTGCTCCCGGCCAGTGCCAGCCGTTCCAGAAAGGGGGCCTCGATGCCCTGAGCGCAATATCTCTCGGCCAACTGCATTGCCCGGCCGGCATACAGAATGATCTGAACGGTTTCCATCCCTGACAGTTCGTCAAAAAACCAGCCGCAGCTGGTGTACATGAGCATGGCGTGTCGCTGCATCTCCAGCAGGCTGAGTACGGCTACGGTGGCATCTTCATCAAGGGGGCGCAGGGAATGTCTGAGCAGGAAGGCGGCGACGTTTTCCTCGGAGCGGTCAAGCATGACATGGATATAATCATCGCGTGCCTCCCAGGGGTCTTTCACGTAATCTGCCACGGCAACTTCAAAACCGGAAGCCAGCTGTCCGTTGAGCCAGTCCAGGGCGTCCCGCAGCGGCTTCCTCCATTGCTGGTTCCAGCCACTGTTCCCGCCCGAGTTGCAGCCGCAGTCATTCCTCCAGCGCTCGATGCCGTGCATGCAGCTCCATGAAGTGTTTTCGATAATCTGCACCTCATGGCTGGCCGGCTGCAGTTCCAAGTATTCGCCATAGTTGGTCAGACGCGCCAAATTGTTCTGCTCAACGAGATTCAGTGCATGCCCCAGCGCCATCTCGCCGAAGGCATGGTGATGGCCGTAGGTTTCTCCATCAGTGGCAATATGCACCAGCTGGGGATGCTTGCTGTGATCCGAAAAGCCTGACATCAACCGTGCTGCAAACTGCTCTCCACTGCTGAGCAGCTTTTCGAACGCTACCGCCTGGGAAATGGGTCCGTCATAAAAAAAGATGGAAATACTCCGGCCGGAGGGGAGAGGGCAAAGGTAGGCACGGGACGGGTCAATGCGTGAACCGCCGACATCCTTCCAGCGACTCCCGCCGATCTTCCGAACCGTCCTGGCCTGGTGAGGAGCCAGTACGGTGAAACGGATGCCCTCCTCCGCCAGTACCTCCAGGGTTTCCGTGTCCACAGCGGTTTCAGCCAGCCACATCCCTTCCGGAAAGCGCTGGAAGCGCTGCTCGAAGTCTCTGATGCCCCACCTTACCTGTGTTTGCTTGTCGCGCAGATTGGCCAGCGGCATGATGATGTGGTTGTAGACCTGGGCCAGAGCGGCACCGTGTCCGGAGCGCCACGCTATGCTCTGACGGTCGGCGGCCAGAATTGCCTGATAGGTGTCGGGGGTATATTTTTCCATCCAGGAAAGCAGGGTCGGCCCAAAATTGAAACTGATCCGGGCATAGTTGCTGACGATCCCCATGATGCGTCCTTCTCCGTCCAGATTGCGGGAGGCGGTGTTGGGGGCATAGCACTCTGCCGTAATCCGTTCGTTCCAGTCGTGATAGGGAAAGGCAGAATCCTGGATTTCAACCGCTTCCAGCCAGGGATTTTCGCGGGGCGGCTGGTAGAAGTGGCCATGAATGCATAAGAATCGTTCCATTGTTTATACCTTTTGATACACAAGTACGCCGAACGGGGCCAGTGTCAGAAATGAATTCGGGCGGGTGGCATATACCGTCCAGTGACCGCCGGGCGGATACCTGCCGGTAGAATCCAGCAGGAAGTGCAGGGTGCCGCTTGCCAGTGGCGGCTGGATTACGCGGCTGTGGTCACTAAAGTTGAATAGACAGAACAGTCGCTGGTCGCCTGCGCTTCGAATGACCGCCAGCAAATGCTCCTCTTCGCTGGCGATCACCTGCATATCCGCCCTGTTGAGACCGGCAAGCGAGGGGCACTCCTTGCGCAGCGCTATCAGTTCGCGGTAGAAGTCGAAGATGACGCGCTGTTCTCTCCGCTGGCGATGTTCCTGATTCACTTTTGCCGAAAGGAAAGTCGCTTCAGCCTGGGGATCAGGTGGGGCGCCTTGATTTCCAAAAGCGGCGAACTCCTCCAACCGTCCCCGCCTGACACCCTCAACCAGGTCCGCGTCACCATGACTGACAAAATAGGGGAAGGGTGCCGACTCGGCATACTCCTCCCCCATGAAGAGCAGCGGTATGTAGGGAGAAAGCAGAACCGTTGCGGCGGCAAGCATGAGTTGTTTCGCAGAGAGATGCTCATCCAGCCGCTCTCCGCGCATACGGTTGCCTATCTGGTCGTGGTTCTGGGAAAATACTATCAGTTGTCCGGGAGGGATCTCTGCCGAGGAGCTGCCATGCCGCCTCTTTCTATAGGATGAATAACCGCCGGACAGCACGAACCCTTCCTGGAAGGCCTTGGCAAGATCTGAAAACTGGCCGAAATCCCGGTAGTATCCGGACTGGTCGCCGGTCAGGAGGGCGCGCAGGGCATGGTGGAAATCATCGTTCCACTGGGCATCCAGCCCGTAACCGCCCTGCCCGGGAGGATTAATCAGTCGTACATCATTCAGATCGCTTTCAGCAATTACATGAACCCGGCGGCCTATGGCGGACGCCAGAGAGTGCACCGCCCCGTTCAGTTCCTGAAGGATGTGGTGCGCACTGAAGTCGTAGATGCCGTGGACTGCATCCAGTCTCAGGGCATCGATGTGGTATTCGCTGATCCAGTGCAGGGCATTGGAGATGAAGTAGTGACGGACCGGGTCACTGTCGGGGCCGTCGAAGTTGACCGCATCTCCCCAGGGGGTTCGGTAGCGGTCCGTGAAGTAGGGCCCAAAAGCGTGGAGGTAATTGCCTTCCGGCCCAAGGTGGTTGTAAACCACATCGAGAATCACTGCCAGCCCTCTTGCGTGGCAGGCATCTATCAGGCGCTTGAGTCCATCCGGTCCGCCATAGCTGTTCTGTGGCGCAAAGGGAAACGTCCCGTCATAGCCCCAGTTGCGGTCTCCAGGAAACTGGGCTACCGGCATCAGCTGAACTGATGTGATGCCGAGATCACACAGGTAATCGAGGAGTGTAATAACCCCGTCGAAGGTACCCTGTGGGGAAATGGTTCCCACATGAAGTTCATAAATGATGTGCTGTTCCAGAGGGATGCCCCTCCATCCCTGGTCATTCCATTGGTAACGGTCCGGATTCACGACCTGCGAAGGTCCATGCACCCCCTCCGGTTGGTAGCGTGAAACAGGGTCGGGCCGTTCAATGGAATCGTTGAGCAGGTAACGGTAGCGATCACCATCACCGACATCGTCAACACTGCCGATAAAGTAACCAGATCCTTCAGGGGACAAGGGGGTCGGTGCCCGGTCTTGGTCCGGAAATGTGACGGCTATTTCGCGCACGCACGGCGCCCATACACGGAAGCGGGTTGATCTGTCCGGGAGCGGAGTGGCACCGATATCCAGTTTCCAGAAGGCATCATCGTAAGCGGCTGTGTCGTGTCTGTGCTTCAAGACTCCCCCTTTGGTGTTATTTCACCCGGTTTTTTTCTCGGTTCTTTTTCGAAACCTTTCGGGATTTCTTCTTGCCGGCATGGGCCTTCTTGGCATGGGCCTTCTTGGCATGATCCTTCTTGGCATGGGCATTTCTGGTCGCTTTTGAGGATTTCTTTTTTCCCGCGTGTCTGATGATCTTTCTTGGCACCGGCTGGAACGCGTGTTCATCCTGCAAGTCGGCCAGCAGTTCTTTTGCTTCAAGGAGTGTCGGGTCAGCTTTCTGGGATGCCAGCAAAAATTCCGTCGCCTGGGATCTGTCCCCCTTGAGCAGGGCAATTTTCCCCAGTCCCTTGAGCGCCTTGGCGTGGTCTGGTTTGAGGGCTACAGCGGATTGGTATTCCTTCTCCGCTGCGTCAAAATCCCTCATGAAATAGTGCATGAGCCCCAGACGATAGTGACTGTCGGGCTGACCGGGAAAGAACCCAACATCATCCTCCAGGAGCTTCAGGAGTTTGTCGTACTTTTTAAGTTTACCATAAATGATAATTAAAGCATTGTGAGATTGACGGTCGTCATGTTTTAGCTGGATTGTCTTCTCATAATGGTGAGCCGCATCGTCAAACAGCCCTTTTTTTGGGTACAACATGGCCAGTTCCTTGTTGGCCTCCAGATTTTCAGGTGCAAGCTTCACAGAGATTTCATATTCCGCTATGGCGGACTGATAGCGTTTGCTGCGCTCGTAGACCCGTGCCAGCTTGAAGTGTAGCAGGGGATTGTCACTGTGCAGAGCCAACAGATCACGATACTCACGTAAGGCCTGCGTGAAGTCTCCCCGAATGGTGTAAATATCGGCCAAATGCCGGTGAGCATCTCCATTACCAGGACGTAACCGTAATGATGCACGAAACTCATTTTCAGCATCTATCAGGAGTCCTTTGCGCTCGTAAACAACTCCCAGTGTGTATCGCGCATCACTGTTGTTTTTGTCGAGTTTGATGCATCTTCGGAGTGCATCAATAGCTTCGTCGTCGTTGCCGGCTGCCACATGGGCATCTGCCAGCTTCAGAAGCGCCTCAGTCCAGTCCGGCTGTTCCTTGAGCGCCTGCTGATACGCTTCTATGGCCTTGCCGAATTTGTGTGCCAACAGATGTCTGTCACCATTGATGATGTTATTTTCCTGGACACCGGTCTGGGTAATCTCTTTCAGGGCAGTACGATACTCGTCTGTGGCGTGTTTCAGGTCTGAAGCCCTTTCATAACGATCCCCCCTGACGATATGTCCTGCAGGCCCGTCGCTGCATGTTAGAAGGATGAGGTCCTCCTGCTTGTTCAATTCCCCTCCTTGCAATGACGAAAGGGACGGAATTTTTATTATCGCATCCTCACAATTGTCGGCGTATCCGGCAGTTTCTCCGAAATAAGACGTTGCAGTGACGACCATGCTGATTAGATAAAAACATATTCTTGTATTAATAAAATTTATCCTATGTCCTCTGCTGCTTTCTATCTGGAAGCAGACAAATCATCCCAGCAGGGAGTCATCGTGTCGAATCTGGCAAGCTGATTCGCGAAAGAAAACCCTCGGCCATGGTTCTGTACAACGGTTTTGGACAGATTCTCCGGGAAACCGTATAGGCGATGAATGATGCTGCCATGAGCGGCAGTATCATGGTGTGGTTATCGGTCATTTCCATGACGATGACAAAGGCGGTGATAGGCGCCTGCACAACGCCTGAAAAATAGGCAACCATGCCCAGAATTACAACGGCGCCGGTTGGGGCAAACGGCATGATCCCGGCGAGATTAAGTCCGAAGCCGGCCCCGACTGCCAAAGATGGGGCAAATATCCCTCCGGGAATTCCGCTCAGATAAGACACCATCGTGGCCAGCATCTTCAAAATACCGTAGCTGTGAGGCAGGTTATCGGTGCCTTCGATGATCGCCCTGGCCTCAGTATAACCGGTGCCGTAGGTCTGACCACCGGACGCAAGGCCGATCAACACCAGTAGCAGCCCGCATATTCCCGCAAAAAATACCGGCGACTTTTTCATAAAAACCCCGAGTCTGCCCGCCACCCCCTCTTTCGTGACACTGATCAGCATGAGACTGAAGACCCCGCCGGCAATACCTCCCACAACCCCGCAGGCACCGGCCGCCAACCAACTCATGTTGAGAGGCAGTGAAACCGATGTATGGCCGAAATAGCTGTAATTACCCAGACAGGCAAGGGAAACGACACCGGCAATCACGACCGCCGTCATGGTGTTGCCGCTGGTGCGTTCCTCAAATGATCGACTCAATTCTTCAATGGCAAAGACAATGCCGGCCAGGGGGGTGTTGAACGCCGCGGCGATCCCGGCAGCCCCACCGGCCAAAATCAACCCTCTATCCAGTTCCAATCGCGAAAATCGGGCGAAGCGCGACAGGGAATACATGAGAGCCGAACCGATCTGTACGGTGGGCCCCTCGCGTCCCACCGAAGCCCCGACCAGCAGGGCGGACAGTGTTAATCCAATTTTGCCGAAAGCTATACGAAGGGAGAGCACTTTTTTACGATCTTCATCATTCGGCAGGGCAATGGCTGCCATGCTTTGAGGGATGCCACTCCCCTGTGAGCCGGGGAAAAACCTCTGGGTGATGAAAACAATCAATGCGAGACCAAGGGGGGTTACAAGGAGTGGCAGATAAGGAGAATAACCGAGCATATCGTGAAAAAGACGGTTCGCATACACACTGCCGATAGAAAAGATGACGGCGACGCAACCAACTGCAACAGCACCACCCCAGAAGACCATGCGGCGCTGCCAGTCATGCGTTGAGAGACGTACTTGTCGTGTCAGCCTTATGCGGATAGTTCTGCGCATAATTACAATACTCCTTATTCTGCAAGCAATTCGAAGTGACAAATGTTTCTTTGTCACGATTGCCGGAAATTAGTATATCAGCAATAAAGACTTATTCCAGACCGTTAGGCTGGCTCATGAGACTTAGACCGTTATACCAACAAATAATGGAAAAACGAGGAGAGATAGGTTCTCCATCAGTCACGGAGTGAAGTATTGTGCGTTCAGGAGCAGATGGGCGGTAATGCTCGCTATGTAACCGATGTCCTGACATTTCCCACTGTTAGACTTGGGTAACCGATATCCTGACATTTGGCAGTTATGGTGTATTCTCAATTGCCAATCGCAGCTATCACCGGATTAGATAAATTCGAGTCCTCCCTCCTGCTTTGGAAGACATGCCTGACAAATCAGTAGCGTCAGCATAAACTCGTTCATGGTTGCTTCCCGCTCTGAACTGCACGATCAGAGTCCGCCTCAGATTTGCATTTGGTGCAGTACTTCGGCAGGTTGACTGCATCCCAAATTCTTGATGCTCCAAAGGGGATACTCATCAAGGTCTTGGCGCATTTTGTGCATTTAATTATTCTATCCATAATTATCTTTTATTTGCAGATTTAGAGCTATGAGACCGTTTTTTCTTGGATCTTTTTAGCGCCTTTTTGTGGATTTTGATATGAGAGTGCCCATACTCTTCATCAACTAATTCAAGTAGCTCTTTTGTATCCCTTCTCTTTGGGTCAATTCTGTTTGCCTCGGCGAGAGCTTCCCGAGCTTTTTTCGAATCTGATAGACGTAAATATGTACGGGCGAGGGTGTGATAACTTTGTGCGGTGGCTTTTAATTCAATAGATTTCAGGAAAGCAGCGATAGCGCCCCGATAGTCCTTTACGTACTCTTTTACAAGCCCTAACCTGTAATAGCTCATGTTGTCACTTGGGTAGCGCATAGATTCTTCAGTTAGAAATTGCAGCAACTCATCATATTTTTTTTGCCGTCCAAGAATTCCGATTAATCTCTGTCGCTCCTTCTGGTCATCTCTGTTGATGGCAAGTATTTCCCGACACTGTTTTTCAGCTTCTGGCAGATTATTCCGTTTTATATCTAATACGAGTAACTCTCTTCTCGGCTCAAAATTAAACGGATCCAGCTTGATGGCGGTTTCAAGAGAATGTTTTGCGTCAGTAAATCTGTTGGCTTTAAGATAGGCCTTTGCAATTTTAAAATATGTAACTGGATTGTCAGGGGCTATCTCTAAAATTTCCCTGTATTCGGCTATGGCCTTGTTGAGATTGCCTTTAAGCGCATATATATCGGCAAGTCTGCGATGTGCATCTCCATTACTTTTATCTAGTGAAATACTCAGTTTGTATTCGTCGATAGCTCCTTTGAGGTCGCCTTTGCGCTCCAATATGACGGCAACAATGTAGTGAACACTCGCATCATCTGGTACGATACTAATAAATTTCTGATAACTCTTAAAGGCATCATCATCATTGCCGGCGGCCAGATACGCATCACCAAGCTTCTGATAGATTTCTGGGGTTCCGTGCTTTTCCGCTGCATCTTTATAGACTCTGATCGCAGAGGGGTAATCTCGGCGTAAAAAATAAGTATCTCCTTCTAGTATCGACGGAATCACAGTGTTTGGTAAGACGCTGCCAGCCAGTTTCAATTCCGCCTTGGAAGCGTCTACATTGCCAGAAACGCTCAGCGCGTCAGCCAATTGACGATGAAGATATTTGTTTTCAGGATTTGCTGCTATTTCCTCCTTCAATAGCTGAATTCCTTCCTTGAAGCGTTGCTGACGGATTACTGTTTGTGCCAAGGCTGACTTGAGGAGGACACTGGCTGGAGACAAGAGCAGGGCATTACGATAGGAGGTTTCAGCCTCTTTCCAATTTCTCATGGCATCATGCGCCTCGGCTGTCCCGACATATGATTCTATATCGGGCGGACTGCCGAGAGAACTTGCTTTCTCGAAATGATATATGACCAACGGATATGCTTTTGTTTCCCGTAAAAGACTCGCCAACGCAAAATGATATCGCGGATTTCTGCCGCCGTTTTCCAACGAACTTGTCAGCGAGACCATTGCAGCTGTCTTATCTCCCCTTGCCATTTGCAATAGTCCTAAACGCCCGGGTGCATCTGCAAAATGCTCATCTATTTTTATGCTTTTTTCATAGTGCTGCATGGCCCGGTCAGACTGGCCCTGGAGCTCAGTTCGAAACCCCTGAATAAATTCCATTGCGGCACCGTCCGAGCAAAGTCCACGTATCTGTCGTTCCAAGTCTTCTGGAAGTGACACAGGATTTTTCGACTGCTGAGAGGCGATTAATTCTTGTGCATCCAAACATTTCTGTTCCTTGCTTTTGCCCCAGCCAAAACCGCAGCAGAGCAACGTAATAATTATAATAGTTCCGATATTGAAAACTCTCATGATCCCACAATTATGAAGCTGAATGCAGATAGTAATGACAGTAATTGATTTAACATTGGTGAATGCTCCTTTGACAATAATGTCAATGTGTGTAAATGCATTAATCAGTGATACCTTTTACCGTAGTGGGTCAGCGAGAGGGATCTTACATGAGGGAACAGAGGTAGGTGGCACTGACAAAACCATGGGACTGACGAACATTTGGGCACTGACCCACGGTCAGTTTGTGTTGTCGTTCCCGCTCCCTAACGCAATCATATGCCATTGAAAGGGAGCGGGATATATTTCGAGAGTCATACCGACTGGGTGAGGCAGAATCAAAACGTGTCTTTATACCGGATACGTTCGACGTTACTTTAGATCACTCATTTGCTTACTTCGACACAACAAAAAAATCATCCCGTCGGTTCTTGGCCCAGGCGGCCTCATTACTCCCCAAAACTGCAGGTTTCTCTTTGCCGTAACTGATAGTGGAAATACTATCTGCTTTCACTCCCAGAGTAACAAGATACTGCTGGGCAACTTTTGCGCGCCTGTCGCTAAGTGCCAGGTTGTATTCGGCTGAACCGCGCTCGTCGCAGTTACCCCAAATAATGATTTTTGCCGAGGGCGCTTTTAGTAATGCTTGAGCATTTTTCGTCAGGGTGTTGCGAGCAGATTCAGACAGGTCGGCTGAATCAAAATTGAAATAGATTTTCTCAAGAGCTGACTGGAGTTGTGAACTGGAAGATGTTTTTTGAGACAGCTGGGCGGCTGCCGGTTGTTTGGCCGGTACAATTGGCTCCTTATTAGACGCTGTTGCACTGGATTTTGAGGTATCTATTGGTTTAGTAACCCGTGCCGGCGTAATTCCTTCATCTTTCACAACAGCTTCCTGTGTTGCACAACCAGCAGTCATGATTACGGAAACAAAAAGCAGGGCTGTGGCATAAAGCGGTATTCGATTAAACATGCTGAGACTCCTCCTGAGATGAAATAACTTTATAAATAGGATACGTGAATACTTCCCGTTTCCTGCAAAATAGTTTATAACACAAACTATATATTTGTCAAAATAATTATTTACCGCTTCGTATGTTCTAATTACAATGGCATACAGATGTTTGTCTTACAGCTTTTTGACAATTCTGTTTTACAGTGGGCGTTAAAAAGAGAGTCCAATGAAATCCAAAAAATTGATAGTTTCCGGTGTAGTTGATAATATTCGCCGTATTTTTCAAATCCTGACGGAACAATCTAATATTTAAAGGTAAACCATCAAAAGAACAAGAGGTGGAAATACTTAACGGCATCTATGAAAAAAGAACTGATTGGTTGAAATTCGGTCCGAAAGAAGATCGGCGAGTGGTGGAAATTGAACTGACAGAGAAAGCAAAAGTTACGGGAATGGTCATGCAAGAAATTATACGTAATAGCTTGATGCACTTATTTGAATCAAGTGATGAGCACGACCTCGGTATTTTTGTCCTCTACAATTTGCTTTGGAAAGGCCACCATTACACGTAGGCCAGACCTCGATTTGTTATTGGCAAAACCAAGACTCACTTGTGCACCAATACGGGCGGAAATGGTCTGTACAATAGATAGGCCGAGACCAGAACCAATCTCATCACTACCTAAAACACGGTAGAACGGATCAAACACCCGCTCGCGTTCTGCCTCTGGAATGCCGGGGCCGCTATCTTCGACCACCAGCGAAATCACTCCGTTGGTGGCTAAGACGGACAGATCCACACGCCCACCTGGCGGTGTGTAGCGAATCGCGTTGTCCACTAGATTCTTGACAAGAGTGACCACGTCCACCTCGTTGACAATGACGCAGGCGTCCAAGTCGCTCACAACACCAATGTCGATGCCTTTCACCTCGGCCAATGGCATCAAATCCTCCAACACGCGCCGATAGACCTTTTGTATGGACACAGTGGTACTGGGCGTGATTGCCGGGGCGTGGGCTCGCGCCAGTGCCAACAGTTGTTCCAGTAACGTTCTGCCACGCTCGATACCTCGACGCAGCGTGTTTAGCCGCTCATGCGCATTGGCAGACATTTCAGTGTCGGCAAGCCGTTCGGCTTGCAGCGACAGCGCCATAAGCGGAGAGCGAAGCTCGTGTGCAGCGTCGGCCAGGAAGCGTCGCTGCGCTTCCATTGACTGTTCTACGCGTTCTAAAAGTCGATTGATTGCCTCTACGAATGGTCGGATTTCAGAGGGTAATGGTTCAGGGGTGATCGGATGAAGTTCCTGCTCGCCACGCTGATCGATTTCGGCAGAGAGGCCTGCAACTGTCTTGAAGATTTTGCGGACTAGCCCGGCCACGACAAGCAGTAAAATCGGAACCAGTATCAGGAACGGCAGCAGGGTGCGTAGCGAGCTTGCTTGTGCGATTTCGTCGCGGACTTCCGTCTCTTGGGCTACGGCCAGGCGCTCTCCACTGCCGAGGGTCCTGACTAATACCCTATAGGTGACTTTACCGATACTGACGGTTTGCATGCCATCACGCAGGCTTTGGGGCAGTGCTAACGGCGGATTGGTAACCCTGACTACGCTACTTGACAGTGGAGGAGAGAGCAATTGCACAAAAACACGCGATTCTGCGTCACTGTCCGCCGCTCTTCCTGAACCGCCCTGAGGCACGGGGAGATGATGCAGGTCGAACAATGTAGCGACTTGACGCAGCACATCGTCCTGTAACTCGTGGGCCTCGTTGAATGCCGAAAAGAAGGCAAATGTCCCGGCAATCAAGGCTATACCAAGAATCGCCAGCGACAGCCAGATGGACAGCCTGATTTGGAGTGAGTCATTTATACGCCTTTTGATACCATCCATCCAACGCCCCTCACGTTCTTGATAGCCTCGCTGCCCAGTTTCTTGCGCAGG
>JBBQXT010000020.1:0-29754 GCA_038209415.1 Geobacterales bacterium
GATGAAGTACTGCTGGATGTCTCCCATCATCTTCAGGGCGAATTCAGTGGAGAAGATGCAGGTGTTCTGGCCCTGGTCTTCCTTGAGGATGTCGGCCTGAACCGTGCCGCGTACGGTCTGCAGGGTGCAGCTGCGGATCTCCTCGTATTCCTCGCTGGAGGGCTCGCGGCCGTTCTTTTCTCGGAAGAGGTCTACCTGTTGGTCGGTAGCGGCATTGAAGAAAAAGGCCAGCATCATGGGCGCTGGGCCGTTGATAGTGATGGAGACACTGGTATTGGCGGCGCACAGGTCGAAACCGGCAAACAGTGTGCGCATGTCGTTGACCGTACAGATCGAGACCCCGCTCTCACCAACCTTGCCGTAGACATCAGGCGGATAGTCCGGGTCCTCGCCGTAGAGGGTCACGCTGTCGAAGGCGGTGGAGAGCCGCTTGGCGTCGTCATCCTTGCAGAGATAGTGGAAGCGGCGGTTTGTCCGTTCGGGCGAGCCTTCACCGGCAAACTGGCGCTTGGGATCCTCTTCGGCCCGCTTGAAGGGGAATACCCCGGCGGTATAGGGGAAATAGCCCGGCGCATTTTCCAGCATACACCAGCGCAGGATCTCGCCCCAGTCAACGAAATCAGGCAGACAAACCTTGGGGATGCGGGTGCCGGAGAGCGTCGTGGTGTAGAGATCACTGCGGATCTCCTTGTCTCTTACCCTGGTGACCAGCTGCTCCTTTCGGTAGGCCGCCTTCAGCTCCGGCCACTCCTTGAGGATCTTCTGTGGCTCCTCGTGGAGCTTACTTTCAAAATGGGTAATCTGAGTACCTATTTCCGTCAGTGAACCGGTCTCGACCAGCAGCTCCCGTGCACCGTTCAGCTGGAAAAGCCGCCGGGCAATGCCGGACTGTTCGCGGACATCCTGGCGGTAGCCACGTACGGCATGGACGATCTCTCCCAGATAGTGAACCCGGTCGGGAGGGATGATGTATTTCTTCAGGCTGTCCCGCTCGGAGAGCTGAAGCGATGACTGCAGGTTAATGCCCTTCTTGCTGTTGATGGCATTGATCAGGGCCAGATAGAGCACATTTGTGCCGGGATCGTTGAATTGGGATGCGATGGTGCCGAACACCGGCAACGCCTCGTCGGCCACGTCGAACAGGTTGCGGTTGCGGCGATACTGTTTGCGGACATTGCGCAGGGCATCCTCGGCCCCCTTGCGCTCGAACTTGTTGATGGCGACCACGTCCGCGAAGTCGAGCATGTCGATCTTCTCCAGCTGGGTAGGGGCACCGAATTCGCAAGTCATGACGTACAGCGAAACGTCGCAGATACCTACTATGCCTGCATTGCCCTGGCCAATGCCGCTGGTCTCGACAAACACCAGGTCGAAACCGGCTGCCCGCACCACGTCGATGGCGTCCCGGATAGCGGCCGAAAGCTCGGTCCGGGATTCGCGGGTGGCCAGCGAGCGCATGTAGATACGGCTGGAGTTGATGGAATTCATCCTGATCCGGTCACCGAGAAGGGCGCCGCCGGTGCGCTGTCGCGATGGATCGATCGCCAGGATGGCAACGCTTTTGTCGGGGAAATCCAGTGTAAAACGCCGCACCAGCTCATCGGTGATAGAACTTTTGCCGGCACCGCCGGTTCCGGTAATGCCGACCACCGGCACATCGCGGGCCATGCCGCGGATCTGTTCGCGCAGCGCGCCATACTCGGAGGTATGCTCATGCACAGCCTGCTCCGCCAGGGTTATCAGGGTGTTGACGGCGCAAATATCCTGGTTCTTTAGCTTGGCGATCTCTTCGACTGTCCTTCGCTGCAGTGCGAAGTCGCACTCCTGCAGCATCAGGTTGATCATCCCCTGCAGCCCCATTCTGCGGCCGTCCTCCGGGGAAAATATTTTGCTGATCCCGTAGGCTTCTATCTCCCTGATCTCATCCGGCACAATCACGCCGCCGCCGCCGCCGAAGATGCAGATATGATCGGCGCCCCGCTCAACAAGCAGGTCCTTGATGTACTTGAAAAACTCCAGGTGCCCGCCCTGGTAGCAGCTGACCGCGATCCCCTGGGCATCCTCCTGGATGGCAGCGGTAACGATCTCCTCCACCGAGCGGTTGTGGCCGAGATGGATCACCTCGGCCCCGGAGGACTGTAGTATGCGGCGGATGACATTGATGGTGGCGTCATGGCCGTCGAACAGGCTGGTGGCGGTCACGAAGCGGACCTTGTGTTCAGTTGTGTAGGGCTGGGGATTTGCCACGTGCATACCGTGCATCCTCCTTCGGGATCGGAGTGTTAGTAAACTAATGTTATGATACTGGCTATAAAAAGTCCAAAATATCTTCAGTCCTTTTCAAATACAAGGGTAGGACCTTCAGTATACTCGCAATTAACGTTAATGATGCACTGCTACCAGAAGGTCCGAATCCCGGGCGTGCTGCCGGCGGCATGGAAGCACTTTGCGGCTTTAACGGTGACAGCATATGCCACAATGCTAATGATATAAGCCATCAATGGATACTGGGTGTGCGCTCTGGCGCTGTCAGCAAAAGGTTTCTGAAGCGGATTCCGGCCTGCTACGGTTGTCAGATTACCCGCTGTTTACGTCTATGTCAATCCGTAATAAAACATTTTTTTATCAATTGCGGTTTTTGCTTGAAATAAGATTACATACCGCGCTATATTCCGGTCAAGGGACTTTCATAAACAAAAATATATTCTATTGTCCACGGTGAAGTAAGACCTTTCTTTGAACTTGACGTTGACGCCCGCTCCATTTTGTAGGCCGGACACGCCATTCATGGTCCTGTGTGTCGTTCGAGGTAAAAAAGGAAAGAATATTCAGTTGTCGGGTAACCGGAATTCATCAGCAGAAAGTCGCTTTCGAAAGGGGCGTAGACTGCTAAATCAAGAAAAGGGGGGGATGGTTATGTCAAGTGAACAGGTTGGTACCATTGACTACAAGGATTTGCCACCGCTGGACGCAGAGACTTCCGCCAACATGTCGGAAGAAGTGAAGGTCAGCGTGGTGCTGGCTGTCATTTACTATGTATTTCTTTTGGCAGTAACCATTCTGAACTGGACATCACCTGAATTTATGAAAACCACACTATGGGGGGGCATGACCGTTACTTGGTTTGCAACGTCCATTCTGGCGATGATTATGGCAACACTCATTGCATGGCTTCATGTACTTCATTACCAGAGCAGAGTATCTAAAAACACTACAAATGGAATGGAGGTGTAATTCATGGAACCTAAATACCTATTCACATTGATACTCCTGGGAACTATTATTGCCGTCACGTTTGCTACCAAGAAATATTCGACAAGCACTGTCGATTTCTATGTCGGAGGTCGCAGCTTCGGGTGGGTGATGAACGGCTCTGCTATTGCCGGGGACTACCTGAGCGCAGCAACCTTTTTGGGCCTTGCAGGTCTGACATTTTCTCTGGGATACGACGGGATTTTCTACACCTTTTGTTTTTCAGTCGGCCTGACAGTTCTGGCGCTGTTTGTTGCGGGCCCTTTACGGAAATTTGGTAAATTTACCGTCCCGGACTTTTTGGCTGAAAGATTCCACAGCCCGCAAGCCCGCTTAATTGCGGTTGTCGTGGTGCTGTCTATTTCCGGTTTTTATGCAGCGCCTCAAATACTTGGCGGCGCCCAGATTCTGCAACTGTTTTTTGGCACCTCCTATACGTTTGGTGTATGCCTTATTGTTACAGTCATGATCTTTTATGTTGGTGTCGGCGGCATGAAAGGGACCACCATCAACCAGGCACTTGAAGTCTGGATCCGTTTCGGAGCTTTTCTGATACTTCTTGGAGGCGCAATTTACCTTGGTCTCCATTACGGTAAAGTCCTGGAAGTGATTCAGAGCTGGACCGGTGCTGTACCCGGTACCGGTGCCTATACCAAGGACGGAAAAGATCTGGTCGCCAACGGGGCGAAATGGTCGTATATCGGCGGCGGCTTTTTCAAGAATCCGCTGGAAACCCTTTCCATGGTTATCGGCTTGTCGTTCGGCACCATCGGCCTGCCTCACATTCTGCTTCGCTTCTACACAAACCCTTCCGCCAAAGAAGCCAGATATTCTGCTTTGTTTGCCATCGCCATTGCCAGCACATTCTTTGCAATTGCCTTATATCTGGGCGTAGTAGGCCGGTATCTGTTCCTTGAAGGAGCCAAAGCGGGCACACTTTCTCCCGAGAACCTGAAGGCGTTCGTAATTGGCGGCACAAACATGGTCGTACCCACGGTTTCCAATATTATCGGCGGAAAGTGGCTGCTGGGGATTGTCGTTGCCGGTGCTTTTGCCGCGGTATTCTCGAACCTGTCCGGTCTGTTCATCGCCTGTTCCGGTGCCTTGGGGCATGATGTCTATACCCACTTTATCAACAAAAATGCTTCAGAAAAGCAGAAAGTTGTGGCGGGCAAGATTTCAGTTGTCATTATCGGGGTACTGTACGGAATACTCGGTTTACTGGTCCAGAAGGCTTCTATCGGCCATCTGGTCGGTCTTGCCTTCAATGTGGCTGCCAGTACCTTTGCTCCAATATTCCTGATGGGAGTCTGGTGGCGCGGCATGACTGAAAAAGGCGCAATCTGGGGGATGATCGTAGGCCTTGCCTCATCATGCTACATGATTTTCTTCATAAAAACCCTGCCGGTATGGATGCAGTGGAGAATCCCTGGTCTTGTCACCGTTCCGCTGGCATTTTTGACGGTATATATCATTTCCAGGATAGATGGGAAAGTACCGGCGGATGTTAATGCCTTCATGAAACAGATTCACTCATCGGATGTGAAGGCTTAGAGGATAACCCCGCCAAGGCCTCCATGGAAATTGGAGGCCTTGGCGGGATAAATTGCGACAATGAGCTCATCATCACGTTTTATGACTATTTTTGAATGCTGCCGGCGAGGTATGCCACATGGCTCAATAAATAGTGGTGCGAAGACACTATCATTACCGCTTATTAACCGATAGCATGGAGTTGTCGTGCCGAATAATGCTTTAAACGAAGATAATTATTCCTTCATGCCGGTAAATTCGATATGCCGGGCACCCGCAATAACCTGCCCCCCCGAGCTGGGGCTTGTGGAAATGGCCCGACGTATGAAGACCGCCAATATATCCGGCATCGTCGTAGTGGATCACGACACGCCGGTCGGCATCGTTACCCTGCGCGACCTGCGAAACCTGATAGCCGATGTTGGCAACAAGATTGAAACCCTTACCGTTGGTGAAGTAATGAAGACCGGTCTTATAACCATTCGCACCGGTGACTATCTTTTCAAGGCCATTTTTTTAATGGCGAAACACAATATCCACCGCCTGGTGGTGGTCGATGAATGTGACCGGTTGTTCGGAGTGATCACTGACACCGACCTGCTGCGGATTCAGATTCGCACGCCACTCTATCTCGTTCAGGAGATTGAATCCGCGACTGCCATCGAGGATCTTCGCCTCATCAGCAGCAAAATGACCGGGATGCTGCAATACGCCGTAAAGACCACTGCAGATGCGCAAAGCCTTATTCAACTAATCTCACACTTTAACGATGCATTGACCCGGCGACTGATCTACCTCCTCGACGGCTGCCATAACGTTCGCCTGCCAATTGGAGCAGCTTTTCTGGCATTGGGGAGCGAAGGGCGCGAAGAGCAAACCTTGCGCACAGACCAGGACAACGCCATCGTCTATCGGGACAACCTTACCTCGGAAGAAAAGCTCGAAACGCAACGCTTTGCCGAACGTATCGTCTCTGCTCTTGAGTTTGTCGGCGTGCCGCTCTGTCCCGGCAAGATGATGGCAAACAACCCTGACTGGTGTCACAGTCTGTCAGAATGGAAGCAACTGACCGAGCGCTGGATAAAGATGCCCGGGGCGGATGAAACCGTACATTTCGGTGTTTTTCAGGATTTGCGGGTTTTGCATGGTGAAAAGTCGCTTGAAGATGAACTGCGAAACCATATCAGCGAATATGTCCGCGGCAACTCGATATTCTTCCCCTGCATGGCACGAAATATCGTCCGTTTTAAGCCACCCATCGGCATGTTCGGGCGATTACTGGTCGAGAAAAAAGGTGAACAGCGTGGAAAACTGGATTTGAAGAAAGGCGGCCTTTTCGCGTTAACCAAAGGAATCAGCCTGATCGCCCTGGAATCCGGCATCATGGGAGGAACAACCTGGTCAAAACTGGAGAGGCTCCAGACATTGCAACTGGTTTCAGATCAAGACCTGGAGATTATCCGGGATGCTTTTTCATTTTTGACACGATTACGTCTGGAAAAGCAGTTGATTGCCTTGTCTTCGGGAGAGGAACCGGGCAATTCAGTCGATCCACTCAATTTGACGGAACGGGAACGGGAACAGCTCCGCGCTGCACTTCGGGGGGTTGAAACCTTGCTGAAAGTACTCATCAGCCGCTACCAGCTTGATCTGACCGCCTGATTCACTGCTTTGGTGCCGGATAACGTCCCGCACATAATGGGTGAATACAAGATTCGCCACTGGACATTGATGTCATTTTGCTTGCACATCGTCATGAGAAAGAAGCGGGTGAAATCCATGAATACTGACACTGACGAAGAGTATATTTCGATTGGAAACCTGGCCCGCACCATCGGCCTGACCACCAGGACCCTGCGCTACTATGAGGAAATGGGGATCATGACGCCTCCCCGCCGCGTTGACGGGGCTGTCCGGGTCTATGCACCCGAGGATGTGCGCAAACTCAAGTTCATCCTCCGGCTGAAAGAGTTGGGACTGACCATCAAGGAGATGCAGGAACTTGACGCGGTCTATACCGAGGCCAAAGAGACCAACCGGGTCATACCTCGCCTGATCGAAATACTCGATAACCATATTGACAACATTGATGAAAAAATGTCGAAACTGGCCGCCCTGCGCAAGGAGATCGTGGAATACCGCCAGCGCATGCTCAAGCGCTTACAGATGGCACCCGATTAACAGGCCGCAATGCCGGCCGTAGTCTGTCCGGAGAAAACCGCTGCCGCACCAAGGAGATGTTATGGCTTACAAGGACATCCTGCTTCACCTGGACAATTCCCCGAGCTGTCCGGCCAGGATCGAACTGGCAATAAGTATTGCCCGGACTCACGGCGCTCATGTCAAAGGCCTGTTCGTGGTCTCCCACGCGTACTACAACCCGCGCAACGTCCGCGGCGTGACGGAAGCCGCCCTGAAACTTGAGGCCCATTTTACGGAAAAAGCCAGTCAGGCCGGCATTTCGTTCGAATGGCTCTATGTGGACTGGTCGGTGATCGGGGTCAGCATTACCGAGATCATCGACCTGTACGCCTACTATTCCGACCTGGTGATCATCAGCCAGCCGGACCTTGGCTCCCAGAATGTCGGCACACCCGCCGACCTGCCGGAACGCCTTGGGCTCGGCTCGGGACGTCCTCTGCTGGTGGTGCCCTATTCCGGAGTGTTTTCATCCGCCGTCGAGCGGGTGATGATCGCCTGGAAGTCCGGTCGGGAATCATCACGGGTGGTCAATGATGCCATGCCGTTTCTTGAAAAGGCCCGGCATGTCACTATCGTGACCATCCACACTTCAGTAAGTGACAGCGACAGCACGGAGCGTGATGTCCAGAGGCTGTGCACCTACCTGTCACGGCACCAGGTTACGGCGGTGCATGACCAGGTCCAGGCCTCTTCCAACTTCCCGTTGGGTGATGTGCTGTTGAACCACGCCTGTGAGCAGAAGATGGACTTGCTGGCCATGGGGGCCTTTGCCTCGACGCGCAGGGGCAACTTCGTACTCGGCCCGGTAGCCAAACACCTGATGAGCCAGATGACGCTTCCTGTCATGATTTCCCATTGACAGCGTTGGCAGCAGGGTAGTATATCAGAGCCTCAAAATACCACCGTATTCAAGAGGAGTACCTATATATGATGACAACAGAAGCAGCACGCGAATTCACCGACAGATGGCTGCCCTGCTGGACCGGAAACAAGCCTGAAAAGCTGCTCAGTTTCTATGCCGATGACGCCTTCTTCCTCGATCCGGGTCGTCCGGCCGGGATCAAGGGCAAGGAGGCCCTGACCGCCTATTTCACCAAGGTTCTCGGACACAATCCGTCCTGGGTCTGGACCCAGGTGGAACCGATTCCTCTGGAAGACGGTTTCATGAATCGCCTGGAGGCCCGCATTCCGGTCGGGGAGAAGATCGTCGAGTGCGTTGCACTCTGCTTCATGCAGTTCAGCGACCAAGGCAAGATCAGGCGCAACGAGATCTATTTTGACCGTACGGAGCTGATCAAAGAGATCAACAAGTTCAGGCAGTCCATCGCTCACTGAGACTTGCAGTTCACTACAATCAATGAAACAGGCCCTGTGCTCCGCGGAAAAAACCCGGAGTGACAGGGCTTGTTTTGTTTGTTATATCGTGGAGCAGTCCAGCATATTCCTTAACCGTCATAGATCAACGCGGCGGCACACTTCTTCCCGGCCGTCGCACCCGCACGGCCGGTTATCAATGAATAACCCCGCCGCAAGCAGCGGGGTATCTGTAACCTTAGTTGATTGTTGAATCGCCACAAGTGGCGGGGAATTTACCCGCAGAGATTAAATATTAGCCTCTCTCGCAGGGCAGGGAAGCCCAGGACTTCGGGATGGTTTCTGACAAACAACACCCTACGCCGCACAACTTTCGACAAGGGCAACGCAGAGATGGCGGAAAAGCTGCGCTTCCCATGCCGCTGTCAGGCCTCTTCCAGCTGCAGCTCCTTGATCGCCATATCCCTCATCTTGAACTTCTGAATCTTGCTCGAAGCGGTCATTGGATAGGAATCCACGAATTTGACGTACTTGGGGATCTTGTGGTTAGCGATCTTCTCCCGGCAGAAATCCCTGACTTCGTCCTCGGTCATCTCCATACCCTTTTTCAGGATGATGGCGGCCATGACCTGCTCTCCGTATTTCCTGTCCGGCACGCCGAAGGCCTGAACATCCGAGATTTTGGGATGCGTGTAGAGGAACTCCTCGATCTCGCGCGGATAGATGTTTTCGCCGGCGCGGATGATCATGTTCTTGATGCGGCCGGTGATCTTGCAGTAGCCGTTCTCATCCATGATGGCCAGGTCGCCGGTATGCAGCCACTGGTCCGAGTCGATAACCTTGGAGGTCTCTTCCGGCATCTTGTAGTAGCCCTTCATGACCATGTAGCCGCGGGCGCAGAGCTCTCCCTGTTTGCCGGGAGGCAAGGTGGCGCCGGTTTCAATGTCCACGATCTTTACCTCGGCGCCGGGGAGCGCACGGCCGACGGTGGCCACTCGCAGCTCGACCGGATCTTCCGTGCGGGTTTGGGTGATGCCGGGTGAAGCCTCTGTCTGGCCGTAAACGCTTGTTATCTCGGTCAGATTCATATGTTTCACTGCCTTCTTCATCACCTCGATCGGACAGTTTGAACCGGCCATGATGCCGGTGCGCAGGGATGAAAGGTCGAAGCGGCTGAATTCCGGATGCTCCAGTTCGGCGATGAACATGGTCGGGACGCCGTGCACCGCGGTGCACTTCTCCGCCTCAATGGTCTGCAGGACCTTGAGCGGGTCGAAGATCTCCACCGGCACCATGGCGGATCCGTGGGTGACACAGACCATGACCCCCAGCACACAACCGAAGCAATGGAAGAACGGAACCGGGATGCAGAGCCGGTCTTTGTCCGTGAACCGCATGCACTCGCCAATTGCAAAACCGTTATTAACCAGGTTGAAATGGGTCAGCATGACCCCCTTGGGGAAGCCGGTGGTGCCGGAGGTATACTGCATGTTAATGGTTTCGTGGCAGTCAAGTGTCGCTTCGACGACGGCCAGTTCGGCATCACTGACCGCGGCCCCCAGCTCGATGATGCGGTTGAAGTTGAGCATGCCGGAGGGAGTTTCGTCGCCGATGAAGATGGCGTTCTTCAGGTGGGGAAGTTTGGGGCACTTGAGGCTGCCCGGCTGGCTGCCCGACAGCTCCGGCACCACATCGCAGACGGTATGGACGTAATCGGAGTCCTTGAAGGATTTGACCATGAACAAGGTATTCGAGTCGGACTGGTTGAGGATGTATTCCAGTTCGGCAGATTTGTAGCTGGTGTTGACCGTGACCAGGATCGCGCCGATCTTGGCGGTGGCAAACTGCAGGATCACCCATTCCGGGACGTTGTAGGCCCAGATGGCCAGGTTGTCTCCCTTCCTGATTCCCAGGCGAAGCAGTCCCTTGGCCACCTTGCGGCAGACCTCGTTCAACTCGCGGTAGGAATAGCGCAGGCCCCTCTCCGGATAGACCAAGGCATCGTTGTCCGGAAAACGTTCCGCCATCTGGTCCAGCAGGCCTCCTACGGTGACATCAAGTTGTCGTGACATGATCAATCCTCCTTCAGCGTATAGATGATTTCAGAATTTTTCAGCAGTTGTTCGACCGAGTAGCGCCACGGGCGCGGGCCACCTTTGAGCCCGACGGGCGTCCCAGTACCTCGGAGATGAAATTGCCCGCCTGTAACAGCAGGTCAAGGTCTACACCGGTTTTTATCCCAAGTCCATTCAACATGTAAAGAAGATCTTCACTGGCCACATTCCCGGACGCTCCGGCAGCGTAGGGGCAACCGCCAAGCCCGGCCACCGAGCTGTCTATGACGGAGATGCCTCGTTCCATAACCGCCAGGATGTTGGCCAGGGCCTGGCCGTAGGAGTCGTGGAAATGGACCGCGAGACATTCCAGCGGCACCTTTTGCACGACCGTGTCAATCAAAGTCTGTGCCTGCCTTGGCGTGCCGACTCCGATGGTGTCGCCCAAGTAAATCTCGTAGCAGCCCAGCTCCAGCATGCGGGCAGCCATTTTTGTAACCGCAGATGGTGCTACCTGGCCTTCGTAAGGGCAGCCCATGGCGCACGAGACTGCCCCACGCACCCTGATTCCTCGTTTGAGGGCAGCCTCGACCACCGGTGCAAAACGCTCCAGACTTTCGGCGATGGAGCAGTTGATGTTCTTCTGCGAGAACGTTTCCGAAGCGGCTCCGAAAACGGCCACCTCTTTCGCACCGGCAGCCATGGCTGCTTCGAATCCCTGCAGGTTGGGCACCAGAACCGGGTAGCAGACCCCCGACCGGCGCTGGATACCCGCCATGACCTGGGCACTGTCGGCCATCTGCGGCACCCACTTGGGAGACACGAAACTGGTGGCCTCGATGGCCCTGAGTCCGGATGCGGTCAGCCGGTCGATAAACTCGATTTTGATCTCAGCAGGAACGATCAGAGACTCATTCTGCAGGCCGTCCCGCGGCCCGACCTCGACGATCTTGACCTGTTTGGGCAATCTCATAGAGGTTCCCCGTCAGCGGCAAAGGCCAGAAGTTCGGCACCTTCATTGACCACGCTACCCACTGCAAAATGGATCTCCGCCACCACGCCGTCTCGCGGGGCGGTGATGGTGTGCTCCATCTTCATGGCCTCCAGGATGACCAGCGGCGTACCCCGTTTCACGCTTGCTCCGGCTTTTACCAGAAGGGCCACGATCTTGCCGGGCATGGGCGCTGTCAGGCGGCCTCCCGCGACCTCCTCTTCACCGGCACTGGCCAGGGGATCATGCAGAGTCAGGCGGTGGCTGCCGCCGTGTGAAATAATGGTCAGGTCGCTGCCGTGACGCACAACGCTGGCCGTGACCCGGGCACCGCCCAGATCAGCCTGCAGATCGCCATTCGCATCCAGTATGCCGCTGACCGGCATCCGGCTGTCGGGCAGATCCAGCAGGTAGCCGCCGGACCGGTAATGTGCCGTGACACAGGCCTCCGACTCTCCATCCTGGAAGGTCAGTACGTGGTGATTGTCGCTGTTCATCTGCCAGCCGGTGGTCAGGTGCCAGGGTGACCAGCAGTCAAGGGAGACGGCCGCCATCTTTTCCGCCTCGGCTGACCGGCGCAGAAGCACATGAAGAGAGGCCAGGGCCAGTATCCGGTCGGTGGCCGGCCTTGATTCCGGGAAGAGCACGGCCTTATGCCGCCCGATGAATCCGGTGTCCAGTTCGCCGGCCGCAAAGGCGGGATGGACGGCCACTGCAGACAGGAACTCAACGTTAGTAGTAACGCCGATCAGCTGATATTCGGCCAGGGCTGAGCGGAGGCGGCGCAGGGCTCCGGCGCGGGTGGCATCCCAGACGATCAGCTTGGCGATCATCGGGTCGTAGTTGATGCTGACGCTGTCACCCTGGCGAACACCGGTATCGATCCTGACATGGGCGCTTTCAGGAGGGGTGCGCAGGTGGGTCAGGCTGCCTGTGGACGGCAGGAAATCCCGTGACGGGTCTTCGGCATAGATGCGGGCTTCGATGGCGTGCCCGTTGATGGCAAGCTGGTCCTGGCTGCAGGGCAGTGGGGCGCCGGATGCCACCAGCAACTGCCACTGAACCAGGTCCTGACCGGTGATCATCTCGGTCACCGGGTGTTCCACCTGCAAGCGGGTGTTCATCTCCATGAAATAGAACGAGCCGTCTTCGTCCAGCAGGAACTCAACCGTACCGGCCCCGACATAGCCGATGGCACGCGCAGCCGCCACCGCCGCATCACCCATTCGTGAGCGCAGCGCTGCGTCCATCCCCGGAGCCGGCGCTTCCTCCAGCACCTTCTGGTGACGACGCTGGATCGAACAGTCACGCTCAAAAAGGTGAATCGTATTTCCGAGAGAATCGGCAAAGACTTGGATCTCCACATGTCTCGGCCTGGTCAGGTATTTTTCCAGCAGCACCCGGTCATCTCCGAAACCTGAGAGCGCCTCCCGCCTGGCTGCAGCCAGAGAGGTGTCAAATGACGCCGAATCCAGGACGACACGCATGCCCTTGCCGCCGCCCCCGGCAATGGCCTTGATCAGGACCGGATAACCGATGCGGTCGGCATGACCCAGCAGCAGGGCCGGATCCTGCTCCTCGCCATGGTAGCCGGGCACCAGCGGCACCCCGGCCGCCTCCATGATCCTCTTGGCGGCGCTCTTGGACCCCATGGCTCGGATAGCCGCCGTCGGCGGACCGATAAAGACGATCCCGGCCCCGGAACAGGCCTCGGCGAACTCGGCATTCTCGGAAAGAAAGCCGTAACCGGGGTGAACCGCCTGTGCGCCGCTTCTCTTGGCAACCTCCAGGATGATTTCGGGGCGCAGGTAACTCTCGCGGGCCGGTGCAGGGCCGATGTGATAGGCCTCGTCGGCCATGGCCACGTGCATTGCATCGGCATCGGCATCGGAGAAGACCGCCACCGTACGGATGCCCATCTGCTTGGCGGTTCGGATGACACGGCAGGCGATTTCGCCGCGGTTGGCAATCAGTATTTTATCGAACATGGAAAGCACCTTCCTCAGCTAGATGGTATTTTATTTCCGATTTACTGATTCATCCATCCAGGTGTGCGCTTTTCCAGAAAAGCCGATAGCCCTTCGCGCCCCTCTGCCGAGGCGCGCCGGTCTGCGATCCGGGCGGCTGTATCGGCAATCAGTTCCTTGTCCACGGGACGGGCTGCAATCGCCGCTATCAACTTTTTAGCCTCGGCCATGGCCTGGGGGCCATTTTTCAATAGTGCCATGGCCAGCTCCCTACCCCGGGCCTGAAGCGCCGCATCGTCCGCTGCTACCTCGTGCACCAGGCCGAACCGCTGGGCCTCGGCAGCAGAGAAAGACTCCGCTGTCAGGAAGAAGCGCCGGCAGGCGCGCCCCCCGATGGCAGCAGCCACATAGGGTGAGATGACCGCCGGCATCAGGCCCAGTCGAACCTCCGACAGGCAGAAAGTGGCCCGGCTCGCGGCGATGGCCATGTCACAGCAGGCCACCAGGCCGACCCCGCCCCCATAGGCGGCACCCTGCACCAGTGCGATGGTCGGTTTGGCCAGGGCATTGAGGGTTTGCATCAGCTCGCCCAAGCCCAGGGCGTCGCGCAGATTCTCCTCCCTGGTGTAGTCGGCTATCCTGCGCATCCAGTTCAGATCGGCCCCGGCCGAGAAACTCTTGCCACTGCCGGTCAGCAGCACAACCCGAACAGCCGCATCCGCCTCCAGGCGCTTCAATTCCGTGGTCATTGCAGCAATCAGGGCATCGTCAAAGGCGTTGTGCAGCTCCGGCCGGTTCATGGTCAGGGTGGCGATGCCCTGTTCGTCGATATGGGTCAGGATTGTCGGTTCGCTCATTGGTCCCTCGTAAGTTACATTCTGAATATGCCGAATTGAGTTTTTTCTGCCGGCGCATTCATGGCGGCCGAAATTCCCAGGCCCAGTACCATGCGGGTGTCGGCCGGATCGATGATGCCGTCGTCCCAGAGACGGGCACTGGCGTAGTAGGGGTGCCCCTGTGTTTCATACTGCCTGCGGATCGGCGCTTTGAAGGCCTCCTCCTCGGCGGCGCTCCAGCTCTCGCCGCGGGCCTCTATGTTGTCGCGCTTGACCTGGGCTAGAACGCTGGCGGCCTGTTCGCCCCCCATGACCGAGATGCGGGCGTTGGGCCACATCCAGAGCATGCGCGGACCGTAGGCCCGGCCGCACATGCCGTAATTGCCGGCCCCGAAACTGCCGCCGATGATCACGGTGAATTTGGGAACCGCGGCACAGGCCACGGCAGTGACCATCTTGGCGCCGTCCCTGGCGATGCCGCCGGCCTCGTACTTGCTGCCGACCATGAAGCCGGAAATGTTCTGAAGAAAGACCAGCGGAATGCCGCGCTGGCTGCAGAGTTCGATGAAATGAGCCCCCTTGAGGGCCGACTCGGAGAAGAGAATACCATTGTTGGCGACGATCCCCACCGGATAGCCCCAGAGGTGGGCGAAACCGCATACCAGGGTGGTGCCGTAGAGCTGTTTGAATTCGTGAAACTCGGAGCCGTCCACGATACGGGCGATGACCTCGCGGACATCGTAAGGCTTGCGTGTATCCGTGGGGATGATGCCGTACAGCTCCGCCGGGTCATAGGCCGGTTCGAGCGGTGTGCGCATGGCCAGTGACGGCCGTTTGACCCGGTTCAGGTTGCCGACGATCCGCCGGGCAATGGCCAGGGCATGGGCATCATCCACGGCATAATGGTCGGTGACCCCCGAGGTGCGGCAATGTACATCGGCCCCGCCCAACTCCTCGGCGCTGACAACCTCGCCGGTGGCCGCCTTGACCAGCGGTGGGCCGGCCAGGAAGATGGTGCCCTGTTTTCTGACGATGATGCTCTCATCGGACATGGCCGGCACATAGGCGCCTCCGGCCGTGCACGAGCCCATCACCACCGCAATCTGGGGGATGCCCTGTCCGGACATGGTGGCCTGATTGTAAAAGATCCGGCCGAAGTGGTCCCGGTCCGGAAAAACCTCGTCCTGCTGGGGCAGGTTGGCCCCCCCGGAATCCACCAGGTAGATGCAGGGCAGGTTGTTCTCCCGGGCGATCTCCTGTGCCCGGAGATGCTTTTTGACCGTCAGTGGGTAGTAGGTGCCCCCTTTAACCGTGGCGTCGTTAACGACGACCATGCACTCCTGGCCCTTGACCCGGCCGATGCCGGTGATGATCCCGGCTGCCGGTATGTCGGCTCCGTACATGCCGAAGGCGGCGAACTGGGATAGTTCCAGGAAGGGTGAGCCCACATCCAGCAGCTGGCGGATGCGTTCGCGGGGCAGTAGTTTACCCCGCTCGATATGCTTTGTGCGCGCCTTTTCATCGCCACCCAGAATGATCCTGTTAACCTTCTCGCGCAGGTCGGCCACCAGGGCCGTCATCAGCTCCGCGTTGCGGCTGAACTCCTCGGAAGCGCATTTTATTGAACTCTTGAGAACTGTCATATCGTACTGAACTCCTCTGAAAGTATCTCGCGCGGACAGAACCGGCTAGGGCGCGGTCTCGTTGAACAGTTCCCTGCCGATCAGCATGCGCCTGATCTCGCTAGTGCCGGCGCCTATCTCGTAGAGCTTGGCATCGCGCAGCAGCCTGCCGGTGGGGTAGTCGTTGATGTAGCCGTTGCCGCCCAGGATCTGGATCGCTTCCAGGGCCATCCAGGTAGCCTTCTCCGCCGCGTAGAGGATGGCGCCGGCCGCATCCTTGCGGATTGAGTTCTTGCCGCTGCAGGCATGGGCCACCGCGTAGACATAGGCCCGGCAGGCATTCATGGTACTGTACATGTCGGCCAGCTTGCCCTGCATCAGCTGGAATTCACCGATGGCCTTGCCGAACTGCCTGCGCTCGTGGATATAAGGGATGACCACGTCCAGGCAGGCCCGCATGATTCCCAGCGGACCGGCGGCCAGCACCGCCCGTTCGTAATCCAGTCCGCTCATCAGGATCCGGACCCCTTCGCCGACCTGCCTGACCACATTTTCCACCGGCACTTCGCAATCCTCGAAGACCAGTTCGCAGGTATCCGAGCCGCGCATGCCCAGCTTGTCCAGTTTCTGGGCCGTTGAGAAACCCTTGAAGCTCTTCTCTATCAGGAAGGCGGTGATCCCCTTGGATCCGGCGTTTACGTCGGTTTTGGCATAGACCAGCAGGGTGTCGGCATGGGGGCCGTTGGTGATCCACATCTTGGTGCCGTTTAGGATGAAAAGGTCCCCCTTGCGGTCGGCCCGCAGACGCATGCTGACAACGTCGGAGCCGGCCCCGGCCTCGCTCATGGCCAGGGCGCCCACATGCTCTCCGCTGATCAGTTTCGGCAGGTAGCGCCGCTTCTGCTCTTCGCTGGCGTTGCGGTAAATCTGGTTGATGCAGAGGTTGGAATGTGCCCCGTAGGCCAGGGCCACGGCCGCCGAGGCACGGCTGATCTCCTCGATGGCCACCACATGTTCCAGGTAGGTCATGCCGGCGCCGCCGTACTCCTCGGAGACCGTGATGCCGTGCAGCCCCAGGTCACCCATCTTGCGCCAGAGATCCATGGGAAAGTGGTTATCCCGGTCGATGTCGGCGGCCCGGGGGGCGATCTCGGCCCGGGCAAAGGTCTTGACGGTATCTCTCAGCAGGTCGGCAGTTTCGCCCAGATCAAAATTGAGTGACGGATACGATTTCATCGGTTCAGCCTCCCCTATAGGTTGGTTCGCGTTTTTCCAGAAAGGCGCTGACCGCTTCCTGGTGGTCGGCGGTGTGGTGGACCATGGCTTGAATAGAGGCGCACAGGTCGAGATAGTCGGGCAGTTCGCTGCGCTGGGCCAGTTTTAGCAGTCGTTTGGTCAAGCGCAGCGCCTGGGGCGGCTTGGCGGCGATGCGGGCGGCCAGTTCCATAGTGCGCGGAAGCAACTCTTCCGGGGCCAGCACCTCCAGGAAAAGACCCAGTTGCAGCGCCTCCTCCGCCTTCAGCAGCCTCCCGCTCAATGTCAGTTCTGCCGCACGTTGGTAACCGACCAGGCGTTGCAGAAACCAGGCGCCGCCGTCTCCGGGAATCAGGCCGAGATTGATGAACGTCTCACCCAGTATGGCCGTGCTGGATGCCATGCGCAGGTCGCACATGCAGGCCAGGTCGAAACCCGCGCCAATGGCCGGGCCATTGACAGCGGCAATGATGGGGATTTCGGCCTTGTGCAGGGCCAGCGGGATGCGCTGGATGCCGCGCCGGTACTGTTCCTGGATTGCAATGGCCGTCCCGGCAAAGGTTCCGCTGCGCTCCTGCATCTCCTTGACGTTCCCGCCGGAGGAAAACGCAGCCCCTGCGCCGGTGATGACGAGCACGGAGACCTCCGCTTCGCTGTCGGCCCACTTCAGGGTGCAGAGCAGGTCGTCAACCAGCGCGGTTCCCGTAAGGGCATTGCGGACATCATCACGCTGAAAGGTCAGGGTGGCGATACGACCGGTCAGTTCGAGTCTTGAATCAATCAGCTGTGGCGGACCTGCTGTAGCTACTGCCATGGGAGCCTCGACTTCACGTGTATTGGCTGTTTCTCAAAAAGGTGTTTTATAATAATAAACAGTTTACGTTTAAGTCAACATAAAATATAACAGGATTATTTAATAGTCAAAATGGCTGGCGGTATCTGCAGGGAGACGGTGTCCTGCAACGATGTGATATAACGCCTTTAAAAAGGACTTTTGCAGGATTGAAGCGGGCGTTCCGGGGTTTGATGACAATGTTTTAAATATCCCACGGGTTGCGAAAGGTATGGATACCGGCATGCAGGCCGACACTCTTGTAGATTTTGATGTCTTCCCAGGGTTCGTCGAGGATCTTGTCCACCGGCAGGTCGTCCCACGGTTCGTCCAGAATGCCGTCATGGATTGCCCAGCTTCTGCCATGTACCGTACGGTCCATGCCCGGCATGCGAAACGGGCTGGAGCCGTCCAGCTTGTTGAACAGCGCCCCGCCCGGCCCGAACTCGTGGTTGATCTCGACCATCATCCGTCGGCCGTTCTGGTAGTCAAATCCGTATTTCTCGTAGCGGATGGCGTTGTCGTAGGTGAGCGGTTCGGCCAGGATGATATCCATGCCGAGCGCATCAACGAAGCGTTCGAAGAGCTGGAAAAATTCGGAGAACATCCTCAGACCCCGGCTGGTCTGGTTGGGAAACAGCCCGGCCTGCATGGCTCTGATCTCTTCGGGGATGTTGCGGCCGGTGGTGGCAAAGCAGTTGTCTAGGCCGTTTTCGTCCAGATCAACCACATAGCTCGGGGAGAAGGGGTCCGTGATGATGCAGAAGGACAGCTCCATCTGCTGATAGTGGGTATCGGCGATATCGAGAAAGAACGTGGTGCGCCGGTCATCAGGCTTGTGCCTGACTTCGATGCGCGCCAGCGCCATGCCCTGGGGGGTGATGATGGTTACCCTGCGCCGGTCGTCGGCACCAAGGAGTGTCTGGGGAGAGACCTGCAGCAGGCTGAACAGGCGGGGCGGGATTAAGCCGGCGTAGATGCGCTCTTTTTCCGGGAGAGCAAGTGCGTTGATGTCCAACAAGCTGCAGAGCGGGCGTCCATCTTCAGAACGAAGCTGTTCATTGCCCGGCAGCTTGCTCACGATTGCCCCCCCTCGTAGTAGTGGAAATCAGCTCTTTGATACTAAATGACGATGCACTTTGCCAAGCTCGGTATCCGTACCCGACACTACCTGTCCATGCATACAGGAAGGGCATGGTCTTACTCAAGCAGAGTGAACTCCCACGCGCACCAGTACTCATCCGGATGTTCATCCGGCGGACAGGCGAGACAGCGGGTCTGGATGCGGGAATCAATTGTCCTGGCAAATTCCGAATACTCGACGATTCCCACGGACTTGCAGGGATGGTCCGCCAGCCCTTTGCGCTTACGGGCTGACTGTACCCGGCAGTCTATCATGCGGAATACCGTCCGCTCATCCGTTACTTCGATGCATTCCTGAAGGTTCAACCGCGCGTAGAATCGGTGCTTGAGGCATTCCACCAGCGCCGGGATTCCACCGCCCGGTTTCATGCCCAGGCGCTCCATGATCCTTCTGGCCTCGATGACGGTAAACGACCGCCAGGCTTCGGTATCGATTTCCACGGCCGCTGCCATGCCGTATTTTTTTTCTATTGCCTGGAACCAGACCCCGTCATGGGCTAGCCAGTTTTTGGCATCATCAACAATAATCCTGACCAGTTCTTCCCTGCTCAGGCTGTGGAGCAGTCTGACACCCTCATCTCCGTACCGCTCTGCACTTGACATGACATGATCCCTCCTTTGTATGATAATGTCAAATCACGGTTTGCCGGCAGGGTCTGCGTCCCTGTCCGGAAAATTTGAATGACATCCTGTCGCAGGCCGTTATAACAGTTTTATTGCCCGTGTGCGGTTGTGAAAAAAGCATTGTCAGCAGCCGTTGATTGTGGATATAATAGCTACGTTTACGTTCATGTCAAGCAATAATAAAACATACTTTTATTTCGTTGTTCAGCAAGAGCGATTCCGCAGCAGGAAGTGTGGAAACGCTGAAAGAGGGTACCATGCAGACCGTTTCTGACAGTGAAGAAATAATTTCCATCGGCGATCTGGCCAAAGAACTGGGGCTGACGACCAGAACGCTGCGCTACTGGGAAGACGTCGGTATCATAGAAAGTGTAGAACGGACGGAGGGGGCCAACCGGGGCTACACCACCTACTTTGTCAGGCGCATCAGGTTTATTCTCAAATTGAAGGAACTGGGGCTGACAATCAAGGAGATGCAGGATCTTTATTTCGCCTATGGTGAAGCCAAACAGACCGATCAAATGGTCCCGCGCCTGCTGGTGATTCTTGAAAACCATATCGGCAAGGTGGATGAGAAAATCACCAAACTGGCTTCGCTCAGAGTCGATATAGTCGAGTACCGCCAGAAAATGGCCAAAAAGTTGAACCGGGTCAACCATAATGGTTAGCAACCTGATACTCTCCCCCATAAGTGGTACAGTCTGGGGGGGTTAACTTCAATTATCCCTTCAATTGGGAATTGATCCACCTGTGCCGGAAAACAACTGGTTGTTGCAACCGTACGCGTAATTCCTCCAGCAATACAACTCGCTACCGCACTCTTCAAAACAGGCGATATCCACGGTGATGCCTGCTTGTCGGTCCGCAGACCAAACGGACACATTAACACGAAAGTGCCGGGAGCCCATAAAAGGGAGACCGGCACTTTCGTTTCAAGCGTACTTTGTTAAGGATATATTTGTAACACAATAAGCAAAAACGAAGCAGATTACAATGGACCCAATAGAAAAACAGCAAGCAGCGTCGCTCACGATTTTCGCTTGGCATGCTTATTTTATCTTTTGCTGAATTTAAATATATTCATACAGCATTTCCCGTTGGTCTTTTCAATAAAAGCTAATGCATTTTCGTAACAAGGGTTTTCTAAAAAAGGGTCAAGCGCATCCCATACTTTAGTTTTGACAGTCCTGGTCTCACCTTTTGTATTTTTTTGCTTTTTAAACACATCAAACATACTTACAAATTTATCATGGACAATATCGAAATCAACATCCTCAAGATAAACATTCCATTTACTTGGTGAATTGCTTTTCAAGTTAATTTGCCTGTCCTGTAGGGCTGTGGTGTTCTTCATCATTACGGTTTCCTGCAACGGGTGCTTATCCTCGGGCGCTCTCATTATATTGAGATGAACACCAAAATCAGTCGGTAGGTCTGTCTGCGTGGAGGGCGCCAGTTTGTCTTCCTGTGTACTCTGAAATGGCATTGTTCACTCCCTCTGTTCTAGATTACTGATATAAATATATCACCATCTTGAGGTCTGTCAACTAGAGGGCGTTCCTTCTGTGAGTGGTGCTGTTTGGAAAAATCGGCTTGATAAAATCAGCAGGTGGTTGCGGGGGTGATGGTTTCTCGTAAAAACAATCGTAACCGACAATGGAAGGCAATGCTCATATTTATTAACAAATTTAGGTCAAATCCTGCGAGAGAGGCGAATGAATAACCCCGCCGCAAGCAGCGGGGTATCTGTAACCTTAGTTGATTGTTGAATCGCCACAAGTGGCGGGGAATTTACCCGCAGAGATTAATGTCAAACTGAAAATTCTCAAGGAAGCTGGCAGAACCGTAAACAAGCTCGAAGGCGACTGAATTCACATTGCCCGGGAAATCAGAACAAGTGAACAGCGAAATGCAGAAGCCCCCCTCCCGACAATTTTCGAGGGGGGTTTCTGTCTGTTGCCCCGCTGCATCAAGCCGCTGCAACTCTTATGTGAGACAGTGGCTGTGGTTTACAAACATTTTGCGGGTCATTGGCCTTGGCGCCGCAATTACCGCACTCAACAGTGGGATTGTCTGAAAGTGTCTTGATACAATCATCTTCTCCCTGTGATTTTAATGCACACATATGCATTTTGTGTTGTTCAAGGTCGCAACTCATATGATCTCCTTTCTTTATGCCCATGCCGGTCAGGCCTTGGGCGGTTTCTCCAGAAACATCTTGATCAGGTCGATAGGGACCGGGAAGATGATGGTGGAGTTCTTTTCGGCGGAAACCTCGGTTAGCGTCTGCAGATAACGGAGCTGCAGGGCGGTCGGTTCCGCAGCCAGTATGACGGCGGCCTGAGCCAGTTTTTCCGAGGCCTGCAACTCGCCCTCGGCATGGATCACCTTGGCGCGCCGTTCACGTTCCGCCTCGGCTTGTTTGGCGATGGCCCGCTGCATCTCTTGGGGCAGGTCGATGTTCTTGACCTCCACATTGGCCACCTTTACGCCCCAAGGGCCGGTGTGCCGGTCAAGTATCTCCTGCAACTCCTTGTTGATTTTCTCCCGGTTGGAGAGCAGTTCGTCCAAGTCCACCTGGCCGAGCACACTCCGCAGGGTAGTCTGGGACAACTGGCTGGTCGCATAGAGGTAATCCTCCACCTCCACGATGGCCTTCTGTGGTTCCATCACCCGAAAGTAGATCACCGCCGAGACCTTGACCGTGACGTTGTCATGGGTAATCACATCCTGCGGCGGAACCTCGAAGGCCACGGTCCGCAACGTTACCCGCACCAGACGGTCGACGCCGGGGATGATGAAGAACAGGCCCGGTCCCCGCACCCCTGCCAGCCGTCCCAGCCTGAACAACACGCCCCGTTCGTACTCGGGCAGGATGCGCACCGCGCTGCTGACGAACATGACGACTATGGCAATGAAAAAAATGAATGGTACATAGCTGAAGATGTCAAACATGATAAACCTCCTTCATTTTAAGCCGGGGTGGAAAACCCTGCCCCTACTGAATTCTTTTCACCTTGAGCCGCATCCCTTCCATTTCCTCCACCACGATTCGGCTGCCGGCGCTGATCGGCTCATCGCTGCCGGCATCCCAGTATTCGCCGCGCACGAATACCTTCCCCCGTGGGTCAATCCCGCTTTCCGCCACCCCTTCCTGACCCAGCAAACCTTCCCGTCCGGTAATCGGCTGCCGGCGATGGGCGGCGAGAGCCTTGGCAACGACCACGCTGAAAAATCCGGTCGTGGACAGGACCGTCACCAGGATCACACTCCAGGAGAGACGCAGATAGGACGCAGATGATTCGAACAGCATCAGCGAGCCCAGCAGCATAGCGATTATACCCCCCACCGTCAGAATGCCGTGAGACATGATCTTGATCTCGGCTATGAAGAGCACCAGCGCCAGCAGAATCAGCAGGATCCCGGCATAATTTACCGGCAGGGCCTGGAAGGCAAAAAAGGCCAGGATCAGGGAGATGCCCCCGATCACACCCGGCAGGATGACCCCCGGATTGGAAAGTTCGAAGAATATCCCCAGCATGCCCATCATCATCAGGACATAGGCCACGTTGGGATTGCTGATGGCATTCAGGACCCGTTCCACAGCGCTCATCTCCGCCCTGACCAGCCCGGCGTCCGCCAGGTGCAGGACCAGATCCCTTCCGCCATGCTTGATGGTTCGCCCTTCCAGCTGTTTCAATAACTCGCCCCGGTCACGCGCGATCAGATCGATGACCCCGCCGGCCAGGGCCTTGTCCGCGCTCAGCGAGATGCTTTCGCGCACCATCCGGCGAGCCAGGGTCTCATCGCGGCCGCGCTGGCGGGCGATTCCCTCGGCATAGGCCTCGGCATCGTTGACCAGCTTGGCCTCCATGGTTGTGTTGTTTTTTCCAGACAGCGAAACCGGATGGGCCGCGCCGATGTTGGTGCCGGGCGCCATGGCGCTCACGTCCGCAGCCAGGGCGATGATCGCTCCGGCCGAGGCGGCGCGGGCACCGGACGGTGCCACGTATACCGCTACCGGTACCGGGCTGGCCAGGATATCCTTGACGATCACCCGCATGGCCGAGTCGAGCCCGCCGGGGGTGTCCATTTCGATCAGCACCAAACGCTCCCCGCGTTGGTCCGCCTCCACCAGGTTGCGCTGCAGGAAGCTGGCGGTCACCGGAGTAATCGGATCGTGGATACCGACCAGCCGTATCCCGGACTGCCCGGCCGAGGCCAGTGCGGCGCAGACAAACAGGCCGATGATGATCAGGGTGGCGACACGCATTTATTCCTCCTCTCCGGGCTTGCTTTAAGTATACCCCTTTTTCCTGATTTATCCACACGGGTTGCGCAACTTCGCTCCGGGGGCTGAAGCGTCATTGCCTGTGTATGATGGGGGGGCGGCCTGGCGTTCTACCCCTTTCCGGGCGGCAGACGCAGGCCGAGGTGAAAATCAGCCCCAAGAGTACTACTCCTTGTACGTTCCCAGTTTGCTGATCATGGTACTTCTCAGGCTGTTCAAGGGGCCTGAGATGGATACCTTGTAGCGGTGAGGGTTGATGAAGCGCAGACAACCAGCCGGCAGCAGGTTCAGTTCCCTGCGGCAGCGCTGTGCCATGACCTCCAGCGGTTCGCGGTCATCCAGGCGTTGCCCCCCCTCCATCACCACCCGTCTCAGGTCCGTCAGCTGAGCGCCGGGGGCCAGGGTGGTGTGGCGCAGCGGATTGACGGGGTCGTAGACCGTGTCGCCGGCCAGGACGACATCGTCCTCCAGGCAGACCAGATCCTGCAGAAAACCGCCGCCCGGCTCCAGTGCCCGCAGCACCCTCTTCCTGCCCGGCAGGCTTGCCTTGGCGATATCGCTGGTCAGCTTCATCTTCGGCTGTCCGGCGACCTCCACCAACTTGTAGACCCCGCCCAGCGCGCCACCTCCTGCTCCGGCGCCGTTTACCAGCTTGGTGCCGACACCGTAGATATCCACCCGGCCCCCCTCGCCGCGCACCGACTCGATCACCTGTTCGTCCAGCTCGTTGGAGGCCACGATCCTGACAGCGCTGAAGCCGGCTCCATCCAGCATCCGCCGGGCCTCGCGGGACAGGTAAGCCAGATCGCCCGAATCGATGCGAATGCCGCGCAGTTCATGCCCGCGGGCACGCAACTCCCTTGCCACGGTCAGGGCGTTAGGGAGACCGCTTGTGAGGGTGTCATAGGTATCCACCAGCAGGATGGTGTTTTCCGCAAAAGCGTCGGCGTAAGCCCGGAAGGCGGTCAGTTCATCCGGAAAGGCCTGAACCCAGCTGTGGGCCTGGGTTCCACGCACCGGCACTCCGTACAGCATCCCCGCCAGCACGTTGCTGGTGCCCCGGCAGCCGCCGACACAGGCCGCCCGCGAGGCCGAGAGCCCTCCGTCCGGCCCCTGAGCCCTTCGCAGGCCGAATTCGACCACCTCGGCGCCGTCGGCGGCATGGCAAATGCGGGCCGCCTTGGTGGCCACCAGGGTCTGGAAGTTGATCGTATTCAGCAGCAACGTCTCAACGAATTGAGCCTCAGCCAGGGTCCCTGCCACCGTCAGCAGCGGTTCGTTAGCGAAGACCACCGTCCCCTCGGGTGGCGCAATCACCCGCCCCCGGAAGCGGAATTCCCTGAGGAACTCGATGAAGCGCGGGCGAAACAGACCCAGACCGTCCAGGTAGGCCAACTCCTCCGCTGCGACGCGCAGCCCCGTCAAACGCTCCAGTGCCGTTTCCAGCCCGGCAAAGACCGCATAGCCACCCTCAAAGGGATTGGTGCGGAAATAGAGGTCGAACACGGCCGATTTTTCCGCCATGCCCTCTTCAAGGTAGCCGGCCAGCATGGTCAGCTCGTACAGGTCTGTCAGAATCGGCGAATAGCGCATGGCGCTTCCTTGGATGTTGCAAATATCATTACAGATTTATCCGTATGTACCCGTTATTTTTAAGGTCTGACAGACACGACTCAAGCATCTCGCTCAAGACCTCAGCCTCATTTGCCGATAACTCGATGCGTACCAAACTATCTTCCCCTTTCGTGTAGATTGCATTCCCATTACCAAGCGGCCGGTACTGGAAACTACCTGTTGAGTTCCACGACACATGATTGCGGAGCGTCCATCTCCATCCGTTTCATCTTCTCCACCAGCGTCGTGCGGTTGATCCCCAACAAAGCAGCGGCACGGGCCTTGATGCCGCCCGACAGTTCCATGGCACGCAAAATCAGGCCGCGCTCAATTTCCGAGATAGCCGCAACCATGTCCAGTCCCTGTTCGGTCAGTTCCAGGCTGACATTGCCAGACAAGCCACCCACACCATACATCTGTGCCGGCAGATCCGCCGTGTGAATAACATCACCCTCCGTCAGAGCCACCAGACGCTCAACCAGGTTTTCCAGTTCACGGACGTTGCCAGGCCATGAGTACAGTTCGAGCGCTTCCAGCGCCCGCCTGCTGATGGACATGGGTGTGCGTCCCATCAGGCGGCAGCATTTTTCCAGAAAAATCCCCACCAGGGCCATGATATCCAGCTTCCGTTCCCGCAGGGGCGGCAGGTGCAGCGGAATCACATTCAGACGGTAATAGAGATCTTCACGAAAGTGCCCCTGGCGCACCTGCTGTTCCAGATCGCTGTTGGTGGCGGAGAGCACCCGCACATCGAGCTTGAGCGGCTTGTTTGACCCCACCCGTTCCACCTCCTGGTCCTGGAGAACCCGCAAGAGCTTGGACTGCAACTGCTGCGGCATGGTGCCGATCTCGTCCAGAAAGATGGTTCCGTGGTTGGCAGCCTCAAACTTGCCGGCCTTATCCCGGATGGCACCGGTAAAAGAGCCGCGTTCATGACCGAACAGCTCGCTCTCCAGCAATGCATCCGGGATGGCGCCGCAGTTGACCGCAACGAACGGCTTCTGCCTGCGTGCGCCGTTGTAGTGCAGCGCCCGGGCCACCAGCTCCTTGCCGGTTCCCGATTCACCGCTGATCAGAACAGTGGAATCGGTCTTGACGATGCGCGACATCCGTTCGAAGACCGTCTTCATGGCTGGTGACGTGCCGATGATGTTGCTGAATTCAAAACGCCCCTGGAGCTGCCGGCGCAGGTACACGTTCTCGGAAAGCAGCTGCTGCTTCTCCAGTGCCTTGTTGATAACGATCTTGAGCTCGTCAAAATTGACCGGCTTGGTGATGTAGTCGAAGGCCCCCTCTTTCATGGCGCTGACGGCCGTCTCCGCCGAGGCATAGCCGGTTACGACGATCACCTCGGTCGTGGGGGACAGACGCCGGGAGTGCTGCAGGATCTCGATTCCGTTTTTGTCCGGCAGGAACAGGTCCGACACGATCAGGTTAAACGACTCACGCTCCATGATCGCCACGGCCTCCGTGCCCGTGGCCGCCGAGACGACGTCAAAACCGGCAGATCTCAGCAGCAACTCCAGGACCTCGCGGCCAGAGTCATCGTCATCGATCAGCAGTATGTGAACAGGGGGATCATATGGCATTGGTCGGTTCGCCTTACAATTTCAAATATTTGGTAACATTTAATCTGCAATTGGCATTAATGCAATGGAAAATGTTTGATCGCATGCTACAGAAGCAGAAAACCCCGCCGAATACGATGGGGTTTCTGTCGTTCATTCACCGGTAACGGTGCCTATGGCTCGTTCCAGGCCATCCATGAGCAGTTCCAGTTCAGCCATGGTAATCGCCAGGGGCGGGAAGATCACGACCGTGTTCCCCAGCGGGCGCGAGAAGATGCCCAGTTTGCGGGCCTCCCGGCAGACCCGGACACCGGTCTTCTGCTCCCAGGGGTAGGCCTGCCGCGTTCGCTTGTCCACGACCAGTTCGACCCCGGCCGCCATCCCGCACTGGCGGATATCGCCCACGTGAGCCAGGCCGGCAAAGGAGTTCAATCGTTCTGAAAGACGGGCGATCTTGGGCTGCAGCGCGGCCAGCAGACCGTCGGACTCAAACAGCTCCAGGCTCCTCAGGGCCACGGCACAGGCCAGCGGATTTCCGGTGAAGGTGTGACCGTGGAAGAAGGTCTTGAGTTCCGCATACTCACCCATGAAGGCGCCGTAGACCTCCTCCGTCGTCACGGTGGCGGCGAGCGGTAGATACCCTGCTGTAATGCCCTTGGAGAGCGCCATGATGTCCGGCGCCACCGCCTCGTGCTGACAGGCAAACATGCGTCCGGTCCGGCCAAACCCGGTGGCGACTTCATCGACGATCATCAGCAGACCGTGCTGGTCGCACAGCTCCCGCACCCGCCTCAGAAACCCGGGCGGCTGCACAATCATCCCGCCCGCCCCCTGCAGGAGCGGTTCGATCACCAGGCCGGCGCAGGTTGCCCCGTGCTCGATCATAAGCGATTCCAGGGCGTCAAGGCATTTCATCCCGCAGGTCGCCGGGTCGAGGCAGCCCAGTTCACAACGATAGCAGTAGGGCGACGGTGCCTGGATCGTCTCAAACAGCAGCGGCCGGAAGGTACTGTGATAGATATCGATGCCGCCGACGCTGACCGCCCCGAGGGTGTCACCATGATAGGCATTTTTGAAGGTGATGAAGCGCTGGCGCTCCGCCCTGCCCTTGTGCACCTGGTACTGGAAGGCCATCTTGACCGCCACTTCCATGGCGGTGGAACCGTTGTCGGAATAAAAGAAACGATCCAGACCGGTAGGGGTGATTTCAGAGAGGCGCTGGGCCAGCAGGATACTCTGCTCACCGGCCAGACCCAGCAGGGTGGAATGTTCCAGGCGATCGACCTGGGCCTTGAGCGCCTCGTTCAGTTCGCGCCGGCAGTGACCGTGCACGTTGGTCCACATGGAGGCCACCCCGTCCAGATAACGGTTGCCGTCCGTGTCGATCAGCCAGCTGCCCTCCCCTCTGGCGATGATGATCGGCTCGTCCCGTTCCCACTCCTGCATCTGGGTGAAGGGGTGCCAGACATGGCGCCGGTCCAACTCCCGCAACTGCTCCGTCGAAACCCCGCTCATAGTCCCAACTCCCGCAGCACAATATCGGTTTCCGCCTGACCGTCCAACCAGTCGGCAAGCCCTTCGACCAGCTCCAGTTCGTCAATATCGTCGCGGTGCGGCCAGATCCCCAGCACTGCGGCGCCACACAGCGAACCGATCTGATGCGGCGCACTCCGCTCGGCCAGGCCGGGAGCTTGGGGGTAGTTGTTGACGACCACACCAGCCACCCGCAGATCCATCTGTTGGGCTGCAAAACAGGTCAGCACCGTGTGATTGATCGTCCCCAGGTCCGACCGGGCCACCACCAGCAGGGGCAGCTGCAGCTGCCGGGCAAGATCAGCCACCAGCAGACCGCCGGCCAGCGGCACCATCAGTCCGCCTACCCCTTCCACGATCATGAAATCGCAGACAGCCGCCAATCGGTGATAGGCTTCGAGAATCCGGGCAAAATCTATTCTGACGCCATCAATTTTGGCGGCTTCGGCGGGAGCAAGCGCTTCCCGCAGCAGGTAGGGGACCACATCATCGCAACAGTCCACTCCGGCTGCCTGGCAGAGCAGCAGGGCGTCGTCGGAAACCAGCCTGCCGGACACTTCACGGCAGCCGCTGGTAACCGGCTTCATCACCCCGACACTAACCCCGCGCATCCTCAGCAGGCGGGCCAGGGCAGCCGCCACAACCGTCTTGCCGACACCGGTATCGGTACCGGTTATGAATATACCCCGGCTCATGCGCACACCCCGATGGTCATCCCCAGGTCGGTCAGCATCTGCCGGTCCTGCTCGGGGGCCCGGCCGGGCGTGGTCAGGTAATTGCCGGTCATCATGCCGCTGGCGCCGGCCAGAAAGATCCACGACTGAAGTTCGCGCAGATTCCCTTCACGGCCGCCACAGACGGTGAGGGCCTTTTCCGGGAGCATGAAGCGGTACAGGGCAATGATTTTGAGACACTCCATCGGGGTCAGGAAGTTTGCGTCAGCCAGACGGGTGCCCTGCACCGGATTAAGAAAATTGATCGGCACCGTATCCACATCCAGTTCCCGCAGGGTCTCGGCCAATTCCACCCGATGGCTGAATTCTTCGCCCAGGCCGAAGATACCGCCGCAACAGACCTTCAGACCGACCCGCTTGACCGCCCGCACGGTTTCCAGATCCTCTTCG
>JBBQXT010000021.1:0-29579 GCA_038209415.1 Geobacterales bacterium
TCTTGGGCTGCTCCATGGCGGTGACGAAGGTCCCCTCAGTCTCCCAGTGGGCCGAGATGCACAGAATCGCCCTGGGGCGCGGAATCGCAGCGGCCGCCGCGCGCCAGGCCGCGGCATAGACGGTCTCCTCGATGGCGTTCAGCGGGTTGCCGTGACCGATGAAGAGGGTCGGCATAATGTTTTGCATATCAGGTTTCATATGTATTGACCTATTTCGATGTTGAACAATTATCCATGGAAACTATGCAGCCTTCTGCAAACGTTCGGCCACCCATACCTTGATGATGGATTGCCTCGGCACCCCGAGACGACGGGCCTCTTTATCCAACTGCTGGATCATCCAGACCGGGAAATCCACATTCACCCGCTTTTGATCCTGTTGAGGCCTGCGGGCCTTGGAGATGTCCATATACTTGGAAATATCCTCACCGACATCGAACTTTTTTTCGAGGTTTTTAGCTTTCCTAACTTCTATCCCGTTTTAATCAATCCAGTAGAATTATTTGAGGCGGTCAAAAGGTTCTGGTTCCACATCCGGAACCTTGGCCAGGGCCTGACGAAATTTTGCCTGAGACCCTCTACGTGCCCGTTCTTCCAGATAACGTTCCGTCGTAAGTGCCGATATCTTTTCTGCAACTGCAGAGGTTATAAACTGGTTCAAGGAAATATGGTCCTGCATGGCAACATCCTTTGCCATCTGATGCAGGGAGTCAGGAAGTCTTACGTTTATGGCGCTCATGGCAGTTCTCCTATCTGTTGCAAAAACTCTTTCGGGGTAACAACGGTTATTCCAAAAAGACTGGCTTTCTTAAAATAACGGACATTCCAGGTAACAATAGTAGCACCGCATTTTACGGCAAGCTCCAAGATAAAATCATCGTCCGGGTCTTTCAGTATAGGACGCCACAGATAAAAAATCTTATGCAGGTTCGCAATAGTGCAAAGATAATCAATAACATCGATAGCATCGATATGCGGAATTTCGCGACGTAACACCTCCTCGTATTCAGCTACCAGAGGAGTTGAGAGGTTGATCTGGAATTTACTGCTATCAACCAGCATCAACAGACGATAGGAAGAGCCACGTGAAGATTTGAGCGCAGAAACCAGAACATTCGTATCCAGAACAATCTGTGGAGTCATAATGGTATTATATATGGTGCTACTTCATTGTCAATTGAAAGCAATATTACTATCACCCTTTCAACTCCCACACCGTCAGTTCGGCTACCGTGTGCTGGAACTTCCTGCGTGTCTCGCGAATCACGAAGGGCACGTCGCGCGGCTCGCCCAGCAGGCGAAAATGCGGCGCCAGCGCCTCCTTCAATCCATCCAGGGTCCAGATCGGCTCCCCCGCCTCACGGTAGCCACCCAGCCATTCCTCCTTCTTGGTGAATTCCTCCAGCCAGGTGTAGGGTGAGGTGATCACCAGCAGGCCGCCAGGGTTCATCCGTTCGTGGATGGTGGAGAGGAATTTGCGCGGCGAATAGAGCCGGTCAATCAGGTTGGCCGCCAACACCAGGTCGTAACCGCTGAACTTCTCCGGCAAGTTGCAGGCGTCGGCCTGGAAGAACTGCACCCGTTCGCGTGCCCTGTCCAGCCCCAATTCCTGGAGGCCGATCTCGTGGAACGAGACGATCTCCCCCTCTTCGGGGAAGGCGTAGCGCAGGTAGCCCTCGTCGCGCATGCGGGCCGCCAGGGGAAAGAAGCGGGTCGAGAAGTCCAGCCCGGTGACACGCTCGAAGCCGCCCTTGGCCAGCTCGAAGGCCGCCCGCCCCACGGCGCAACCCAGATCGAGGGCGTGGCCCTTCCTGCGACCTGCCATGGCTGCCAAAGCGGTTTCGGCACAGGTCATGGCGAAATTGGGCACGCCGAAGTACTCCGGACCGTAGTGGGCATCGCAGTACTGGGCCGCCAAGGCATCGCTCTCGTAGCGGTCGTCGTGGATTACCACCGGTGTGCTGCTCTCCACGTAGCGGAAACCGGCATGCTGGAAGAAGTGGCGGCGGAAGGCGTAGCGTGAATCACGGGTGACCTCGTTGCCGGTGGAGATCCAGGAGCCCCCTTTGATCAGGTTGTGCCTGGTGTCGAAAGTGGGGGTGGAGAAATCGTCATACCAGGGATGGATCTCGAAACCGCGGAAGGGGTAGATGGGCGTTTCGGTCCACTGCCAGACATTGCCCAGCACGTCGAAAAAATCGCCGCTTTTGAACCTGTCTATCGGGCAGGAGGAGCTCCAGTGCTCCAGGTTGATGTTGCCCGGCGCTTTTGCCCAGTAAGGTTGGTCGGGAATTTTGCACACATCCCGCAGGCGGTTCCATTCGTCCTCGGTCGGCAACCGGATCGGTGTGCCGGTCCGGGCCGTCTGCCAGCGGCAGAAGGCCTGGGCTTCCAGACAATTGACCTCCACCGGCCAGTTCCAGGGCAATGGAATCTCGGACGCCATGGTACGCAGTTTCCAGCCGTCATCGGCCTTGATCCAGAACAGAGGGCAGGCGGACTGCTTGAACTGGCGCCAGTTCCAGCCCTCCTCGTCCCACCACTGTTGATCGGCGTAGCAGCCGGCCTGAACGAACTCCAAAAACTCGCGGTTGGAGACCAGGTACTTGGACGCCCTGAAATCAGCGACCTCGGCCTCGTGCATCCCGTATTCGTTGTCCCAGCCGTAGAGGGCATGCTCCTTGGCCTTGCCCAGCACCACTTTGCCGCCCGCGACCTGCAGCAGTTCATTGGCAGGCGGTTCACCCGCCTCGCTGCAGATCTCCCAGAAGGGGAGCTGTACTACCTGGTCGATGGGCAGCTGACGAATCAGCACCGAGGAGGTTTCCAGGTGGATGCGTTCGTGCTCGATGCCCATCATGATGCCCCACCAGGGGGATTCCCAGGTGATCGGCAGGGTCAGCGGCATGCTGCGGATCAAGCCGTCCACCAGCTCGCGGACCTTGTCGCGGTACTCCTTGACCTGCTGGCGGGTAGGCCAGTCGTAGTGGCGCTCGTCCAGATCGTCCCAGGACATCTCATCCACCCCCACGGCGAACATGGATTCGTAACCGGGGTTGATGCGCTGGTCGATGACCCGGCCGATAATCAACTTATTGATGAAAAAGGTGGCGGTATGGCCGAAGTAGAAAATCAGCGGGTGGCGCAGCCGGTCGGCGCGGAGGTAAAAGGTCCCGTCGCACCTGAGTGTGTCGTAGAGCTTCTCATCGATGTCGTAGGTGGCATGGAAATAGGCCAAGACCTCGGCCCGTTTTTGCTCCGGGTCGCCAGTACTCAGGATGGTGGTCTTTGTGATTCGCTGTTCCATTGTGCGCAACTCCTTCAGGCGTCAGCCCGGTATCTTCAAAACAGTCTGCAGGTTTAATGACATTATGAGTTTTCAGGTGTCTCGTCAAGCGGTTGGCACTTCATGTACCCCGACAGAACCGTGAGAGCCGATTGGCATATAGTAGTATACAGCTGCAGAATGTGCCGACAACCGTGAATGATAAAAAAGAGTATTCATTTCAGAGGATTTTCGGCTATGATGCGACATCCTAGCGGCTCAGGTGCCGTAACACACATCGAAAGGTATTACCATGACTAAGGCAAAAAGTGGCGACAAAGTAAAGATTGATTACACAGGAAAACTTGAAGATGGTACGATTTTCGACTCCACCCTTGAAGACCAGTGCGACCCTGATGAATGTGATTCTGACGATTGCGGCGATGACTGCGGCGATGACTGCGGCGATGAGTGTGGCTGCGGAGGCCACGAAAGCGGTCCGATGGAAATGACCCTCGGTGAGGGTGAGCTGTTTGCCCAGGTTGACGAGGCCTTGATCGGTATGGCGCCGGGCGACAAAAAAACGGTTGTCATCCCGGCTGTCGATGCCTTTGGCGAATACGACAAGGATAAAGTCTTTACAGTTCCCCGCAGCGACCTGCCCGATGACCTGCAGCCTGACGTCGGTGATGAACTGGTATTGACCAATGAGGATGACGAAGACCTGGGCGTCCAGGTTGTGGAAATTACCGCGGAGGATGTGACCTTCGACTCCAACCACCCCCTGGCCGGAGAAGACCTGACCTTTGAGGTCACCCTGCTGGAAATCCTTCCGTAAATCATCTTACCGGAAACGTAACGGCGGCCGATACGGCCGCCGTTGTCGTGTGAACACATGCCCCCAGAACATTATGAAACGATTACCTGCCCCGCGACCTTCGACCCGAACGAACTGCTCGAACTGGCCCGCATGCGCATGCCCTCCGGCAAGTACGCCGGCTGCCTGCTGATCGATCTGCCGGAACCCTACGTGGTCTGGATGGCCCAGAAGGGTTTCTCCGGGGGGAAACTTGGCCGGATGCTTGCCACCGTCCACGAGATCAAGGTCAATGGACTGGAGTTTCTCTTCGATCCTTTGCGGACGTAAAAAAGGCCACGGCAACCGCCATGGCCTTTACATAACGAGTGAGTATATACGCTAAAAAAATAAAAAAACAGCCTGTTTTATTCGGTTTTCGGGTTTATATTCTAATCAGGTAGTACTACCAGGTAGCAGAAACAGACTGTCTCTATAAGGAGGGTGACATCACAGAGGAACCAAGTCCCCAACATAGAACCAGGCAGCAAATTTCCGGTGGTATCTGATAACCGGAACAGCCCTTGAAAAGGGAAAAGTAAAATAAAATGAGGCCCGCTGATTGACTTGGCGGGCCTTTCAAGTTGTCCGGCAGGTTTCTTTGTTATGTCCGGCTTTTTTTATTTGAATGTAGTCAGGATATAGTCTGCTATGGCCCGTGCATCCCGGTCAGACAAGCTTGACACATCAAACCGAATCATGCGCGACAAAGGGTTGCGCATGATTCGGACTATATCCCCCGAGGTACTGATATGCCGGCGTTTTAAGACCGAACCATGGAGAGTTCTTTGCGGGTCACTGACGTTGCCGCCGTCGGGGTGACAGGGGGCACAGTACTGCCTGAACAGCGCTTCTCCATCACGCAGCGGCCCCTGAGAGCCTGGCGCAGGGGCAAGCGGGACAGCGGCTGACTTCTCTGCCGCTTCCTTGCTGCAACCTGTCAAAGCTCCGCTTACTACCACCAGCAGTACCAGCAGCTTAGCCATTCTCCTGAACATACAGTCACCCCCCTCATCCCTGTACAACAAGTGCCAGGCTTACCAGCATCGGAAACAGATTCAGATACGAAAACAGCGGCCGCTCACATCGGCACAGGGCCATGACCAGCAAGGGAACGGGGATAAAAGTATACCAGTACGCCGCATGATGCCCGATGATGCCGAAAGCGGGCAGCAGCATGGATGCTGCCATCAGGGCGACCAGCCAGAGCCCGATGAATCCTGTGCTGTTCTCCGGTAGCGGGATGCCGGCCCGGCGGTAATCCGCGGCGTGGCGCTGCTGGAACAGGCAGAAATGGGGCACCTGCCACAGGTAGAGCAACCCGGCCAGCAGCATGATCCGGAAGTCCAGGATATCGCCTCCGGCCAGACACCAGCCGATGACCGGCGGCAGAGCGCCGCACAGTGCGCCAATCGGCAGAGCCAGTGGCGTCCGCCGCTTGAGGGGCGTATAGACCCCCAGGTACCAGGCCAGTGCCGCCAGACCGAGCAGGCCGGGCAAAGTGCCGCCGAGCACAGCGATCAGAATCAGACCCGCCATGATGGCACCACTGCCGAGGATTGCAGCGGTCATCGGCTTCATATATCCCTGGGGCAACGGCCGGCCCATGGTGCGGGTCATCAGGATGTCCAAATCACGTTCCAGCACCTGGTTGAGCGCCGAGCCCCCCATGGCCAGCAGGGTCACACCGGCACAGGCGGCCAGCAGCGTTGCTCCGTTGCGCGGCCCCGGGAACAACAGGCCACCGCCCAGCGCAGCCACGCCGTTCATCAGCGACAGCCGCAGACGAAACAGGCGTGCCAGCATGCGGATCATTTGAGCCCCTTGAGAAACTCCACCAACGCGTCGAGTTCTTCCTTTTTCAGATCGCCGAAGGCCGGCATGATCGGCTGAAAACCCTTGACCACGTCGGCCTGCGGATTAATTATTGAACTCCGCAGGTAGGCCTCATCCACCGTAATCGAACGTTCGGCACCCTTGGTCAACACAACCTGGCTACGTCCCATGATCCCTTTGAAGGTCGGCCCCACACCGGGCGAACCATCCAGGGAGTGACACCCCAGACAGCCCTTCTCCTGGGCCAGTTTTCTGCCATCGAGCTTGACGGCTGCAACTCCTCCAGCGCCACCCCCGGCAAGCCAGGCTGCAAACTCCGCCTCGGGCAGCGCCTCCACGGTGGTGATCATGGCCGAATGGCCGGTACCGCAATACTGGGAGCAGAACAGGTCGTAGGAGCCGGGCTTGTCGGCCACGAACCAGGCGTAATTGTCCATGCCCGGCACCACATCGCGCTTGACCCGGAAGGCCGGCAGAAAGAAACCGTGAATCACGTCCTTGGACACCAGCTTGACCCGGACCGGCCTGCCGGCCGGCACGTACAGTTTGCTACTGGTCCTGCCATCGGGATAGGTAAAACTCCACGACCACATGCGGGCCGTGGCGGTCACCTCCATGGCCCCTTTGGGAACCTCGCGCAGTTTCAGATAACCGGCCCAGCCATACCAGAACATGGCCAGAACCAGCAGGGTCGGGAAGACGATCCAGACGATCTCCAGCCAGAGATTGCCATCGGAGGTGGAAGTGGGCTGCGGAGCCCGGGAACGGTGGTAGCGCAGCACGAAGTAAACCATGGCCGTGGTGATGCCCAGCAGCAGCACCAGGCAGGCGCCGAAGATGAACATGAAGACCGGGTCGATGGCCTCGGTGGTGGTTATCAAATGGGTCGGGTCCACTGTGCGTCCTTGTAACCACCCCTGTCCCCTCCTGAATCAGGAGGGGGACGTGCCGTGCTCCCCCTCCTTGATGAGGAGGGGGGTGGGGGGTGGTAGTTTTTGCTTGTAAAAGTTAACGGTAAAGTACGTCGGAAAAGGTGAGACCGATGAAAATCGCTAGGGTCAGCAGGGCCAGGAACAGCAGCCAGCGCAGCAGCCGCCCCTCGTACTTCATGTGCATGAAGACGGCGATTACCAGCCCGGCCTTGAGGCAGGCGATGGCCAGCGCCCCCACAACCTTGTAGCCCCCCAGTTCGACGCGGGTGATCGTCACGGTCAGGGCGGTCAGCGCCAGAAGCGCCAGCCAGATGCCGGTCAGTTTGCGGTAGCTTACGATGTGGTGTTGGTTGTTCATGAAATCACTGTCCTGTTTTCCCAATCGGGAAGCCCTGGTTGCTTACAGCGGTTGTCGGGTACTGTTTGCGCTGGAACTGTTTCTCGGCAATATTCGATATTTCGTACTCCACGTAACGGTAGCGCGGCGCAGCGGCGAAGCATAGCGAAGCCCGACTGCCGCCGCGGGTTAGGTGTTTTTCTTTGATCTGCCAAAATATGTCTTTGCAGGTTGAGTGTTAAGCCACCACAACAAATACAATCCCAACACCGCTTCAGCGATAAGAAGGCTAGATTGTCCAACAGAATGCTTTCCAATACTAAACAGATTGACAAAAGACAATACCGAGCTAGAAATCACAAGATATCTTGCCCAATTATTGCCTTGCCAATAATACCACAACAACAAATATGATACGGCTATCAAGGCTGTAAACAGAAATATCTCAATACCAAGATACTTTGAATTCGGATCAAAGAATATCAAGCCAGCTACATTAAATATGCCCATCAGCACAGTAGTTTCTTTTAGTCCTTTTGGTTTTATCAATTCGTTTTTGACGGATATGGTGTTCTTAATTTTTGTAAAAATAAAATATGTTAAACCACCTATAATGACAGAGACAATCTCAGATTGCAGTTCACCAAATACAATGCTTTTAAAAGTATATTTGGTGCCAATCAAATGCCAGTAAATAATAATATAAACTGGCGTGAGAATGGCCCACACTGTAAATAATACTTTACTAAGATGCCATATTTCGACTTTTTTACTGAGATAGCAGAGTAACAGATAGCCCACAATTGACGCGTAATGGTTCACAAATATTTTGAGGAGGATCGGGAGAATATTCTCGAAGGGGACACTTACGGCCGCGATCATCAGAGAAATCAAGATGACGATTACGGCGTCCTTCCAGATGCTTCGATTTGAATTCATATTTGCCTTTTATCGCCTAACTCGTATTTGACCAGACCCGCTCAACTTGCCGTTTTGGGATGTTATACGGGAAATATGATGTAAGAGGCTAAAAAACAACTCGTTGTTGATGCAAATTTCGATTATTCCTGCCTCATCTCCAGCCCGTAGGCCGGTTCAAACGAAGTGGAACCGGCGATTTTGTCGATGTTGGCTCATATTTTACCGGGTCCGCTTCGCTTGACCCGGCCTACAAATAACTTATTCCAACCCGCCGGGACGCTGACGAATCAAAACTTCTGCCGGCAGAAATTTTGATCTAACCACCTTATTTATAACAATTCACGTCGAAAAAATGCCCAAATATTTTTCAAGCCCATTTTACGGCAATTTACTGGCAACTTGCCGGCATAACTTACTTTTATCACTTCAATAGCTTCGCAGGTCGCGTTACGCTTTTCTACGTGACATTGCCGGTGTTGCCACCATCAAAACCCGTTGCGTTACACACCCGTCCTGAGCGATGTCGAAGGAATGACCCCATTCAACAACAACCCACAAGAACTGATCCCCATCACTCATCCCCCCCAAACCCGATTGCCCTTTTCTTCTTCAGTTCCGGCGGATTCATCAACTCGCGAATTGCTCCTACAAGCTGACAGATACTCGTATCATGCCCTTCAAGCTTTCTCTCCAGTTCCGCCAGCTTTACGGCCAGCCCCTTGTTCGTCGCCAGCAATTCCCTCAGTTTGACAAAGGCTCTTACAACGTAGACGCTCACGTCCACTGCACGAGGCGTGTTCAGAACACTGGCGGCCATAATGGCGCCATGCTCGGTGAAGGCATATGGCAAGGTCGGAGAGAATTTGAGACGGGAGAGGTGGTCGCAATTTGCGACCACCTGTGTTTTTTCTTCAGCAGTCAACTGGAACATGAAATCTTCGGGGAAGCGCTCCCGGTTGCGACGCACCTGTTCGTTAAGTCGCTTGGTTTCTACACCATACAGTTCAGCCAGATCAGCATCGAGCATTACCCGTTCACTACGGATCATCAGAATTCGGTTGCTGATTACTTCGACTGGGATCAAGTTCATATCTTTCTTTGGCATCAACACACTCCTGCGTCTATCACGGTTGGCTTGTTTCGTTGTTATGCTCGTTTCAGAAAACCGAGACACTCCCCATATTTTCAACTTGAGAAGCCAATTTGGCATCTCGAGTTTTCAAGCGACCTGCCGGAACCGCTACGCTTGTTCCGGCCTACAGATGAATAGCCAACGCAGGCCGGTTCAGATGAAATGGAACCGGCAATTTTACTGTTTGTTGACCTGCTGCTCCATTCCATCACAGTATCAAATAATACAGCGGGAAGATAAAGATCCAGATCAGGTCCACCAGGTGCCAGTAAAGCGCCCCGTTCTCCAACAGAATATAGTCACCGGAGTTGACCGCACCACTTCTGATTTTGGCCGCGATCACGGCCAGGAGAGCCCCGCCGATCAGCACGTGCAGACCATGGATGCCGGTGGTCATGAAGTACAGGCTGAAGAAGACCGATTCCCCCGGCGCTCCGGCCTTGAGGTGTTCCGAACCGGGATAGATGCCGTGGCCGATCTTGGCGCTCCACTCGAAGTATTTGATAACCATGAAGCCGGCCGCGCACAGAATCGTGCCCCCGATCAGCCCCACCGCCCGACGCAGTTCATCGCGCTGCACGGCGGTCACCGCCATGGCCGCAAACAGGCTGCTGGTCAGCAGGATGGCGGTGTTGGCCGTGCCCATAATCCAGTTGAGTTGTTTGCCGGCGGCGGCGAACTCCTGCGGGTAGCGCCGCAGATAGACGGCGTAGAGCAGGAACAGCCCGCCGAAGAGCAGAATCTCGGTGAAGAGGAACAACCACATGCCGAGCTTGGCGCCGAAGTAGTCCTTATGCTCCGGGTAGGTCATGGCCTGCCCGTCCCGTTGAAATCATACGGCCCGTGTGTCACGACCGGTTCCTCGGCGAAATTCTCGGTCGGCGGCGGCGTCGGAACGCTCCACTCCAGGGTCGCGCCTCCCCAGGGATTGCCCACGAATGGTGCCCCCCAGAACAGCCCGCGGAACAGGTTAACCAGCATGATGATCAGCCCGCAGACCAGGATCCAGCTGCCGATCGTGGCCACCAAGTTGAGGGTGGCGAACTCGGGCAGGTAATCGTAGTAGCGGCGTGGCATCCCTTTCATTCCGAGCACCTGCATGGTGAAGTACATGATATTGAAGCCGGTGAACATCAGCGCCCAGCCAACCACTGCAGGTTTCTCGGCGTAGGTGCGGCCGTAGAATTTGGGCAGCCAGTAGTGCATGGCGGCAAAAAAGGCAAAGCCGGTGCCGCCGAACATGACGTAATGGAAATGGCCGACGACAAAATGGGTGTCGTGTACGTGGATGTCGGTGGCGGCTGCCCCCAGGATCAACCCCGACAGCCCGCCGATGGAGAAGAGCAGGATAAAGGAGAGTGCAAAGAGCATGGGCGCCTCCAGGGAGATCGAGCCCCGGTAGAGGGTGGAGACCCAGTTGAAGACCTTGATGGCTGAGGGAATGGCGACGACAAATGTTAAAAACGAAAAGACCAGGATGGCAGTGTCGCTCATGCCGCTGGTGAACATGTGATGCCCCCAGACCAGCGAGCCGGCGGCGGCAATGGCCAGGCTGGAAAAGGCGATCATCTTGTAACCGAAGATTGGCTTGCGTGAGAAGACCGGGATGATGTCCGAGATCACTCCCATGGCCGGCAGGATCATGATGTAGACCGCAGGGTGGGAATAGATCCAGAACAGGTGTTGGTACATGACCGGATCGCCGCCGCGTGTCGGATCGAACAGGCCGGTCCCGAGCACACGTTCAGCCATGATCAACACCAAGGTGATGGCCAAGATCGGCGTGACCAGAATCTGCACCCAGGCCGTGGCGTACAGGGACCAGACGAAAAGCGGCAGGCGTCCCCACGTCATCCCCTCGGCCCGCAGGCGGTGGATGGTGGTAACGAAGTTGACCCCGGTCAGAATCCCCGAAAAACCGATGATAAAAACACCGAATACGGCCAGGGTGACGTTGGTGCCGGTACGGGCGCTAAACGGGACATAGAAGGTCCAGCCGGTATCGGGCGGGCCGCCACCGGTGAAGAGCGAAGTCAGAATTATCGCCGCACCGATGATGTAGAGCCACCAGGAGAGCAGGTTTAAGCGGGGAAAGGCCACATCCTGGGCGCCGATCTGGATCGGCATGACCAGGTTGCCAAAAGCGCCCGGAAAGGCTGGCAAAATGAAGAGGAAGATCATCACAACGCCATGCACCGTGAAGACGGCGTTGTAGGTGGCGGGTCCCATGATCGTGCGCCCCGGAGCAATCAGCTCGATACGCAGCAGCAGTCCCAGCAGTACTCCCACCAGAAAGAAACTGAAGGTGGAATAAAAGTAGAGCAGGCCGATGCGCTTGTGGTCGGTGGAGAAGATCCAGGACGTAATGCCGGTCCGGCCGGTATCGTTCCAGAAGCTGGTCTGCGGGAGTTGTTCTGATGTCATCATTTCTCCGAAATCCGGGGCTGGCGTTTTTTTCCGCCCAGCAGCAGAAAGGCCAGGAAGCTGCCGGCGCAGATGACCACCACCGTAGCGCCGACCTTCAGCAGGTTGAAGACGTAGGTATTGCCGGCCGGGTCATAGCTGAAGCAGTAATCCACCAGCTTGCGGATTGAGGCGCCGGCCACGCCGCTTTTGGCCTGGGTGATGGCCAGCGCCAGGTCCTTGGGCAGAACCGTCACGCCGTACAGGTAGCGCACGATGGTGCCGTCGCCGGACACCACGATGCTGGCCACCGGATGGGCGAACTCCTGGCGCTGGCGCTGGAAGCCGTAGCCAAGTGCATCGGTCAGGCGGTGGATACTGGCCTGGTCGCCGGTCAGGAAGCGCCAGCCATCCTCAGGGAAGGGTTTTTTTATGGCTGACAGGTAGGTGTGTTTACTGCGGGCGGCCATCTCAGGAGTTTCCTGGTCGTCGAAGCTGAACGAGATTACCCGGTATTCCGCAACCGGTATACGCTGCAGAGACTGCAATGCGCCTGCCATCCGGGTCTGCAGAACACTGCAGACATTGCTGCAACGGTAGTAGACCGGCAGGATGATCGTCGGTCCGCTCACCAGCTCGCTCAGCCGCACCGGCCGGCCGGCCTCATCCCGGAAGGTGATATCGAGCGGGATCCTGGTTCCCAATTTTTCAACGACACCGACAGCCGCATCCGGCGCAGCGGCGGAAGCCAGACGACACAACATCAGCAGAATAAAAACACCCCCCGTCAGGTGCCTGAGGACTTTTCGGAGGGCAGTGTTTCTCATGCCAGGTTGAAGTTATTCTGATAGGCCATCAGGGTGTTGATCATCAGGGCTGCCACCGTCATGCGCCCTACCCCGCCCGGCACAGGCGTGATCCAGGAACACTTCGGGGCGACGTTTTCAAAATCAACGTCGCCGACGAGCTTGCCGTTTTCCAGGCGGTTGATGCCGACATCGATCAGCACCACCCCCTCTTTGACCATGTCCTCGGTGATAAAACCGGGGATACCCACCGCCACGATGACGATGTCGGCCCGACGGGTTTCATCCAGCAGCAGCTTGCGAGGTGTCTCGATGTGGGTCAGGGTCACGGTGGCGTTGCCGATCTCAAAGTCGTTGGAGAGCATGATCGAGATCGGCTTGCCGACGATGTTGGAACGGCCGATGACGACGCAGTGCTTGCCCTTGGTCGGAATCTCGTAGAACTGCAGCAGCTTGCAGATGCCATAGGCCGTGGCCGGCCGGAAGGCCCTCTGCCCCAGGGTCATGCGGCCGAAGTTGGTGGGATGGAAGCCGTCGATATCCTTTTCCGGTGCAATGGCATTGATGATGTTCTGCTGGTCGATATGCTTGGGTACCGGGAGCTGAACGATCAGGCCGTCGGTCGTATGATCATCGTTGATCTCACTGATCCGCGCCAGGAGTTCGGCTTCCGTGATGTCTTCCGGCAAGCGGATCAGGTTACCCTCGAAACCGGCCTTCTCGCAGGAGACGATCTTTGACTTAACATACGACTCGCTGGGGGCATGGGTGCCCACCAGGATAATGGTCATGTGCGGCTTGCGCAGGCCGGACTCCACATAACCGGCCACTTTCCGGGATATATCGACGACCAGATGTTCAGCGCATTTCTTGCCGTCCAGCAGCTTCATCGGCATGATTTTCCTCGTTTCTGAATAATAAAGGGCAACAGTTTACAGGGGTAAAACTATCGAGGGTTTGTATCACAAATCGGGGCGCACCGCAATGTCTGCGCTACGACGCACTTTACTCCAGCTCAAGCGCCGGTTCGGACAACGTGGCCAGCTGTTCGCGCAGCTCCAGGATATGATCCCCCCAGTAGCGTACCGTATTGAACCAGGGGAATGCCACCGGAAAAGCCGGATCCGTCCAGCGGCTGCCGATCCAGGCGCTGTAGTGCAGCATGCGCAGTGCCCGCAGCACCTCGATCAGCCTCAGTTCTCGGGGATCGAAGTCGCAGAATTCACGGTAGCCCGCCATCAGCGCATCCAGTTGGGCGGTCCGGCGCTGGCGATCACCGGAGAGCATCATCCACAGGTCCTGCACCGCCGGAGCCATGCGGGCATCGTCGAAATCCACGAAATGCGGGGCATTGTCCCGCCAGAGGATGTTGCCGGCATGGCAGTCGCCATGGCTGCGGATGTAGCGGACCGCGCCGGCACCGGCCACGATCTCGTCGATGCAATCCAACAGCTGGCTGGTGACAGCCTCGTAGCTGGGCCGGTAGTCATCGGGAATGAAGCGTTCCTTGATCAGGGCGACACTGGTGCGACCGAAACTGTTGCTGTCCAGAACCGGGCGGTGGCTGAACGGCCGCACCGCACCGATGCAGTGAATGCGACCGAGCATACGGCCGAGGATCAGCAGGTTGTCCAGGTTATCGAACTCGGGGGCATGTCCCCCCTGACGCGGGTAAAGCGCAAAGTGGAATCCCTTGAAGGCAAAGAGGCTCTCGCCGGCGGCATTCCGAATGGGCGCCACCACCGGCAGTTCGTGTTCGGCCAACTCAAAGCAGAACAGGTGCTCTTCAATAATCTGCTCGGCGGTCCAGCGGGCGGGGCGATAGAATTTGGCAATCAGCGGCTGCCCGTCGTGGATGCCGACCTGGTAGACGCGATTCTCGTAACTGTTCAGCGCAAAGGTGCGGCAGTCACAACTGTAGCCCTGGCTTTCGATTGCATCCATGACGAAATCGGGGGTAAGCGTATGAAACGGATGATGGGTTGTTGTCATGAGGTCAGCATAGCATCAATTTAGTGCCGGACGGAGAAGAAAAATACTTGGCGGCACGAGAAGATCCGCGGCACAGCCAACCTGCTGGGCAGATTCGGCTTCCGGCGGGAGGTGGACGATTTCGTGCTCAGCATGAACCGGGCCGCAAAAAAGCGACCGATGGAACAAATCCTCCGGCCGCTTTTTACGTTCTTCCATATCCAAAGCTTTCAGCCCTAGAAGACAAATCCTACCGTTACCTGAAACTTGTCGTTATCGACCGGTATCTCGCCGGCGGCCCGGCGGTCGCCGAAAAACTGGTAGTCCGCCTTGATGGCTACCGACGGAATCGGCATGAATGATACGCCGACGGTTGTATAGTTCCGTTTGAACCGACCGCTGGTCTTGGCAGGGTCTATGGCTCCGCCTTCCTGGGTGTTGAGTTCCGAGTAGCGTGCAAAGAGCACGGTATCGGCTTGTGCCAGCTTGCCTTTTTTCCAGGCCGACGGCATGGCATGCCAGGCTCCCTCCACCCAGTAGCCCGACATATTTCTGCCGATCTCGGTATTCAATACATCAGGGCGGTCCTGATAGACGTGCACGTATTCTCCGGCCAGTTCAAAATCATTGAAACGATAACGCCCATCGAAGGCCGCAATAGTGGTATAGGCCGTCGGACTGCCGCTGGGTGCGGAATTGCCCGAGAAGAATGACAGCGACGTGGTCAGGTTGTCGATGGGACGCAGGTCAAGCCGGCCGGACACCGCAAAATTGCGATTGCTGTCCTTGCCGAAACCCTGCCTTCCCTCCCTCATCCCCTTTTCCGCATCGAACTTGGTGCCGTCGAGGCCGGGCGAAGCCATCAGCTGATAATCTATCTTCTTATGCAGCGCTCCGCTGATGCCGATCCCCATCTCCTGCCAGGTGGTCGGGATCAGGAAGGTGTCCAGAGCCGGGCGGGTACTGGAATAGAAGTTCACCGGTTCGTGGTTCTGATTGATGGCCCCCATCGGCATCAGCATCACGCCTGTCTTGACATTGAGCGCCGGATTGAGCTTGAAGGTAAGGTAGGCCTGCTCCACCGAAATACTGCCATCAGGACCGCCGTCGCTGCCGCCGTGCTCCCATTCCAGCTCAGAGTTGAAATCAATCCAGTCTGCCAGCTGCGAGGTCACGTTGAGCACAACCCGACGCGGATCGAGGGCGTTGCCTCCCTTGCCGTTGCCGTTTTCCTTTGTGAAGATATAATCCAGTTCACCGTAGCCGCTGACCCTGGTGTTGCCCCATAGCCTTTTCATATAGCTGCTGCTCTCGGAGGGGGCTTCGGGTTTCTTTTGGGTCTGCAGTTCCTTGATCTTTCCGTTGATCTCATCCAATTGCCTTTGCAGGTCCGTGATGGAATCCGCGCGGGATGTTGCTGCAAACACTAACACCCCGGCCATGACTGTTGTTGCTAAACCAATTTTCCTCATCTGCTGCCTCCTGTGATATGGTGGCACCTCGTGCCACCTGTGATTTTAATTATTGTTATCAGTTATCAGATATGAGTTAAAAAAAGAGTCACGGGACCGGACTATTGAACGTGAATCTGCATAGCAGTGACGCCTATGATCATTGGTAAACTTCAGATGTGTGTATGGACAGTTTTGGGGAGTACTTCGGATACAGGCGAACAAATGTAGTCAAGATCATGGCAACCTTTAGCGGATAATGAATTTTATTATCATTATCATTTCGCCGCAGACCCTGTCAATGTTTTTTCGACATGCGCTCCAATTTATGTTATGCATGTTCCGGCTTCGGTCCGGGCAGACCTTTGGGTAATTCCACTCCGTCATCTTCCTGAATCTGAGTTGGCAAAACCACATCACAGAGCAGAGACATGCAGTTTTTCTGTCTATTACGGAACCTGTGACATGCCAGGGGGCGTTCCTGCCCTCCCGGCTCCCACTAATCAAACTGAAGGAGATATAATCCATGACAACTTGTCCCTGCGGCAGCGGCTGTACCTATTCCGATTGCTGCCAACCGGTCATCAGCGGCACGCAGCCCGCCACAACAGCAGAACAGCTTATGCGGGCACGCTATTCGGCCTATGTCAACGCGGAGTTGGATTTTGTCTTCGAAAGCACCCACCCCGACCATCGCCAGGGCTATGACCACGCCGGAACAAAGGAATGGGCCGAAAGCTCGGAGTGGCAGGGGCTGGAAATAATCGGGACCAGCAAAGGCACTGCGGAAGACGCAACCGGCGAGGTCGAATTCATCGCCCGGTTCCTGGAGAAGGGCGAGCAGCGCGAACACCACGAGAATGCGCAGTTCAAAATGGATGGCGGACGCTGGTACTTTAGCGATGGCGCCATGGTCAAACCGAAACCGGTGCTTGTCAACAAGATCGGCCGCAACGATCCCTGCACTTGCGGCAGCGGACTCAAATACAAGAAGTGCTGCGGGAAATAATTCCATTGTTGACCGCTGAAGAGTGCGGCAGAACACCAAAAACAATAAGGCGGCCGATTGGCCGCCTTATTTCATGATTATCTCCAATATATCCCGCTACCCGTCCCTAGCACCCCTCAACGGGCCTGACCGGCCTCGATTTCCGCCGGACGTGCCGGGCGGACCGCCGTAACCGTACCGGTGAATACCAGCGCCATTCCGGCCAGAGGGTGATTACCATCCAGAACGGCCTTGCCCTCGGCTATATCCGTCACCCGGTAGAAGACGGCCTCTGTGGAGGGGTCTTCCGGCTCGCCTTCTATCTGCATGCCGATTGCCAGCGGTTGCGGCAGGACATCCAGAGACTCGATCAGCACCAGGTCGGCATCATATTCGCCATAGGCCTGATCCGGCTGCATCTTCACCTTCACCGTAACGCCGACGGATTTCCCCTGCAGTGCAACTTCAATGGCCGCGAAAATATCGTCGTAGCCGCCATGGAGGTAGTTCAGAGGCGCTTCGCCTGCGTCAAGGACGTCACCATCCGGATTTGTCACCTCGTAGTTGAGGGTGACAACGCTGTTTTTAGCAATCTGTTTCATCTTTTCTCCCCGAGCGTCAGCCCTCTCACAAAATTTCGTAACAACTGATCTCCGCATTCCTTGTAATTTCTGTGCCCTGCGGTGCGAAACAGGGCTGACAACTCCGGTTTCGAAAGTGAAACACCGGCCAGCCTGAATATGTCGAGCATATCTGCATCATTCAGCTCCAGGGCAATGCGGAGCTTCCTGATGATCATGTTATTGTTCAGCGCCCCATCCGCCGCCTGGGCATTCATAGTATTAGAATCCCGCGAACCACGTTTATGGATGATGAGACCGTCCAGGAAGGCGGTCAGGAGGGTATCGCCACAGGCCGCGAAACCGTTTTCATCCTCCTTTTTCAGCAGCTTCAACACATCGGCAGGTCCGATTTCATGCCTGGCCAGCGCACATATCTCCGCCATGCTGACACCATTCAGGTTCAAAGCGTAGCGGAGCCTGCGCAGTATATCATTGTTAGTCATGTGACATCCTTTTGAACGGGGCTGCTGGCAGCCTGAAATCCGCCTCGGAAGCCAGACAACTGAAAAAGGCCGCCCGATGACGGCCTTCTTCAGTATGCTAAAATATCACTTGCAGCTATCCGCCGTCAAGCCTGACCAGCATCCCCGCCACTTGACCTGCATCAAGGTAATCAGGAGGATTCTGTGCCAAGTTGAAAACAGTACAGTATGAGTAAAAGGGGAGCCGGGAATGATCACCACCAGCGAAATCGCAGTCACAGTCACGATCTGGGTACTAACAGCAACCGGGGGCTTCTTCGTCTCCCGAGCCGCCTGGCGGCGCAGGAGACAGAAGAGTATTAATGACCGGAAAGCATAGGCCCTGCCTCCTGCAGGCTCGGTTTCGCGCCCGACTGGCGGATAAAAGCCAGAAAACGCTCCTCCAGTTGATTTGCCGTAGCGTTGTCACCCGTGCTGCGCAGGATCTCTATCACGCATTCGGCCGTGCACAGGCAGTCCTCTTTCTGGTTCTTCCGGAGGGTGTAACGGGACTTCCCGACCGGCTTGAGGCAGACTCGGCGGACATTCTGCAGGTACGGGCTGCGTTGGTGAATCTTGCGGGCCTCGTGCCAGGTACCGTCAATCAGGATAAAGTGATTGATTCCGGTCAGATCATCATTGTTCCCTTCGGCGGCGCCGGGATAGATCAGCGCCACGCCCCCCGCCTCGATCTCCTCCACCAGCCGTGCCGGCGGATTGATCCGATCCCAGCAAACCTGTTCGGCATTGCCCCCCAGTACGTCCAGCACCACCCGGCCGGTATTGGATCGTTTGGGGAATTCCTTGAAATGGGTCAAGAGGGTGAATTTCATGATTGAAAGGTAGCATGTGACGCTGATTACAACAATAGAAACAGCAAAGGCGACCGTTTGGCCGCTTTGCTCATTACATATTTTGACTTGTCAGCCGGATGCCGCAACGTACGCAGCCAGGTCATCGGCTAGCCGGCACAGACCGGCGGTATCCTCCAGCCCATCCAGAAAACGCTGCGGAATACGCGAAAGCCCGACCTGTGCACCCACCAGGGCACCGGTCAACATGGCGCGGGCCTGATTCTGGCCACCCCCGTTGACAGCATGCAGCAGGGCGGATTCGAAATCGTCGTGAAAGCGTGCCGCCAGATAGTAGGCCGCCGGCAGCTGGTGATAGATGGCGCAAGGCATGCCGTAGACGATCGACACCTTCCAGGCCGGTTCGATGCAGATGTCGGGGTCAACGGCGGCGGAGGCCATATAAGAGGGGGTCAACAGGGCATCCGGCGAGGCAAAAAAACCGGCCCGGGGCGGGTCAGGATCGCCGGGACGGGGCGGCTGCAGGTTGTCGCTGGTAATGTGGTGAAAGGGGAGCTCACCCTTATTGACCAGCCGCATCAGCTTGCCCGACAGATGCTCGTTCAGTGTGTGCCCCTGCACCAGCATCCCCAGCACAGCGCCATAAGCCACGGTCATGGAGACGACGGTATTGTCGATCTGGGTCAGCACCGTATTTCCGGCTATGGCGGCGGCCAGTTGCGCGGGGTTGCGGGCATAGCGCACCCCCAGGGCCAAGGTGCGCTCAATGGCCTCCGTATCGTCGGCATGACCGCCGGTCTGTCCCCAGGGGAGCTTCTGCTGCACTCTCCGCCGCCACAACTCGCGGATCGACTGGCTGGTATAACCGCCCGGACCGCTGATCGGGGTACCGTCCAGAAGCGGCAGAAGTTCTTCATCCATCCGGCGGCAGAAGTCGGCCTCATCATACCCACCCCGCTCGACCAGCGACGAGAGCAGGAGCTTGAAGATAAAACCGGCCTGGGAGAGCTGGCCGGCCTTGAGTCCGGCGTGGTAACGGCCGGGTTTGGGGTCGGTGTAATCTGTGATCCACTCGCCGTAGTCGCGATGCAGTTCGGACAGGTCGTAGTACCAGTGCGGTCCCAGTCCCATGGCATCGCCGATAAAGGCGCCCATGATGGCGCCGGCCGCGCGGTCCCGAATGCTTGTGTCAGACATGGCAACCTCCTGTGTCCGGTCGGGTTACATAAGCGGAGTTTACTCTTTGTATTTTAATTTTAGGCCTGTTACGGTCATAAAGGAAGAATAACAGACGAGAGAAGGGGCAACTACCTTGAAGAAAGAGTTCATAAAAATGAGGCGTTTGAAACAGCAAAGGCGGCCGATTGGCCGCCTCTTGAATCACGTATATTGCCGTCGGATCTCCCGGCACATACGCCTTTGATCAGACAACCTGTTCCTCGATTGCTTTCTTCTTTTTGGCGACTCTGGGCGCCCTAGCAGTCTTTACCACAGGGCTAGCCTCTGCCGGGTGAGTGTAGGAAGACGCCGGAGCCGGTTGCAGGATGGCGAAGTGAGACGCCGCAATCTTCCTGCTTTTGCCGTCGCTGAACTGTATCGTCGCCAAGGTGGACGTCACCAGCAAAACTTTACCAGCGCCCCATTCGAGCGCGCCTGAATGACTTACAATGTTGCCGGTCTTAAGTACCATTCGATTTACACCGCTTTCTTTTTGTAGGGCTGTCAGCACTACTTTCATATCAGCCCGATCACTTCCCATTGATGACACACTGCATCGTGTTGCCGATTCAGATTTATTTATTTTTTTTATAATACAACAATGCCGGTATATAAGCAAGGATACTCAGCACTTTTTATTGAATTTCTTCATCACTGGATACTTATATAGGCCGGTTAGCGACTTATTTAACCGGATTACTGCATATACAAGCCCTTGCGTTGACAGAATGTATTTCTATACAAATTTCATATCTCATCAGCATAGCTAAATTTACCGGACTAATTTTTAGATTATTTACCGATTGACTTCATGCACATAATGCTGTTATTATGGATTTAATTCTGGAAATTTTCCGGATAAAATTAAAGAACAGCATCAGGAGAACGTGTAAACATGGTAAACGGAACAGTAAAATGGTTTAACGACAGCAAGGGTTTTGGTTTTCTCGAGCAGGAAAATGGCGAAGATGTTTTTTGTCATTTCTCCGCCATCTCAGGCGACGGATTCAAATCGCTTGTTGAGGGCGATAAGGTGACGTTTGAAGTAACCAAGGGTCCGAAAGGGCTTCAGGCCGCGAACGTGACCAGAGCCTAACACCGTCTCAAACAGACCTCAAAAGCCCCGGGCAAAACCCGGGGCTTTTTTGTTTCAAGACCACCTGATTCCGCCAACGGGCACCGCCGGCGATCAGCGCCTCACGGTGAAACTCCAAACAGCAGTTTCCGGCCCCACAGGGTTTCCGCAGGTATTTCAGTGGCTGTCCTTGCAAGGATTGTTTGCTACGACAGGGATAACATGGTATTCTCGCCAGCACCTAAACTACAGGGCCGTCACTGTGGTTTTTTGTCACCCTGAGCGAGTCAACGTGCGACCAGTATGACCTGAAACTGACTGACGCTGCGAAACAACTGGAAATCCCCAAGGAGAATATTTTGAACAAGCCTCTATCAGCAGGAAGTTTTATCGAAACCAAGTGTACCCGCTGTCGCGCGGTATTGAATCATACGATTGTCGCCATGGTCGGTACGAAGATTGTGCGCGTAGAGTGCGATACCTGTCACGGCACACACGCCTATCATCCGCCGAAGGCCGTCAAAGAGCCTGCTGCCGCCAAAACGGCAAAGACAAAAGTGGCAGCTGCACGTAAGGCAAGAGTCGATCCTGAAGCCGCTGCCCGTGAAGAGTGGGCCGCGCTGCAGCCGGACATGGACCCGGAGCGGGCAATCCCCTACGATATGAACAGAACTTACCGCGTAAAGGCTCTGCTGCTGCACTCCCATTTCGGACTCGGCATCGTGAAGACCGTCCTTCCTCCAAACAAGATAACAGTTCTGTTCAAAGATTCGATAAAGCTGCTCCGCTGCGGATGAATGACACCCACTGAGCGGTCCCTCTTTCCCACTCTGACTCCAAAAACGACAAAAGCCCGCTCAACGCGGGCTTTTGTCGTTCGGGACAGAACCGTTACCACATGGTTCGACACCCTGGGCAGCTGCGGCAAGACTCAGTCTGTCCGCTGGCGATAGGCGCTCAGAAAGCGGGCGTCCTCAGCATAGGTAACGGGACAGATAAACGGTACCGGCTGCGGCTGCATATCAGTGTCGACGTTCCTGAAGGTGAAAAGGCAGGAGTTGGATAGGGCCTTGTCGCCGTCAATCCGGCCGAAGCGCTCAATGTCCGACTGCACGGTGATGGTTGTCCGGCCGGTGTAGACAACCCGCGCGTTGAATTTCAACCGGTCGCCCAGCAGCACCGGCTGGTTGAAATTGATCCGGTTCACCTGGAACGGCACGACCCGGTCCGGGGCGACCATCTCCGCAGCCATCGCAGCAAGCTCGTAGGCCCTCCTGATAAGATACCCGCCGAACACTGTTTTCGGTACATTCTCCTGTTCGGGGTAGGCGCGCTGCGTCGATTGTAGAACGAGCTCGCTGGCCCGGATGCCGTTGAACCCTTCGGCCTCATGCTGCTTGTGCAGGTTTTTGAGCAGCAGGTATTCGTCGAGGGACGGCATCTCCTCGGCCTTGGCCAGGCTGTCGCGGTAAGCCTGCCGGCGCTGGTTGGCCTTGTCGTAGCGTCTCTTTTCAATATCCAGCACGTAGTTTAGCTGCGGTAGGGTCAGGCTCCGCCCCACGCCCGCCTCAGTCGAGCGCGCCACCATGGTGAAGTAGGCGGTTGCCACGTGCCCCGCCCCCGGGCCGAGGTGTTCGATGCGGATACCGACCTCCAGGGATGATTTCCCCACATGGTTGATTTGCGCCGAAAAGACCAGGTCGTGATTCGTGTCGGCCGGATGCCGAACCACCACGCTGTCAATGGCGGCCGTGACTACCCTGGCGTCGGGATAGAAGCGGTTGACGTAGGCCAGAGCGGTATTCTCGGCCACCTTGTCGAGCGTTTCGAGAAGCTTGCCGAAGCGGATGTTACCGACGATATCCCGGTCAGTGGCCAGAAAGCGCCGCGCCAGTGCATAGTCCGTCGAAAACGGCAGGACAAACAGGTAGCGTGTGTCGTGTGGCGTCAAGACCTCCTCACTGTTCAGTGCTGCGGCTTCTGAACTCATATATACCCCTTTTTGCCTGGATTTCCCGTTTGTGTGTTCATGATACCTGCCGGGGTGAACTCTGTCAACCGGCCCATAACCCCGCGCGTTTGGCGAAAAAAGGCGACCAAACGGCCGCCTTTTCAATTAATCATGTTGTCTCCGGATCGTCTGGATTCCCGAACTGGTCACTCCGTTCTCCGCACTCTGAAGAAGCGCCCCTTGATCCTGTTTCGCCCCAGACAGGCCAGAGCCTGTTCGACGCTCTGTCGCGCGATGGCCACGTAGGTATGAAAATCGAAGACATCGATCCTGCCAACCTCGCTCCCGGCAATGCCTCCTTCGCCGGTCAGGCAGCCCAGAACATCTCCGGGGCGCAGCTTGTTCTTGCGACCACCATCGATGCAGAGCGTTACCATAGGTGGCGCCGGTGGCCGGCCCGGTGGCACGGAAAGCGTAGCAAGGTCAGCACGGGCAATCGAACACCCCAGTGCATCTTCAATGGCGCCGATCAGGCGGGTTTCCCGGGGCGTCACCAGACTTACGGCCAACCCCTGCCCCCCGGCACGGCCGGTACGTCCGATACGGTGGGTATGTATCTCCGGGTTGCGGGAAAGTTGGTAATTTACAACCACCGGAAGTTCCTTGATGTCCAGCCCGCGGGCGGCTACATCGGTAGCCACCAGCACAGAGGCGCTCCGGTTGGCAAACAGGACCAGCACCTGGTCGCGCTCCCGCTGTTCCAGGTCGCCATGGATGGCCAGCGCCGCGAAGCCCTGAACCAGCAGGGCATCGGCCAGATCCTGGCATTCCAGTTTGGTGTTGCAAAAGACCAGGGTCGACTCCGGGCGATAGTGGCCAAGGATGCGCGCTACTGCCTCGCTCCTCAGCTCGTGGTCCACCTCGTAGAAGACCTGTTCTATGGAGCCCTCGTCATGGGTCTCGTCCACACAGACCTCCATCGGCTCGTGCTGGATCGCGGCGCTCATGGCAATAATCGACTCCGGGTACGTGGCGGAAAACAGCAGGGTCTGCCGTTTGGACGGGACGGAGGCAATCAGGGTAGCGATCTCCTCCTGAAAACCCATATCAAGCATGCGGTCGGCCTCGTCCAGCACCAGGGTGCACAAAGCGGACAGGTCGAGACTCCCTCGCCGCAGGTGGTCCAGCAGGCGGCCGGGGGTTCCGACCACCACATGGGCGCCATGCTCCAGGGAACCTAGTTGGGGACCGAAGGGGACCCCGCCGCAGAGCGTCAGAATCCTGATGTTGTCGGTAAAACGGGCCAGGCGGCGCAGCTCCTTGCTGACCTGGTCGGCCAATTCGCGGGTTGGGCAGAGCACCAGAGCCTGCACCCGCGTGGATGCAACTTCCAGATTAGTCAGCAGGCCGATGCCAAAGGCCGCGGTCTTGCCGCTGCCGGTCTTGGCCTTGGCGATCACATCCTTGCCGGCCAGGATCAGCGGCAGGCTGTGGGCCTGAACCGGGGTCATCTCGGCATAGCCGAGGGAGGCCAGGTTCTTGAGCATGGGGGCTTTCAGGTGCAGTGCTGCGAATGCTTTCGAGTTCATGGCGTGTTCTCTCATTCTGCGTCCACAAAAAAACCACAGGGTTTGTCCCTGTGGTTCAGACGCGTGCCAGATATAGCACGTTACGGCTCGCGGAGCAATTCATTAGCCGTTCACGACGGCAGCAATGCCACTGGTCTGGGATTTGACAGGCCTCAGTAGCTATTTGGTCACCATTTAAAGAATCCCCACACCTGCCAGTCGAAGTGCTGACAGAGTGAAGTAGGTTAATATTCAAAAGGCGGCAAAACGGCCGCCTTTTAATTCTCTACTTACCGACGTCGAGGCCGGCCCCTGCGCCTTCCCACCGAAACTCCGGCCGGATGGTTCAACGCAGTCAGTCACAGTCACGGCATCGCCCTGTCTGCCCCGCCCCCATTAACTCTCTTGTGTATTATTTCTTTTCTGCTTTTTTGATCTTTTTATCAGCTTTTTTTTCCTTCGGGGTTTTGGCCGGGTCTTTTTTAGTTGCTTTCTTACTGTCCACGCCTTTACTCATGACTTTTGCTCCTTATCACGTACGGTTATTGATGCACATTTGCTTAAACACTATACCACTCCTTTGGAACTGATGCGGTTTTTATTCTTGCCTACGTACAATAGGGTGATCCCAGTGGCCGCCTGTGTAGTAGCATGCTGCGTCTGGAATTCCCAAGACCGGTTACCGGCGGGACTTATCCAGCAGCGGCAGAATAAATCTGTCAAAAGTGCCACGTTGTCTGGCGGAGAGCAGGTCGAGGTCCAAATCGTTATCGAGCAGAAAGGTGCCGACGCCGATAATCGTTCTAGCCAGATAGCCGGTCCCCTCTACGCTTTTTTCAATTTCTTCTCTTCGTTTGCTGAGCAGATTGCGCAGCAGGTCCTGATCAAGTTCCATATTCAGATCTCCAGCAGTTTTGATGTATGTTTCGGGTGAGTATAAAGGATCGTGCGTAACTGTTCAAGGTCGGATGTAACGCCACGACGGCATGGCAGAATGTCATTGAACCGGCCGCAGGGTGGTCTCGATCCGCACCCCTTCCGTCAGGGTGCGATGCACCGGGCAGCGCGCTGCCATCTCCAGCAGGCGTTGCCGCTGCGTCTCATCCAGCTCGCCGCGCAGTTCCAGTTCCCGTTCGAAGCGATCGACCCGACGGTCATTGTCATCGCAGTCTTTACAATCTTCGGCGTGGACCTTGTCATGGGAGAGGCGCACCACCACCTCCTCCAGCGGCCAGCGCTTGTTGCGGGCATACATGCCGACCGTCATGCCGGTGCAGGCGCCGAGCGCGGCTAACAGAAACTCGTAGGGGCTGGGCCCCTCGTTGCTGCCACCGAACTCCAGCGGCTCGTCGGCCACCAGGGGGAAGCCGTTGGCAAACAGGTCGGTGCGGAATTCGTCCCCCCCGGTGCGGGCCGTCACCCGGTTGTCGATCACCACCGGCGGGACAGTAGCAGGTTCCGCTGCCTGATCAAGCTCCAGGTAGCGACCGGCCCAGGTGGCGATCACCTCGCCGGCATAGCGGGAATCACGGGGGGCGGACAACAGATGATCGGCTGGATCCAGAGACACGAAGCTCTTGGGATGGTGGGCGGCCCGGTAGATATCCCCGGCGTTGTCGATGGGCACCACCCGGTCGCGGGGGGAGTGCATCACCAGCAGCGCCACCTGGAGACGGTGCAGAGTCTCGGCCGGATCCTGGGCCGCCAGATCGTCCAGCAGGCTCTTGCGGATGGTGAAGCTGCGCCCTTCGATGACGACGCTGGCCTGGCCATCCTGCTCGATCTGCTCCGCCGACACACCCAGCAGGTCACGCAGATGGGCGGGATTGAACGGGGCAGCGATCGTGACCACCGCCGCGGTGGAGTGAATCGCCGCAGCCGCCGCCAGCACGGCCGCTCCCCCCAGTGAATGGCCGATCAGCAGCCGGGGCGCCTGATACTCGCGCTCCAGAAAACGGGCCGCCACCACCAGGTCGCTCACTTCCGAGGAAAAGGTCGTTGCGGCGAACTCCCCCTCGCTCTCCCCCAGTCCGGTAAAGTCGAAGCGCAGCACGGCGATACGCCTGCTGCTCAGGGCGCGGGAGATATGCACCGCTGCCGTGAGATCCTTGGAGCAGGTGAAGCAGTGGGCGAACAGGGCGTAGGCCAGCGGCGGTTCGTCCCCGGGTAGTTCCAACCGGGCGGCCAGCTGCTCACCCCGTTGATTGGGGAAGGTGATCCTGCGTGTATTCATCGCGACCTCCTGGTCATTGGGGAAAATTCTAACGATTGCTGCACGCTAGCGGATTTATCAGGGGGACAATCTGTATTGAAAAACGGCGACCGATTGGCCGCCGTGTGAATGGTGCGTGGCGCAGACGGGATACCCTGTAACGACAAAACTAAATTACTATACGCTGGTAAAAAAAATAAAAAAAGACTGCTTTTTCGGACTGGAATGGTTCTAGTTAAATCAAGGTAGCGCTACCTTTATTCAGGAACAATGCAGTAAAAGGAGTAACAGAACCGCTGTAAAAGTTGCAGTAAGCAGTTTCTGTTAACAACGGAAGATCAATATGGACGAGGACACTCCACCAGGCTTTTTGAAAACATAGGAAGTTTACGAATGGGCTGGATAGATACAGCCTGATTCCCGACAAAATAGGAAAAGTTTTAAAGGTCCGCGATGATCATCGCAGGCCTTTCATTGTGTGTACAGACAGCGCCTTGATCCGGAATTGGAATTACGACCTGCTCCCCCGCCGCCCTAACTTGGGGGCCGGCCGCTCGGACACAGGTTTTCCCTTGCGGGGCTTCGCGGCCGCAGCCGGTGCCTTGGCCTGCTTTTCCTGCAGCTTTTTCTTCTTGGGTGCATTAACGGCCTGCTTGAGTTCCTTGATCCGCGTACTCCGTCGGGCCGCTACTTGAGGGAATTCCTCCAGCATCTGGCGCGGTACGGCATAGGTGAGCAGTTTCTCAATCGCCACCAGCAGCGGCTTTTCTTCAGGGGAGACCAGCGAGAGGGCCACCCCGTTCTCTCCGGCCCGGCCGGTGCGGCCGATGCGATGCACATAGTCTTCGGGGACCTGGGGCAGGTCGTAATTGACCACATGCGGCAGGCGCTCGATGTCCAGCCCGCGCGCGGCCACATCGGTCGCCACCAGCACGCGCACATCACCCCGCTTGAAATCCGCCAGGGTCCGTGTCCGGATCGACTGGCTCTTGTTGCTGTGGATGGCAGCCGCCTTGATCTTGTCGTAGAGCAGTTCTTCAGTCAACTTGTCCGCGCCGTAGCGGGTGCGGCAAAAAACCAGCACCTGGTTCCAGCCCCCCTGGCGGATCAGGAACGAGATCATTTCCCGCTTGCGGCTTCGCTCCACCTCATAGATCGCCTGGGTCACCGCATCGGCGGCGATATTGGGGCGCGCCACCTCGATTCGTCGCGGGTGATCCAGCAGTTCATCGGCCAGTTGCTTGATGCTCTGGGGATAGGTTGCCGAAAAGAGCAGGGTCTGGCGTTTGGGCGGCAGATACTCGGCCACCTTCTTTATGTCGTCGATAAACCCCAGATCAAGCATGCGGTCGGCCTCATCCAGCACCAGGAACTGTATCCGGGAAAGATCGATGGTGCCCCGTTCGGCATGGTCCAGCAGCCGCCCCGGCGTAGCCACCACGATATCGACACCGCGGTGCAGCCGTTCGATCTGGGCCTGGATGGTCACCCCGCCGTAGATCATCGTGGAGCGCAGCGCAAGGCGCCGGGCATAATTGTTGATATGTTCGCTGACCTGGGCCGCCAACTCGCGGGTGGGCACCAGCACCAGCGCGCGCGGCTTTCGGCGCTTTTCCCTGGGGACCTTCTCGCTCAGCCGCTGCACGATCGGCAGGGCAAAGGCCGCCGTCTTGCCGGTGCCGGTCTGGGCGCCGGCCAGCAGGTCGCACCCCTCGAAAATCACCGGTATGGCCCCGGTCTGGATGGGGGTCGGCGTGGTATAACCCTGGGCGGCAATCGCACTCAGCAGTTCGGCGCGCAGGCCGAGAGATTCAAAAGACATTTGATTCGACTCCTTGTTCTGTTTATCTCGAAAAACAAAAACCACAGGGGTGGACCCTGTGGTTCAGATGTGTTTCATATATAGCACGTTACGGCTCGCGGCGCAATTTATTAGCCGTGCTGGACGAGAACAGCTCCGTCAGGCCGTGCCAAATTGACCGCCTTCAAATTCAATGCTGTTGCATCGAGATCTCCTACGCCACCTTGATGCAGACCATACATTCCATTTGAAACTGGCGATATTTCCTACCCAAAAAACAGACAGAATCCTATTGTCCCCTATTGCACAGTGCTATAAGATGACAACACTGGTCGGGAGTTTGGCTGGCTAATGACCGCCGATTGTGAATATTTGCCAAAAGGAGTACATCCGTGAACAGCGACAATACGTCTAAAAACTTGGCTAGGCCCCTGCAAAACCAGCGTGGTGGCATCATTGGCATCATCATGTTGTTGTTGGCTCTTATCGGAGCGTGGTACCTGTATCAGTCATACTCCCAAGGCCAAGTCAAGAGTAACCTGAAGTCAATATCCAATGACTATGTGCATGGCATTAAGAAAATCATTCCGTCCGGGAAATAAGTCCGGCCTTAATGACAAACCGCCTCCCCAAAAGATATAACTTCATTAGCTCCGATATTGAGCGATAATCTTGAATACTGTGGTCTCGCTGGGATACCTTGAGGTCACTCAATATAGTAAATGAAAGGTTGGGTTTTATGTGACAGGTTCCCGGCACTTTCTTCACAGACTTTCCTTGCCAGCCACAAAAAAAGTGGGATAGATTTATTTTACAGCCATGAATTTAGTCGAGTAGACCGGTTTCTCCATAATTATCAATGAATCAGCGCCTTCGTTACAGTCTGGTTTCCCCGACAGTTTCACGCTATTATCAGCAATAGTTTCTGTTGGCCCCGGCCCCTCTCAGAACCGTGCTTGC
>JBBQXT010000022.1:0-29553 GCA_038209415.1 Geobacterales bacterium
ACCGGAATCAGTATCTCTTTTCTCCGCATAAACCAGAGGGTAAATGGAGGATTGTAGCGGGCCCAGACTGGTTCGCCGCTAGCGGTAAACAATGCCGACAGCGAACCCCAGCACAATTGCTTTCACAACTTCCCTCCCGGTTCATCGTACCTGGAAAAGTCGGTGTACCCAGCCGCATCAAAAGAATACCAACCATGCATGTCTGATAGCGGGTTCAAGGGCCAGCCATTGGCGAATCGTTCCGCCAGATCAGGGTTGCTGATGATCGGTCGGCCAAATGAGATCATGTCTGCATGGTGGTTCTGAATGGTAACTTCAGCTGTTTCCTGCGTGTAGCCGCAGTTCCCGATCAGTGGGCCATCGAATGCGGTGCGGAATTCTGCCAGGGTCATTGGTTGTCCGAGTTGGTGAAAACCGAACGCAAGGCCATCAACAATGTGGAGGTAGGCGAGGTTGTACCGGTTGAGCTGTTGTGCCGCATAAAGAAAGGTCTCACGGAAATCAGGTGACCCCATGTCATTGAAATTGCCGTTCGGTGACAGATGCACACCAACCCGACCGGCCGGCCAGACGGTTAGAATCGACTGTGTGATCTCATTCAGGAACCGGAAGCGATTCTCCATAGTTCCCCCATAGCGGTCGGATCGGTGATTGGTTTTAGACTGCAGGAATTGATCGATGAGATAACCGTTGGCCGCGTGTATCTCCACACCGTCGAAGCTGGCTTTCAGCGCTCGCTTAGCGGCACGGCGATAATCCTCCACGATGGCGGGTATTTCGACTGTTTCCAGCGCACGCGGAGTTTCATGCGACACCAGGCCGGCGGGAGTATGAATATCGTCCCCCTCCATTTTGATGGCCGAAGGGGCGACCGGTAGTCCCTCTTTCTCGTGAAAAGAAGTATGGGAAGCACGACCGCAGTGCCATAGCTGCAGAAAGATTGGTGCCCCTTTGGCATGCACCGCGTCGACAACGATCTTCCAGGCCTCGGATTGCTCATCGGTATAGATTCCCGGACTGTTCAGCCAGCCGATAGCTTGACTCGAAACCACCGTTGCCTCAGTGATGATCAACCCGACGGAAGCCCTCTGGGAATAGTACTCGGCCATCAATGCGTTTGCCATGCGTTCCGTGCCGGCCCTCGATCGCGTCAAAGGGGACATGACAACCCTGTTTTTCAGCAAGATTCCACGCATATCGAACGGGCTTAACAATGCAGCAGGACTGTTTTTCGGTATAGTTGTCATAGTTTTGTTCTCCAATTGACGAAGGGGCCGCAATATTGCGGTTTTTTAGGAGGTTCAATTAAAGCGGATCATTGAGACCGCTTATCCGAATGGCAGACTCCACAAAAAAGAATATCAATCAGGACATCGTGAGGACCTGGCTCGCGTTGTTGTATGGTAAACGGAGCCAGCGGGGTTTTCGGTGAAGCAGTCGCGTAGGCAGAAGTCTTCAGCATAATGAATCTCCTCTCGTTCTATCTACTGACCCCAAAAAAAACCTTACGGCATCAGTTTCGCGTTCATGGTGATGTTGGCGTTTAACAACCGTGAAATGGGGCAGCCAGCCTTGGCATCCTGAGTCAACTTGGCAAATATTTCCGGAGCCGCTCCAGGGATCGTGGCGCTCACCTCAAGATGACTTTCAATGACGGTCCAGCCATTATCAAGGTTATCAAAAGTCACTGTCGCAGTCGTAACTATTTTTTCCGCGAAGCGCCTCTTGTTTTGCGTCTGGCTCGGAAAAAATTAAAATATGACCAGACACATTATTTGAAAGCCTTGATCACTGCATCCAGCTTAACCTTGAACGACTGGTCATGCCTATGGACAGGCGGCACTTCGAGATCGATCTTGAGTAATTCATACACCGCCATCTGCGCCGCGCGCACCGAATACTCAACCGTAAAAACAGTATCACCCGGAATCTCGACGAACTGGCTGATAAAAGCCAGGTTCCTGGAATTGTGCGGCACAGGAAGCGGCCTGTCACCTTCTGCACGCGGCATGAACATACTGGTGATGTACGGCATGCGGCAAGGAATGCAATTTGCGGTTGCCACTGTTTCCATGTCAAAGTTCAGGTGTCCGCAAAGTTCCTGCAGGATCTCTGCTCCGCTGCAGTCTGACATCGGTTTAGGGACGAAGTTGCCTATGCGGCTGGGATGCAGGGCATATCCCCAGAACACCTGAACGCTTTCAGGCTGGTCGACGAAATGCGGCTGATGAGCCAACACCACGGACATGAACCAGTTGGAATCCTTGAAGGTCACCAGGCCGCCGGTTCCAGCGCGATTGCCGGTGAATATCTCCATTTTGTCGAAGAAGGCGGTGTCTTTGAGGGTTACAGTAAAAGACTTCCAGCAGGATTCCGGAATACTGGAATTGAAGGCCGCTGGTCTACCGAATTCGGGATGGCCTTCAGCAAGTTTTTCCCATAATGACCAACCGCCGCTGTCCTGTTTGGTCAGTTGTGCCGGTGCGGTTGTCATGGAGCCGAAACTTGATGCATCGGTCATGGAGGCATTCTGGAAAAACACCAGATCATCGTCGGTAAGAGTTATAACCTCGTCACTGCCGTTACGATTGCAATGTATAACTGTAACAGCAAGTTTTCCTCCTTCGCTTTTGAGATCGAAGTCGGTAACAGTGCAATTCATCAGCACATTCACACCTTGCAAATGCAACCAGCTAATCAGGGGATGTACCAGCGAATCAAACTGGTTGTAAATAGTGCGCTTGACACCGCCAAGGGTTTCAATGCGGGCAAATTCCATCATGAAGCGATGAAGATAACGCTTGAACTCCACCGCGCTGTGCCAGGGCTGGAAAGCAAATGTCGTAGCCCACATGTACCAAAACGTGGTCTTGAAGAAATCAGGCGACAGCCAGTCGGTAATACAGCTCGCACCCAGCTTGGATTCATCTGCCTCGCTGAGCTTCAACAGTTCCAGTCTGTCTGACATGGAAAATCCCATCGACGTAACATCCTGCTTGAAACGGTTTTTATCGACAAGGCGTGCCATGGAATGAGGGATATTCTTTTCATTGAAAGCGATGGTTTCTTCATATACGCTTCGGCCCGGATGCCTAAGCGAAGGAATGGACTTAAACAGATCCCAGGTGCATTCGTAATTGTCAGTGGTGAGCATGCGACCGCCGCGCAGGGTGTAGCCTTCTTCGGCATTCCCGCCGCCATCCATGCTACCGCCTGGGACAGGCATGGCCTCATAAATAGTGATATTGTTTCCGGCCATACCGCCGTCACGGATCATGAAAGCAGCAGCAGCCAGCGAACCGATGCCACCGCCAACCAGATAAGCTTTGGTATTTTCATTCATATGAATTCCTTTGTAATTATTTGGCCCTCTGGCCGTGAATGTGTGGCTGTCAAGAACAAGCCTGTGAATCAAATTTCCGTTTTGACCCGACATCGGTGTTGAATCGTGACCCGCTTGAAATCGTAACGTACTGATTATGTAAAGAGTTCAATGTCAAGATGGATCAACAAGGACGCCGATGCTGGGTCAATGTTGGAAGCCGATTCGCATGTAGCCGCAATTGCAGAAATACATTGATATGTCAGTTAGTTAAACTGGATTCTCCATGGCGCCGGGGCTGTTTGCTGTGCCACGCCATTCCGAAGTGCGTTCTTTGCTCGCCATGGACAATGCACGCTTTACAACTTCGGCGTCGAGGTCCGCAGTATATACCGGAGAACCGGGTTGTTGCCGCCATGATTCGTCCAGGACACCAGCATCAACGCCATCGAAACCGATTTCTTCGATGAGACGCAGCACCACGCCTTTAGCGACGTCACTGTCACTGGCAACAGGCAGCGCAATGTGTCCCGGGGTTCCGGCCGGCCGCCCCTTTTCCAACAGGTGGAGCGCATAAATGTTATTAAATGCCTTGACCACCGGGTGCCCCCAGCTGCTGTTCGACCCACAGGCTCTCAGCCATGCCAGCCCAAATCTCGTCCGCGTGACCCAGTCGGCTCTCGAGCGGGTTAGGTACACCGGGGTACTCGGCAGCCTCCATACCCAGGCCCTCTGCCACGCGACGGGTTCGGTGGCTGACCACACGGCGTGGCGGAGCTTCGTTGTCCGACGGATCGCCTTGAGAGTATTCGACAGCATCGCACCATTGATTTGGCAGTTCTCCGCCTCACTGTCCTGACGCGACCACGTCGTAAAGAAGAGGTGCGTGACACCCTTGCCCGCGATCGCGGACTCCACGGAATCGACGTCGAGAACATTGCCGTATACCCCCTCGACACCGGGGATCTCATAGCGCGCGCACGGGAGAGGCCGATCACGCGCCATCCGTCCGCGAGCAGAGCCTGGGCTGTGTTGTACCGGCCATACCGGTGACGCCGACCACCAGTGCGGTGCGATCCATCATGGTTTTTCTCGTATCTTTTGTTGGCATAATAATGTCTTCTTTTTCACAACTTCCCGCCCGGTTCATCGAACCTGGTAGAGTCGGTGTACCCAACCGCGTCAATAGAATACCATTTCTGCACGCCTGACAATGGATTCAAGGGCCAGCCTCCTGTACCTTGAGCATAATCTTGCCAATATGGGCTGCTGTCTCCATCAACTCGTGGGCCATCCTGGCATCGTCAAGGGGAATAGTGGCGTGAATGATCGGGCGGATTTTACCCGCCTCAAGGAGAGGCCAGACTCTGTCAAACAGGGCCTGCGCGATGGCCGCCTTTTCGTCAATTGATCGCGGTCGTAATGTCGAGCCGGTGAACGTCAGGCGCTTAACCAGGATCGGCATGCAATCGAGGTCGACGTGTGCCCCCTGCTGAAAGGCGATCTGGACCAGGCGTCCTTCCTGCGCAAGTGCAAGAAGGTTTTTCTGGATGTAGGTCCCGCCCACCATGTCGAGGATGCAGTTCACCCCTTGCCCCCCGGTAAGCCTTGATATCTCTTCGACCCAGTCCTCTTTTTTATAGTCAAAGGCACTATCGGCGCCTATTTTCTTGACCGCCTCGATCTTTTCGGCATTGCCGACTGTCGTAAACACGCGGGCGCCGAAGGCTTTGGCAAGCTGGATAGCCGTGGTGCCGATGCCACCGCTACCTCCATGCACAAGAAAAACTTCTCCGGATTGCAGGCGGCCGCGATCGAAGACGTTCGTCCAGACCGTAAAATAGTTTTCAGGGAGGGCCGCCGCTTCAACCAGACTCAGCCCTGCGGGAATAGGCAGACATTGGCCTGCCGGCGCAGCACAATACTCCGCATAGCCACCTCCGGAGGTAAGGGCGCATACCTGGTCACCGATAGTAAAGCGGGTAACATCTTCCGCCTTGGCGACCACCGTGCCCGATACTTCCAGGCCCAGGACCGGCGAGGCGTCCGGAGGTGGAGGGTATAACCCGGCGCGTTGCATGATGTCAGGCCGGTTCACCCCGGCATAGGCGACTTCGATCAACACCTCGCCGCTTTTGGGCTCCGGTACTAAGCACTGCTGGATTCGTAGACACGAAGCGGGACCGCCCTCGCCATGATCGATGTAGTTCATTTTAATTGGAAGCGACATTCCACCCTCCGATAACGTCATTGCAACCCTGTATCCAGATGAGATGCTCTCTCCATGTCTTTGCTGCATCTGGATCTGCAGCACTTTTCACTGAGGTGTGTTTGTTAGTCGCTGGTAACACGAACCATGAGTTTGCCGAAATTCTTACCTTCAAGCAGGCCGATGAATGCTTGGGGTGCATTTTCAAGACCATTGACAATGTCTTCCCGAAATTTGATACTCCCTTCCCTGACCCACACAGACATCTTCTCGGAAAACTCACCAAAGTGGTCACCATAATCATCGAAGATGATAAAACCCTTCATGGTGATTCGCTTGGTCAAGATCGTCCGCATCAAGAGGGGGAGACGGTTTGGTCCTTGCGGGAGGCCAGTGGCGTTATAGTGGGCGATCAGCCCACATACCGGCACTCGGGCACTTACGTTGAGGAGCGGTAAAACGGCGTCGAAAACGGCTCCGCCAACGCTTTCGAAATATACATCAATACCTTTCGGGCAGGCGGTTGCCAGGCGTTGCGGCAGATCAGTGCCGCGGTGATCGATACAGACATCAAAGCCCAGTTCTTCAACAGCATAGCGACATTTGTCCGCGCCACCGGCGATGCCGACAACGCGACACCCTTTGATTTTGGCGATCTGTCCGACCACCGAGCCCACGGCTCCGGTTGCTGCTGCGACCACGACCGTCTCGCCAGCCTTCGGTTTGCCAATGTCCAGCAAACCCATATATGCGGTAAACCCAGGCATGCCAAGTATGCCCAACGCATAAGAAGGATGCGAAAAATCAGCCGCCAGCTTGGTAAGGCCGCTGCCATCGGAGAGAGCGTACTCCTGCCAGCCGCAATAACCGAGAACCAGGTCGCCAACCAGATAATCGGGATGAAGTGATATTTCGACGCGGGAAACCGTACCGCCGACCATCATGTCGCCTACTGCCACCGGTGGCGCATATGACGTCTCGTCGCTCATGCGGCCACGCATGTACGGGTCAAGTGAAAGGTACATGGTGCGTAACAGCAGCTGCCCGGCTGAGGCAACCGGTACCGGTGTTTCTTCAAGACGGAAATTGCTGGTTGTTGGAGCACCGATGGGGCGTGAATTAAGTACAATTGTGCGATTGGAATTCTTGATTTGATTCATTGTTATGGTCTCCTCTCGTTCTATCTACAGACAAAGAAAAAAGGTCTACGGCATCAGTTGCGCGTTCATGGTGATGGTGGTGTTCAACAGCCGCGACAGCGCCGCTAATCGCCAACTACTGGTTGCGACCAGCCATTACTCCGCCGTCAACATTCCAGATTGCCCCGGTTACCCAACTTGCTTCAGCTGAAAGTAAAAACACGATCACAGCTGCCACATCACTAGGAGTTCCGATCCGCCCGATTGGGTGAAATGCGTTGAACCCTTGCAGGGTCTCGTGAATTGCGGCGGGTTCGATAAAGGAGCCATAGATAGGCGTCTCCACAACTGCCGGTGCGACCGCGTTGACTCGAATGCCCTTGCCTGCCAGTTCCATCGCCAGGTGTTGTGTCATGGCATGAAGCCCTGCCTTGGCCATAGAGTAGGCCGATGAAGGCGTCGCCTTGATGGCTTGATGCGCCCACATTGAACCGATATTTACGATAGCCCCGCCGCCGTTGGTGACCATTTTCCGCGCAACCTGCTGTGTTACAAAGAAGGTTGCTCGATTAAGCTCCATGTAGGCGTCGTAATCTGCTTGCGTGTGCTCCAGGAAAGGTTTCGGGGAAAACACGCCAGCGGCGTTCACAAGACAATTCACCTCGTTCATCTCGTGCTTCACGTAGTTGATCAATCTTTCAACTTCTTCCTGGCGCATCAGATCACAACTGAAAGTAGAAACCTCACCGCCGCCGCTACAGGATTCACGGGCGCGATCCAGTTTTTCCTGGCTACGTCCAACCAAAGTTACCGCGGCCCCCTCGTTAACCAGTAACCGGGCGGTCTCCAGCCCCATCCCGCTGCTACCGCCAACAATGAGTGCCTGCTTGTTCATAAATTTCATTGGTACCTCCAAAGTTCTTGCCGTTAAGCGTGGACGAATTGGCTGTTAATAGTTCGACAGGTCAAGGATTAAGCCGTTTAACCAGGTCATTCAGGAATGCCTCTTGCCCCATTACGGTACGGCAGCGAAATCGGTAAACAGATAATCATTATCCTTCACCGGCATATGGCAAGCGACACATTCCTGGGCAAAGCTTGCATCCTTGCCGTAAGGCTTGTAGTCGTTGCCGACAAAGCGGGCATAGCCCCAGCCACCCGTGGTTTTGTATTTGGCGGCATCCTTAACCATGAATTCGACTTGGAGAAATGTATCGGGTACGGTTGCCGCCGGAAATTTGGGGTGTTTCTTGGCTTTCCAGATTACTTTGGACAGAACTGTGCCATCGGGAAGAGGTCGTATCTTGTCCCGCATGGCTTTAACAGCGATCTGGTTACCGAGGACAACTTTTATGACATTTTGATCTTCACGATAGGACGGCGCGATTGCCTGCCAGCTACGAAAATCCTGGTACAAGGCTATCCCATTGGGAGCCACTGGAACATTAGCAGCGGGGACGGTTACCGGAATGAAGGACAGGGCGAACAATACAACGAGGGATTTTTTCATGGTTATTCTCCTTTTTAAAAATATTTTTTAATCCGTGGCGACACGAGCCAGGAATTACCAGAACAGATTAACCCTGACCGTAATTTCCTGAATGCATTGATATGTCGATAAGTTAAGCCGGATTATCCATGGTGCCAGGACTGTTTGCCGTGCCACGCCATTCCGAAGTGCGTTCTTTGCTCGCCATGGACAAAGCACGCTTTACACCTTCGGCGTCGAAGTCTGCGGCATATACCGGGGAACCGGGTTGTTGTCGCCATGATTCGTCCAGAACACCAGCATCAACGCCATCGAAACCGATTTCTTCGATGAGATGCAGCACCACGTCTTTAGCGGCGACACTGTCACCGGCAACAGGCAGCGCAATGCGTCCTGGGGTTCCGGTCGGCAGCCCCTTTTCCAGCAGGTGGAGCGCATAGATGTTATTAAATGCCTTGACCACCGGGTGCCCCAGCTGCTGTTCGACCCAACGGCTCTCGGCCATGCCAGCCTCAATCGGCTCAATGCGGCCGTCTCGTTGCCGGGGGTAGTAGTTGCCGGTGTCTACAACAACCAAACTGTCCGGTGCGTCCTTGAACAAACCTGCCGGCAGCTTTGGGATTGCTTTCTCAGGGATAGTTACGATAACCAGATCTTTGCCCCGGGCAGCTTCTATGACCGTCACCGCGGTTGCGCCGGTTTCTTTAGCCAGATCGGCAAGCGACTCGGGTCCACGTGAGTTGGCGACGAATACATTGTGACCCAATGCTGCGAAACGCCGGGTCAGAGTCCCGCCGATGTGGCCTGCTCCAATGATTCCTATTTTCATGGGTGTATCCTCCGTCTGTTGAAGTTGACTGTCGTTAGGTTCAAGCTGGTGACTACAGACATCACAATGATATTCGTAGACTGGCGTTACAATTCCTTTTTCAAAATCATGGAGCGCTCTGTCCAGTGGGACGGACCATTATTTCACTCACGTTCACGTGGGGTGGCAAGCCAAGTAACCAGTTAATACTTTCGGCTATTGCCTGGGGTTCCAAAAGCTTTCCGAAGTGAGCAACGGATTTTCCAAAGTTCTCTTCATCGTAGCCAGCGACTCCTTGAAATTCGCTTTCCACAATCCCTGGCATCACAAGAGAAACGCGAACCCCATGTGCTGCCACTTCACGGCGTAGTGCTTCCGTCAAGGCACCAACGGCAAACTTGCTGGAACCGTAGAATCCGCTGAAAGGGGATATGTTGCGTCCGACTACTGAACCAATGACGACAATGTCGCCGGACTTCCTTTGGACCATGTAGTGCCCCGCACGTTTCAGTAACGCGGTCACACCAAGGACGTTGGTTTTATAAAGCTCCAGCCATTGCGATTCGTCGGAATCGAGTATTCCGCCGGCAAGTCCACGTCCGGCATTAGCAACAACGATATCAAATTTGCAACCGCCTTCATTCCACGCCAGCGTCGTTTCAAGTAGCCGGTCTATATCATCACTACTTCCAGCGTCTCCGGCGACCGCAAGGGCTTTTCCGCCAGTGGCAATAATGTCGGCGGCGAACTGTTCCAATTTCTCTTTGCGCCTGGCGAACAGAACCACCGATGCACCAGCTTTCGCAAGGGTGACTGCTGTTGCATGTCCTATCCCGGAACTGGCTCCGGTTACGATTGCTGTTTTATCTGCAAGTGAGTTCATCGCTGCTACTCCTTATTAGTATTTTGCCTGCGGTCTGTACAGAAAACTCAGGTTGCGGTCTGTATGTCCAGGGGAGAGCTTCACCTCTGTTGCAGAGAACGTGTGATAATGCGCTCTACAGCGACCGTAATAACATCCTGCGCCGTCAAACGGTTGCGCCACTCGACCGGAACCGCTGCAACGCCGTGATGGCAGCCGAGCCATGACCCGATCATGGCAGCCCTTGCGGCATTGTCACCACCTGCTTCAGCAGTCGCTTTAATCGCTTCGCCAATACTTCCTGAGTGCCGAAGGCAGCAGTGTATTGCCGCTGGAAAACTGGATGCCAGCGGACATGATTGGCCAAAAGCAAGCGTCGCCGTCGTGACATCCTGGTCCTGGGCGGCAATAGCCTGACGTATTTTGTCGGCAACCTCGTTTCCTTCCACGCCTTTACTGGCCATCGCCGTTGCCACCGCAGCAAACGACTCCTGAAGGGCATTACCTGAAAACAGCTCCCGCATTATCAGGGCATGCGCTTGTGCATAGGCCACGGCACGATTGTTGTTCTGGCAGACACGCGTTGCCCGTTCGACAATCGCCAGGTAGTTGTCGTCCTTATAGTACAGTGCTGCCAGCGGTGCCAGCCTGGTAACCGTTGCCGGTTGGTCGTCGTCGTCGCCGTCCTGAAAGCTGTATGCTTCGCCTGGGTGTGCGGCGCTGAAACTCAGGGCATTGGCAACAGTGCCCTTGGCAGCGTGGTCCCGATAGCCATGGTAATCAATGGATTCCATCCTGGCGACAAAACGCGAGCCGAAGTCAACGGCATCAAAGGCGCCGTTCTCAGCCAGGGATTGCAGCAACAGCAGCGCGGCATCGCCATAATGAGTCAGATGTCCCGGTTGCTTGCCATAGTGATAGTGCCCCTCCAGCGGAAGATCAAAACCATGCAGTCCAGTGGGAAAGCGCCGTCTCAGCTCATCCAGATCATAGATCCAGTGGCTGCCGAGACAGAATGCGTCACCGGTAAACTGCCCCCAGACAGCTCCACGGATACGGTTGTCGATTGATGCCGTCTGATGTGATGCCAATGGTGTTTGTCCGTTCATAGATAATCTCCTTCGTGTACCTCCTTGATGACCTAAGTCAGTTGAAAGGGACTTCTTCCCAAAGCCCGGTGTCGAAATAATAATACCTTGGCATCGCTGACGACATAACCATGAGTCCTGTTTCATGCCAAGGAAAGTTTAACCAAGTGTTTTCAAAATTTCGAGCAGGTGCGACGGAAACAATCCAAGCAGTACAATCAACGCAGAGGCAGCCACCAAGCTGCAGTCAACAATACTCCGATAACGCACACTGCCGCGATGGTGTAGACGATAAGCGGGAATGTTTCAAGCATCTGCTGCATAGAGAATCTTTATGTCCAACTAAAAACAGATCAATTGAGTAACTATGCCCCCGCAAAGCGGGGGCATAGCATTGCTGGCCCCTCAGAGGGGTCTGACCGCAATTGGTTAAAATCAGAACCTCAAAATCAATATTAAATGGTGACATTGATATTGATTCATGGATATTTTATCGTCCGCTTATGTCTACAAATTGATTATTTACACACCAAATCGACCTTGATTTTCGTTGGCTTACGTTGTCGTTCCGCTGGATTTTAACCCCGCTTACAGCAGCTGGTGTGTTCCACGCAGGGTCCAGCCCCCATTTTGAAACGCTCGCCATAAAGAAGCTCTATTCCAGATACAACGATCGAGAGAGGGGCAGGGTTGTATATTCCCTGCCTTACCCTTACTTGAAAGCGTTCAAGACATATTCGGCAATAGCCGTTGCATCTTTATCGGAAACGGTTGCATTGTCGAACTTGGTCATCCCCGGTCCGGGATTGCGCATTATTTTTACGATATCCTCAGGTTTCATGATGTTGTTCGCCGTTAAATCTTTTCCCTGCAGGGTTTTTTCTGCTTTAATGGCATTGCCGCCATTGGGGTGGCATGCGGCGCAGTTCTGATTGAACAGGGCCTCACCTGTCTTCGCCTGCTCCGGAGAAGCTGGTGCAGCCTGTGGCACCTCGGTTTTCTCATGGGTTGCTTTTTTGCATCCGCCGAGAACCGCGCATACGACTGTAAGAACCGCCAAAATTGTTCCAATTGGTTTCTTCATAAATTTTCCTTTCATTTGTTTGCGATACCCAGCAATGGACTGCGTAGACAGTCCATTGCTGGGTATCGGAGAATCAAGAGTTTTTACTTGATCTGTCCACGGATTTCCCCATCGAGATTGATGTCGGTGTGAACATTCACATAGGTGCTGCCTGATTTGAAGAGCTTTACCAGCTCATCCAGCGATTTTCCCTGAAGTTCACCCACCAAGTCTTTTTCCATTATCGTTCCCTCGGCAAGTGTGCCGCTGAATTTCCCTTCCTTTTTTGGACCGGCATAAAGACCTGCCAGGGGTGGACCGTTTACACCTTTTTTACCCATATGAATATGGGCAGCGGTAACGTTCTCGATATCTTTGACCGCCAGCTTGAATTTCAGCTCTTTGCCATCCTTACTCAGCTTGAATTCTGCCTTCCCATGGGCCTTTGTCTTGACGACTGGTGTTGAATCTTTCCCGGAAAGTTTGGCGCTGAAGCTCTTTTCAGCGGCAAATCCAAGCGAAGCCGTCAAAACGATGGCCAGCATGACAAACAGAAACAGTTTAATTTTATCCATAATTCTCTCCTTTTTTAACAGCTGGATGTATGAAGCACATACCTGAGTAAAACATAAAAATTGCTGATTGCAATGATACGCAGAACTATTTTTAGCTGGCATTCTGCAGAGCAAATTCCCAGTTGATAAGCTTGTCGAGCACTGCGTTAACATAGTCGGCCCGGCGATTCTGATAGTCCAGATAGTACGCATGTTCCCACACATCAACAGTCAAAAGTGGTTTCACACCTGCTGTCAAGGGAGTTTCTGCGTTGGGCGTCTTCACAATTCTGAGCTTGTCGCCATCCAGAACAAGCCAGGCCCAGCCACTTCCGAACTGCGTAACGGCAGCGTTGGCAAACGCCTTCTTGCAGTCTTCCACACTGCCAAAGGATGCCTCCATTCTTTGCTCCAGTGCTGCTGGCGGTTCTCCTCCACCATTCGGTTTCATGCTGTTCCAATAGAATGTGTGGTTCCAGATTTGCGCCGCATTATTGAAGATTGCGGCTTTTTCTGCCTGTCCTGCAGTTGCGGTAATAATCTTCTCCAATGACAAACCGGCATATTCTGTTCCTGCGACAAGCTTGTTCAGGTTGTCGACATAACCTTTGTGATGCTTCCCGTAATGAAAACTGATCGTGTTGGCTGTTATGACCGGGTCCAATGCGTTTTCGGCATAAGGTAGTGGGGCCAGGACTAGGGGCGATGTTGCCGGTGCAGACGATGAATTGCATGTGTCATTATTGTTCATTTCGGACTCCTTATCGGTTCGGTCAAACTCGCAATGTCGATGACAAAGCGGTAGCGAACATCACTTCTGACAACACGGTCATATGCTTCGTTTATTCTTTGAATCGGGATCAGTTCTATATCGGCCAGCACTCCATGCTCTGCGCAGAAATCGAGCATCTCCTGGGTTTCACGTATGCCGCCGATGAGCGATCCTGCCAGGCGTCGACGCTGAATGATAAGGGAACCGGCAGACAGGATCGTTGGTTCAGGAATCCCCACCAGTACCATAGTCCCATCGTGGCTCAACAGATTGAGATAATCATTGTAATCGTGTTTCTCAGAGACCGTATCGAGGATGAAGTTGAATCGTGAAGTGTTCTGCTTAAATGTATGAGGATCACTGCTGGCAAGAAAATCAATTGCACCGAGTCGTATGGCTTCGTCACGCTTTCCCGGTGAGTGGCTGATGACGGTAACCTTGGCGCCCATAGCCTTGGCGATCTTGACTCCAACATGCCCAAGGCCGCCAAGCCCCACTACCGCTACGTTGTCGCCTGCCTTGACGCCGAAGTGATGCATCGGCGAGTAGGTGGTGACCCCGGCACACAGAAGCGGTGCCGTACGATCCAGAGGCATTCCCTCAGGAATGCGCAGTATGTAGTTTTCATCCACAGTGATACGTGTAGCATAGCCACCGTAGGTCGGCGTTGTGCCATCGCGTTCGTATCCGTTGTATGTAGGATTCATCCCGCTTTCGCAGTACTGCTCTTCGCCATCGCGTCATGGTTCGCATTCCCGGCACGAATCAATAAAACAGCCGACACCGACAGTATCGCCGACGTGCCATTTTGTGACATGGTTTCCCGCCTGAACAACTGTGCCAACGATCTCGTGCCCAGGAACCATGGGAAAGATAGAGCCGCCCCATTCATCACGAGCCTGGTGGATATCCGAATGACAAACTCCGCAAAAAAGAATATCAATCAGGACGTCGTGGGGACCTGGCTCGCGTCGTTGTATGGTAAACGGAGCCAGCGGGGTTTTCGGTGAAGCAGTCGCGTAGGCAGAAGTTTTCAGCATAATGAATCTCCTCTCGTTTTATCCACTGATTAAATAATTATTCCAGATTTTTTTGATAATTCAAGCAACTTCAGCAACTCTTCTGCTACGAGAGCAGAAGAGGCCGGATTCTGGCCTGTCACCAGCTTGCCATCCACCTGGATAAAAGGTGACCAATCGGCTCCCTTGTCATAGATGCCACCCCGCTCCCTGAGACGGTCTTCCAGGAGGAACGGAACAATGGCACTCAGTCCAACGGCTGTTTCTTCCGAATTGGAAAAACCGGTCACCCGCTTCCCCTTAATCAGGTACTGGCCGTCAGTCCCGCGCACATTCACCAGAGACACCGGAGCATGGCAAACTGCGCCAACCGGTTTTCCGGCCTTCACAAAGGCCTCGATCAGTGCAATGGACAGCGGGTTGTCAGGCAGGTCCCACATCGGCCCATGTCCGCCGGGATAAAAAATCGCATCAAAATCGTCTGCTGAAGCGTCGGCCAGCTTGATCGTGGTGGCAAGTACGGCCTGAGCTGCGGCATCTGTCTGAAACCGCTTCGATGCTTCGGTCTGGTTCTCGGGCAGGTCGCTTTTGGGGTCGAGTGGCGGCTGCCCACCTTTTGGCGAGGCCAACGTGATGTCAACTCCGGCACCCTGCAGTACATAATAGGGTGTGGCAAACTCTTCCAGCCAGAAACCGGTTTTCTCTCCGGTGTCGCCCAGCTGGTCGTGTGATGTGAGAACAATCAGGATTTTCATTGCATACCTCCCATAAATGTTGTCTCTGAATAGTGCTGCAAGCCCCTTTACACTCGACTACATGATCGAATGGTGCTCGACCAGTGTCCGCAGATTCCGGTGGGCCGCCAGATAGCGTGCGTCTTCGGCATAGGTGGAGGGATAGATCTGCGGCACCGGTTGGTGAGCAAGTTCGCTGTTGACATTGACGAAGGTGAAAAAACAGGAGTTGGACAGAGCCTTGGAAGAACGGTCCAGGCTGGTCCTCTTGATACTCGCCTCGACACAGATAAAACTTTCGCTGGTGTAGACCACCCGCGAGGTGAAGTGGAGTGTGTCGCCGATGCGCACCGGCTGAAAGAAGTTGATCCTGGTCACTGCGGCTATGATGGGGCGATCAGTTGCCACCAGGCCGGAACAGATGGATGACAGCTCAAATGCTCGCCGGATCAGATAACCGCCAAAGATCGATCGCGGGACATTTTCCTTTTCCGGATACATCCGCTCCCATGACTCAGTTATCAGACGACCGGCACGGTGCCCCCTGAAACAGGATTCATCCTCCCCCCGCCGTCCTGCAGAGACCCCGGTGTCCTCCTGCTCCTGATGAAGTGTAGCAAGCATCAGGAACTCCTCCCGTGTGGGGGGTTCCGATAACAGCGACTGCTGCCGGAGATACTCCTCCCTGCTTGATATCGCTTTTGCAGACCGTTTCTGTTCCAGTTCATCCGGATACTCCAATGGCGGCAGTGCGATACTGCTCTCCTGATCGACCTCGCCTGAACGTGCGACCATGGTGAAGTGACATGAAGCGATGTGAACGACGGGGTCGCCCGGATGCTCAACCCTGATTCCGATAACCAGGGACGATCTCCCCACATGATTGATACGGGCATGAAAGGTGATGTCACGGGTCACATCGGCAGCGTGACGGACAAAGATATCGTCAATAGCGGCTGTTACTACCCGGGCTTCTGGATGGAATTTGTGTACGTAAGTGAGGGCGGTCTCTTCGGCGATTTTGTCCAGAATCTCCAACAGGAGGCCAAAGCGGAGGTTGCCCTGCAGCGGCTCGTTAAGCACCATGAACTGGCGCCGCAGGTGCAGGTCGCTTCCGAGAGGGAGTGTTTGATGGCGTGTCGTATCAGTCGGTCGTTCCATGATTTTGCACCTTTTAGAAGTGTTGTTTTCTTTAATTTTTCCTGAAACAATCATTTTTCATGCCAACTCCCATCAACTTGAAAAGCTCTAGTTCTTCATCTGAATATGTCCGATTAGGTATAATAATGGGGATTGAACGTGACCATGATTCATTTTTATCTTTCTGTAATACCGTACTCATTTCAAAGCCCACGCCTTGATGCTTTTCTCTGGAGTTGTACATATTACATCACCTGCTTGCCGATTACGGATTCACCGGAATCAATATCTCGTTTCGCCGCATAAACCAGAGGGTAAATGGCGGATTGTAGCGTGCCCAGACTGGTTCACCCACAGCGGTAAACTTTTTGTCGCGCAGCCACGCTTCCAGCTTTTTCTTGTTGAGCAAATATTTTTCCTCACTCCAGAAACCGGAATAACGAACCGCAGCAACAGTGCGAGCTGGCACCTGGCGCAATGAGATATTTGGATCATCAGGAAGTGGCAGGGTTTCCATGGTGTACGAGGTCGGCATCATGAAGCTGACGGCCCATTTACCATTGGTTTTCTCTTGCCCTACCGGTGCTGTCATGGCAATTTTTTCGCCCTTTGACTCCTGCGATACGGGGGCGGTCATCGAAATTTTGTCGCGGGTCCGGTTGTCGCCCGAAATATAACGGAATAGCCGCCTGAATGCCTTGCTGCCGGCGCCTTCAAGATCTCCGTCAACGATGGTTTCTGCCAGAATGTGGGGGGCGTATTCCCGCAGTTCAAAGATATCATCGCGTTGCAGCACCTTGTAGGGAGCTTCTTCTGTCGCCATTACGTTCATTCCCCCTGTCAGTAGAATCATGACAACACCGACTATCGTGACAATATATTTCATGCTCCCGCCTTTTCCGTGTGAGTATCCACGCTAACTTTGAGATTCATATCAACGGTCTGACTTCAACCACCCTGAACCAGGCGGCATGGGTGACAGCGGCACCGGCTCCTGGCCCGACGATCTCATCAGTGCTGGTTTTGATAGTTGCCAGCAGATCGCCCTCTTCCTCGGTCCTGATCAGCTCCAGTGCCAGCCGCACGCCGCTGAAACCGTGGCCATTGGTTTTGAATAGGTAGGCCGCGTGCCGGTTGCGGGTCAGGTTCTGATAGGTGCGCTTGTCGGTCATGCCCCAGACCAGCGTTGTTTCATCGATAACGTGCGGCCGGGCATAGATTGCGCTGTTGACGTTGCCGTCCGAGGAGGATGTGGACATCACCCCCAGACCGGGATTGGCGAATAGTTCGGCAAGATTCATGGATAGTTCTCCTTTTGTAGGTCAGAAATAATCCTGTTTGTCATGGCTGGGCAGCTGGTTGATCATTTCAGCCAGTGAGCGACCCGGTAGGCGAAGCAGTTCGTGGCGGCGCACAGGAAGCAGCCCCAGCAGATGTCAACCCAGACCATCCGGACCGGCCAGCGTTTCAGGGTGGCCATATTGGTCATGTCGTAGACCCCGTAGACCACAAGCCCGAACAGTCCGCCCCAGCCCAATGACGACAGCAGCGGTGCCACGGGGTTGACCCGCGGCAGGGCAAACAGCACCACCCCCAGCGGCAGCAGCAGGTAGACCAGTGCGGCGGCCCAGTAGAGCGGGACCAGCGAGTCGCCCCGCTGGCGGGCGTAGGGACCCAGCTGGGCCAGGTAAAATCCCTGCATCAGCCGCCCCAGCCAGAGGTAGTCCAGCAGCAGGGTGAACGGCAGGCAGAGCAGAAAGGTGATCAGGGTCTGGCGCATACTATGAATCTCCTTTAGTCCTATGGTACCCTCCGATTAAAGATCACGACAAATACTAACATGATCTGCTATTAATGGGAACCATAACAACCGTGAAAAGACAAGAGCGGGCCGCTTGCAAAGCGTTTCAGCCTGCGCTGCCCGGAACGGCTGATGATGGTGGATGCCGAAGCCACGGCCTGTGAGCTGGCTCTGGTCCGGTCGAGGGATTTATTGAAAAACGGAGGCACTCAATGGTAAAAAAATTGCGAGGGGTTATAACCATGGGCATTCTTTCGAGTATACTGGCCGCCTGTGCGGGGGAGCGGCCAAATAACCTGGGGGTTCGGGACAGCGGGTTGGCCGCCTGTCCGTCGTCACCTAACTGCGTCTCGAGCCAGGCGGTTGACGAGCTGCACCGTATCGCGCCGCTGGCCTTTTCCGGCGACCCGGATGCGGCCTTTGCCCGCCTGAAGTTGGTACTGGGACGACGGGCGGATACGCGGATTGTCGATGAAAAGGTCGGCTACCTGCGGGTCGAACTGCGGACGACACTTTTTGTTGATGACGGCGAGTTCCTGCTGGACCGGGAGGGAGGGGTCATCCACGTCCGTTCCGCTTCTCGCCTGGGGTATTCTGACCTGGGCAAGAACCGCAAACGGATGGAGGAGATCCGTAACGGGTTTATGCAGGCAGAGGTGCGGCCATGAGCGTGCTGGTCGATCTGATGGAACAGGGCCTGCTGCCGGACGCGGTCATCCGGCGCGGCATTCGGCGGCTTTTACGCAAACGGCTGCAGGATGAGGACCATGGCTGCGCCGATGTCAACCGCGAGCGGCAGCGAACGCTGTTCGCCGCCCTGGCGGACGGGCCGCTGGCGGTGGCGACCGCTGCCGCCAACCGGCAGCACTACGAACTGCCGCCCGTTTTTTTCGAGCAGGTGCTGGGGCCGCGCCGCAAGTACAGCAGCTGCCTCTACCCGATCGGGGTGAACGGCATCGCCGCCGCCGAGGAGGCCATGCTGCGGCTGACCTGTCAGCGGGCCGGCCTGAGTGACGGCATGGATATCTTGGAACTGGGCTGCGGCTGGGGTTCGCTGACCCTCTGGATGGCCGAGCAGTATCCCGAAGCCCGCATTACGGCCGTTTCCAACTCGACACCTCAGCGCAAGCATATCGAATCGGTCTGCCGGGCAATGGGCTTTGAAAATGTGCAGGTCGTGACCGCCGATATGAACGTCTTTGCGACAGACGGGCGTTTCGACCGGATCGTATCGGTGGAAATGTTCGAACATATGCGCAACTACCGCGAACTGCTGCGGCGTGTGGCCGGCTGGCTGAAGGCCGATGGCCGCCTGTTCGTGCACATCTTCTGCCACCGTGATCTGGCCTACCTGTTCGAAACCGAAGGGGAGGGTGACTGGATGGGGCGCTACTTCTTCACCGGCGGCATCATGCCGTCGGACCACCTGCTGTTCTATTTCAACCGCGACATGGCGATCGAGGACCACTGGCGTGTCTGCGGAACCCACTACCAGCTGACCTGCGAGGACTGGCTGCGGTTGCTGGACGGGCGCCGCGAGGTGATTCTGCCGATCCTGAAGGAGGCTTACGGTGACGAGGCCGAAGTTTGGTTCCAGCGCTGGCGAGTCTTTTTCATGGCTTGCGCCGAACTGTTCGGTTACAATCGCGGCAACGAATGGTTCGTGGGACACTATCTGCTCAGAAAAACCGGATCCTGCTGACAGGTATGACACTGCTCCGATATTCACTCACAGACAGAGAAAGGATCGCTTATGAACGTAATTGCATTTAACGGAAGCCCCAACAGGGAAGGCAACACCTGGCACGCCCTCAAGATGGTGGCCGCTGAACTGCAAAAAGAAGGAATTGAAACTGAAATAATACATGTCGGCAACAAGGTGATCAGGGGCTGTACCGCCTGTGGCCAATGCGCAAAGAACAAAAACGAGCAGTGCGTGCTGCCTGGTGATGAGGTCAATGGGTGGATTCAGAAAATGAAGCATGCCGACGGCATCATCTTGAGCTCCCCGGTCCATTATGCGGCCATGGCCGGGACCATGAAATCATTTCTGGATCGGGCCTTTTACGTCAGCGGAGCCAATGGCGGCATGCTGCGGCACAAGGTCGGCGCCTCGGTGGTGGCGGTCAGGCGTTCCGGCGGTCTGCCGACGTTTGAGCAGCTGAACAATTATCTGCTCTACTCCGAGATGCTGTTGCCCACATCCAATTACTGGAACGTAATCCATGGAACCCGACCAGGAGAAGTGACCCAGGACGCGGAGGGCGTGCAGATCCTGCGGGTGCTGGGTAAGAACATGGCCTGGCTGATGAAGCTGGTTGAACATGGAAAAGGGGCGCTTACGCCGCCGGAGCGGGAAACAAAAATCTACATGAATTTTATACGCTGACATAGATGGGTTGCCGTATGCGCCCTCCGTCCAATTATTGAAACTGCTGCCCGTAACCCGGAGGAAAAGACATGTGGAGCGATGAATGGGAGACCCTCTGCAGGGGCTGCGGCAGCTGCTGTTTCGAGAAGATCGAGGACGAACGCGGTACGATCTTCTACACCCAAACCGCCTGCCGCTATCTGGATGTGGTCACGCGCCAGTGCCGGATCTACGAGAACCGTTTCTCCATCAATCCCGAGTGTATCAAACTGACGCCGGAACTGGTGCCGAACCTGCGCTGGCTGCCCCATGACTGCGGATACGTTGCCCCGCGGCACACGGATGTGCTCCTTCCGCCACGCCAGCACCGTGGCCGGAGGAAAAGAGGGAGAAGTTAGAACGGTGCTGCTACCAGAAACAACTCTATGCTGATCGTGTTGCTCACCAGATGCATACTGAGCTTTTCGAAGAATCGTCCGGAGCCGTACAACACTCCCCAGCGGGTGAGTGTCTATCAGAACGATCTTTTCTCCGCTTTTCGCGAGTGCAATCAATTCCTTTGCTGTTGCTCCTGGTTTCACGTCTTTCCACCCCTTTCAGAGTCATTTGTTTATTGATGTGACATCCGCTCTCTGAAGCTGTTCCGCCATGGCGGCCGAATTCATGGATGTCTGGGATTATTTTATGCCAGCGGGGGTAGAAATTGAAGACAGATATTGTCCTGTTGACAGACGCTGAAGTCGGGCTATAATTTCACAATAATCATCAAAAAGGAGGGTGCACCATGACAACCAACGTTCAGATCGTTTTCTACAGTATGTACGGACATATCTACACCATGGCCGAGGCGGTTGCGGAGGGTGTCAGAAGCGTTGCAGGCTGCAGCGCTGAACTGCTGCAGGTGCCGGAACTGATGCCGGATGCGATGCTTGAAAAATTCGGCGCCAAGGCTGCCCGAGCGGTCTTCGCCCATATACCGGCCGCTACGGTGGACAGGCTGGCCGAGGCTGATGCGATCATCTTCGGCACGCCGACCCGTTTCGGCAACATGTGCGCCCAGATGCGCAACTTCCTCGACCAGACCGGCGGCCTGTGGATGAAGGGTGCGCTGGTGGGCAAGGTGGGCAGCGTCTTTGCCAGTACCGGTACCCAGCACGGCGGCCAGGAAACCACCATCACCAGTTTTCACTCCACCTTGCTGCACCAGGGCATGGTCATCGTCGGCGTGCCCTACGCCGAAGCGCGCCTGACAAATATGGAGGAGATCACCGGAGGAACCCCCTACGGCGCCACCACCCTGGCTGGACCGGATGGTTCCCGACGGCCGTCGGAGAACGAACTGGCCATTGCCCGCTATCAGGGAGCGCATGTGGCCAAGATCGCCGCCAAACTGAAAGGCTGAAATTCACATTTCGAAAAGGAGAATAAACTATGGGCACAAAAGGTCGCGAGATTATCGGTATGGACGTGGATGAACTGCTGGAGCTGCTGCGCCGGGCCTACAGCGATGAATGGCTGGCCTACTACCAGTACTGGCTGGGTGCCAAGCTGGTCAAGGGGCCGATGAAGGATGCCGTCGGCGCCGAACTGCTGATCCATGCTACCGAGGAGCTGCTGCATGCCGATATGGTGGCCATGCGCATCATCCAACTGGGGGGCACACCGGTCACCAAGCCGGAAGACTGGTACCAGCACACCAACTGCGGGTACGATGCGCCGGAAGATCCTTTTGTAAAAGTGATACTGGAGCAGAACATCAAGGGTGAACAGTGCGCCATCGGCGTGTACAAACGGCTGCTGGACATCACCCGTGAAAAGGACCCGGTCACCTACAACATGGTGCTGACCATCCTGCAGCAGGAGGTGGAACATGAGGAAGATCTGCAGGCGTTGCTGGAGGATTATGATCTGCTGGTCAGGGCGATGAAGGGCTAGCGTGCTGATATCGGCCGAATATTCTCTTGATCCATACAAGCAGTTCAAAATATACCGTAACGGACAGGGGGGCGGGAAGGCCCCCTTTTCTGTTGCGAAACGTTTTCAATTAAATGATTATCGTCCAAGGAGAGACCATGAACAACCTGATGCTGGTGCTGCTGATGGCCTGCGGTGGAATCGCGGTGGCCATGCAGCCCTCGATCAATGCCCGTCTGGCCCGGAACATGGGGAATTTCGAGAGTTCCCTGGTTTCCTTTGCCGTGGGTACGCTGGCCTTGCTCGTTGTGGTGCTGATCTTCGGTCGCGGGAGTTTGCGCGGAGTGGGGACGGCGTCGTGGTGGGAACTGACGGGTGGTTTTCTGGGGGCCTATTTCGTGACCATGACCATTATCGCCGTGCCGCGACTGGGCACGGCGGCCGTCATGGCGATCGCCATCACCGGACAGCTGATTACCGGCGCTCTGCTCGACCAATATGGGGCTTTCGGTCTGCGGCAGGTTCCTCTGACCCCTCTGCGCGGGATCGGCATCCTGCTGCTCTGCCTGGGAGCCAGCCTCGTGATCCGCAAATAAACGGTACGCCAGGGCAACCTGTCAAGGAGGTTGGAATACATGTCAAACTCAATAAAACGTTTGCTACTCATCGTGTCAGCCGGTTGTGTCGGTCTGGTGGTGATTCAGCTAATTCCCTATGGCCGGAACCACACCAATCCGCCGGTTATTCGTGAGCCGCTTTGGGACAGCGCAGATACCCGCGCTCTTGCGAAAAGGGCCTGCTTTGACTGTCACAGCCACGAAACGGTCTGGAATGCCTGGTACTCCAAGGTAGCCCCGTCTTCCTGGTTGGTGCAGTACGATGTGGATAAGGGGCTCCGGGAGCTGAATTTCTCTGACTGGGGCAGTGGTACGCGCGAGGGGGAACGCGTCGATAAGATTAGCAGGGAAATCTTCGACGGGGGAATGCCTCCGCTTCAGTATCGACTGGTCCACCCGGAGGCACGCTTGTCCATTGCGGAAAAAAGCCGGCTGATCGAGGGGCTGGTTGCAACAGCCGGTCGGCGCTGAACGACCGAATTTTGATCATTCATCTCCAGACACCGATAAAGGGGCTGTATCAGCAAGAAGGAAGTGGTTCGAGGAAAACGGAGTGACACCATTAACACTATGGATATCAATTGATACGATGCGGTGATTGCCTACAACGCGGAAATCAACATGTTTTGAGGCGAATTTGCAGGTTTAAACGGCGGGGCTGATTTTTATGCCACCGATGTTGAAAACCTTTACACGGCAGCTCGTTTCTCAGTACTCTGATAACCGCTCAAGATAGTAGTCCAGAGTAACGGCGGAAACCTCTCGGGACAATTGCGGCATGACGATGCAATGCAAATTTACAGTGTTGATTTATATTTGAATGGTGGCTGGTGTTTTCGATGTCGAAAAACTTACTGCATGAGATTGACTGTTAACGCCATAAGGCACACCGGCCAGTGGAGGTTTTTCCCGCCGTCCGGTGCTGCCGCTAGTTGGAAACTTCTCTTTCTGTTATGCTCACCTTGCGTCGGATCACCTGCAAAACACCGTTGACGTATTGAGCCGCCTTTCTTCACCACATGACAATTTACATGACAAGGGGGCAAAAACGGCATGAAAAAAGGGTTAGCGTCATGCTAACCCTTTTTTCATGGTGGGCGCTGCGGGTACAGGCTACAAATTTTGGTGGCGAAACAGGTATGACTATTGACGCGATTGTCGGTCCTAGATGTACTACTGGCTAGGTTATGATTGTAAATATGACGAACAAGAAATTTTTCGTCAGTGACAAGATATTCACAGTTAATTTCGACGCCAAAGTAAAATATCTTGTTCAGGATGTGACGAGTATTTTCATTTCAGGGGTATCAGGTGTTTTTATCAGTGGCGGGGTTTTTATTGCCGGTTCTGTTGTTGATTTTGTACAGAATAACACAACAATTACGGGAACACCGACTGTGGGCGGGTTGAACCCTGGAGCAGTTACCATGGTTCTCCCTGGCAGCATTAATGTCAATCTAGCTTATACTATCCAGATACGCGATGCCAACGGAGCCGTTTCGAATATTTTCACAAAAACTCCGTAACATTTATTTTAAAAAGCAGAATGGCTGCTCAACTGGGCGGCCATTCTGTTTGTGAACGACTAATATATTGACCTGACGTTTATTCAATAAGCCGTTGAATGTTTCTTGTGCAGTTCGTAGGTCTACAAGTACTTGACGACCAATCCCTTATTTCCATTCATCACCATCAGGTTTTATGCATTCTTTTCTTCCGCGCCTTGGTGGAACTGAAGCTCCCAGTAATAACTTTCTCCCGGTCGATAATCATTATCTTGTTGTGCAATTGCATGCTGGTCGTCGATAAGCACCGGTATCCCGGCGTTACAGGAGCACTGCAAGTCGGTGATATAGGAGTATAACCTCGCGATTGAGACGGATTGCATTTGCCCTCTCCTGTAACCGAGGCCTTTGCTTACCTGTTTGAATCATGAACCCTGTGTTCAAGCAACAACACTTCTCGTTTTCAACTTCATTTCATCCAGCTCTTCGAATTGGTTGATTTGAACACTACCCTCAGGAAAACGAGCAACAATATCTAGGTTTCCGCCCATAGCTTGAACGAAATTACGAAGAGTACTTATATACATGTCAGCCCTGCGCTCGAGCTTAGAGATACTACCTTGCTTAACATTCAACACTTCAGCAAGCTGCTGTTGACTCAGTTTACGAGCATTGCGTAGCTCAGTTAAGGGCATCTGAGCAAGCATCGTAGCCGCTTTCTTCTGTGATACCTTCTGTGCTTCGGGGGACATTTTAGCCCTTAATTCTCCAAATGAACGAGCCATATTATTTCCCTCCCTTTTTTTTCTTTTCTTTCTCAAGCGTTTTTAAGTGCTCTTTGTATAGCTTGTCTGCAATCGGGACGTACGTTTCGTACCATCTATCGTCTCCAGTCTTACAACCACCGGTGAGCAAAATGGATGTTCGCCGAGGATCGAAGGCATAAAGCACACGATACGGATCTCCTTTATGCTGTATCCGGAGTTCTCGCATGTGCCCGTATTCCGAGCTAGAGATCCCTGAGCTGTAGGGGAAAGCCAAGTGCGGGCCTTCCGCCTCGAGAAGGAGAACCACGGCGTCAACATCAACCTGCTCTGCTTCGGTTAATGAACTCCACCACTCTCCAAATTTGTCTGTGAATTCTACGCTCCATGCCATAGAAGGAATATACCTCCAAGGGAATATATTTGCAACACGATTAATTGTCTGACGGATATTCACCAGGCCTTCCATCCCAGGAAGGCTTTTTTATTGGTGCGCCAAGCATGGCGCGCGGTGTGTAAGCACCATCCAATTGACTGTGGTGGTTGATTGGTGACTTGGAGGTGCAAGCCCTCTACGGCCCCTGATGGTGGGAACCGTTAGCCGAACAGCAAAGGTGTCCGGGGTGACCCGGAATCTGAAGGAGGCTGTAAGCAAAGTCCTGGCCCGACGAGCAGGAATTGCATATGAGGCAGCCACATCTGGGCGAGGGGGCCAAATGACTCGAAGCCCTGTGGATCAGCGTCGAAAATTGACCCGGGACAGGCATCTCAATGACCCAATGAACCTCCCTGCGGCAAGCCGCGGGGTATCTTGTGATAATCGTACTCTCTAATCGCAGCAAGCTGCGGGGAATTAACCCTGAGAGATTAAAAATGTAAAATCAGCATGTTAAGAATGGGGGGTGGGTCAATCAGAACGCCGATGGTGGGTCATTTTTGAAATTCGGTCCACACATCATGCCCGGAATCATTGAACATTTTCGATGAACATGATGGTGAACATGATTCCCACGTTCATTCCACGTTCACCGCAAGTTCACCGAAAAAAGCTAATAATATCAACAGTAATGAACATAATGAACTTGATGAACTTAATTCTATGGCTCCCTACCTTGATGAAAATGTTTCAGATTTAGACTTTTAGCGGGGGCAACCATGCAATGCCTAGTCATCAAACAATTTAATCGCCGGGGAGTTTCGCAGCTCCCTGGCACCATTATCGACGTTCCCGACAAGCCACCCCCACAGGTGTGGGCCTTTGTCACCCCTCTCAGTGATCTACCATTCCGGTGCTATTGCGGTCACACTGAATACCGCTCTGGCGTTGACGGATGGCGGTCATGTACCCGGTGTCAAGTGCCAGAAAGCTCAATCATTAAATATTATCAAAGACACGGCATAGCATATTCGTGAAACCCGCAATTTCATAAAAAAGGAGCCCTGGCCATGCAGAAACCTGATGCAATACCGACCTCAATCGCTGCTGAAAAACTTATCTGCACAACCCGGCATATTCAAAATCTCTTCTGGCGGGGCGACCTGACAGGATATTTCAAGGGTGCTGGGCGCGGTTTGATGATCTACAGGAATTCAATCGACGCCTTCAAGAAAAAAAACAACTTTGAATATTTATCGGAACTACCGGAATCACCGGAATGACATTCCCGCCGGACACCCGTATCATTCAGGAAAATTAAAGGAGTAAATACCATGAACGCATTTCAAGTAGCACAAAAATTTACAAGTCAAGGAGCCGACGCCGGCCATATGGCAAGAGTACTCGAAAGCCTGACTATGGCCGGGTTACTTCCGACCTGGGGAGAGGGTAAGGTGGGCGAGGTTTTATCCGAACGTGAAGTCGCAAGTATCATTATGGGGGCAACAGCAGCCGACGCAGGTCAGGCAGCGGAGCACGTTGTTACTGTTTCCCAGCTGATACGCGGTGACGGCCTTTCCCTGGGCGAGATACTTGTGAAGAGATTATCCGGCGATCCTTCAAAACTCGTTATTGAGGAAATGGTAATCGCTCAAAACGGCACCGCTGCTGTAATGCGTTACACCTCAATCAAAAAAACTGATTACTTTTTCGCCGGTGACGGAGTGAAAGCAGTTTACACCGGGGCCGTAATTCGTGGTTCTGTTTTGGGCAGCATTTCCACGGTAATGAAGCACCCCACTAAATGCGGCTGGGTAGCTGAACCCGTGGCCAAACTATGAGCGTCAAAAATGCTAAAATACGCTTGAAGGCGAAGCGTGAAACCAACGAGAAAAAGTCCTTGCTGGCAATGAGCAAGACCCAGCCGCGTAAACCGTGGCTTGACCATAAAAGACGGCTGTTGCCGGCTATGGCAGACAATCCAACGGGCCGCCCGGTTGCCGGGCCGTACCAGAGGGGCGGAAGCCTGAATACAGTTCTGAAGGAGGCTTTTTTATGGGCCGTTATTACACTGGAACACAGGCTGAAATTCAGCAAAAAATGCAGACTGAATACACCAACAACATCATAGGCCGCGCACCTGCTCAAGCTAGGGCGCTTTACCAACAATTCAATCAAGACAATAGGACGGAGGATAATATGAACAAGGAACAATTAGAAGAAGTCAACGCAGCATTTAATACCAAGCTCGTTGCAAGTATGAAGCTCATAGAAAATCGCATCGATGACTTTGAAGCGAAAGCAAACCGACCCGGAGCCGGCAGTTTCGAAGGAAGTGAAAAAAAGTCTGAACACCTGGTCGCATTCAATGCAGCACTCAGAACCGGGAATGAATCCGCACTGCAAAATATCAGCAATGCAATGTCCGAAGGTTCCGGCACTGATGGCGGTTGGACAATCCCCACAACGATTGACACCAAGATCAGCGAGATTCAGATTAACCTGAATCCCATGCGGCGCGTCTCTGATGTTGTCAAGGTGAGCACGCCAAACTTCGTCCGCTTGGCCAACCTGCGCGGGACCGCTTCCGGCTGGGTAGGCGAGACAGCACCACGCCCCACCACAGCATCCCCGCAGTTCGCTCAGTTGACCCCCTTCATGGGCGAGTTGTACGCAGTGCCGAAAGTTACTCAGCAGTTGCTTAATGATGCCGGTTTTGACCTGGAGAGTTTTCTCATTCGGAACATCGGAGAGCAGTTTGCTTATTCCGAAGGATCGGCATTTACCAACGGCGACGGCGTGACCAAGCCGAAGGGCTTTCTGACCTATCCCAGCCTTGCCACTCTGGACGGCGTCCGTGCATTCGGAACAATGCAGTATGTCCCGACCGGAGTAGCTGCTGACTTTGCCGCCACCAACCCGGCAGATCAGTTGTTTGACCTGGTATATGCTCTCAAGGCAGCACACAGGCAGGGAGCATGCTGGATGATGTCAAAAGCGATACTGGACAAGGTCAGGAAGTTCAAGACCACAACGGGCGAGTATCTCTGGACGGACAACACTTCCGGAGACGGTGGCATTGCTGGTGCCGCTCCTGGAACTCTACTGGGCTACCCCGTATATGAAAACGAGGACATGGCCACAGCAGTGGGCGCAAACGCAGTGGTTGCCGCATTCGGTAACTTCAAGAACGGTTACTGTATCGTTGACCGCATGGATACCCGGCTACTCCGTGACCCTTACACGGACCGTCCTTTCGTGAACCTATACTGCACAAAACGCGTCGGTTCCATGCTGACCGATAGCGAGGCGATCAAAGTCCTCAAGTGCTCAGTGGCATAGTAACCCGGCCATGACGGACGCCGTTAAAGTTTCATACAGATCATCCCCTCTAGTATGAGATCCGTCTGCTGCTGGGCAAGTGGCAGGGGTGTAATTCCATCCCACTGCTGGAAAGCGGAAGCCTGGGCGTATAGTCGAGCATGTGGCCCGCTAACATGGCGAACAACTGCGACTGCCTGTGGGAGCTCCACCGCGACAGGCACATAACACAGAGGCCGGGTAGATCATATCTGCCTGGCCTTTCTGTTTCAGCATAGCAGGAAGTACAGAACACCTTGAACCTCGCACAGGGGCAACCAGGGCCGGGAATGACGGCACCCCCCCCAATGCCGGGTCACATTCCGCCAGACTGACGGCCCTAGACCGTCTGCTCAGTCAAAATATCCTACATGCGAAACAAAACGAAGGGGACTTTAATTAAGATTACTGTCTTTTCAAAAGGAGATACAAAATGGCTAGACCCCGAACACCAACAGCGCTTAAATTAATAAAGGGTACAGTCCAGCCGTGCCGGACAAATAAAAACCTGAATCGTTCTAATTCACGGCTAGGCGCAGAAAGCTCTCTGGACGGCACCCGGTATGCACAGCAGCATAGACTAGCCTGGGAAATATGGCAGCCAGCTTGAAGCGGCGGTTAAACCGGTATTGGCATTCACCGAGAT
>JBBQXT010000023.1:0-29022 GCA_038209415.1 Geobacterales bacterium
TAGAGTGCCAGCCTGTCACGCTGGAAGTCGCGGGTTCGAGCCCCGTCAACCCCGCCATAAAAATAAGGGCGAATAGCTCAGCTGGGAGAGCGCCAGCCTTACAAGCTGGATGTCACAGGTTCGATCCCTGTTTCGCCCACCATTTCAACAGGGAAAATATCTTTTCCCTGTTTTTTTCGCCGCATAAAGTTTGGGGTTGTAGCTCAGTCGGTTAGAGTGCCAGCCTGTCACGCTGGAAGTCGCGGGTTCGAGCCCCGTCAACCCCGCCATAATTAATAAGGGCATCCGCCAATCCGGCGGATGCCCTTATTTGTATCTATCGAACCAGTCCTCGTCAGGAGACCACCATGAACAAAGCGCTTTACGGACACCTCATGCAGAAAGATGCCCCCTTGCCCTTCGCATTGCCGCACTGGATTGCCCTGGCCCCTTTCGAGGAGTTCCTCGGCATGCGCATCGAATCGGCCGCTGCGGGGAAGGCAACCCTGACCATGCCCTTCCGGGCTGCACACTGCCAGGGAGCCGGTCTCATGCATGGCGGCGCCGTAGTCTCCCTGGCAGACACGGCCCTGGCCATCGCAATCAAGACGCTGCTGCCCGAGGGGACGCCCTTCGCCACTATCGATTTGTCCCTGAAGTTCCATGCACCGGTACGCTGGGGTCTGGTCACAGCTTTGGCAACGGTGACCGAGAGAACAGAAATGGATATCCGGGGTGAGGTCGAGGTGATTACCGAGGAGGGGATCAAGGCCGCCACTTTCAAGGCTGTATTCCGCATCAAGCAGGAGCGTAAGGCCAGCCCGGCGGATTGTCCATGTCGGCAGACAAAATAGTTTTCAGAGAAACGCTTACATATCTTGTTTAATGTCAGTCGCGCGTTCCGCACCGCAAACACGCCGGAAATATGTGCTATACTTGAAACTTATCAATTCGATTCCAGTGAGGTGACAATATGCCGGAACCTGTCATAAGCGGAGAAGAGGCCCACCGCATTCGGGAAATGACCATCGATGATTTCTCCGAGGTCTTCCATATCGGCGAAGAGGTCTTTACCGCTGAATATTCTCAAAGTCTCTACCGTACCTGGGACGAGTACGAGATCACCACCCTCTTCAATTCCGACACCGAGCTCTGCCTGGTGGCCGAGGCGGGTGACAGGATCCAGGGTTTCGCCCTGGGGACCACGGTCAATAAACACAACTCGTCCTGGAAATACGGCTACCTGGTCTGGCTGGGAGTCCGCAGAGATACACAGAAAGGACAGGTGGGCAGCAGGCTGTTCAAAGAGATCAAACGTCGCATGAAGGAGCAGGGGGTGCGCATGATCATCATCGACACCTCCGCCGACAACGAGCCGGCGATCCGCTTCTTTCAGAAACAGGGCTTCGGCGATATCCAGGAGCATGTCTATATGAACCTGAACCTGACCCGCAAGACCAAGAAAAAACATGTGAAAAAACCATGAGCGGTCGGTTGGAGAACGTCTGGGGCGCGATCAACCCTGTCCGGCTGAGAAAAACGCTCCTGGAGCTGCTTGACATCTATTCCCCGTCCGGCAAGGAAGAAGACATTCAACTATACCTTGAGGGGCTTCTTACGCGGGCCGGTTTTTGCGTGGAACGTCAGGATGTGGAGGAGGAGCGCTACAACCTGCATGTAACCATGGGAGAGGGTGAGCCGCTGTTTTACCTGGTCGGTCACGTGGATACGGTCCCGGCCTGGGACCTGGAGGAAGTCTGGCCGCAGGAGGCGGACGGCATTATCAAAGGGCTGGGAAGCGCCGACATGAAAGGCGGCTGCGCCGCCATGGTCGAGACGTGGCTCGCCCTGGCCGAGGTCCTGCCTGTGGGAAATCGTCCTTCGATCGGTCTGTTGCTGGTGGTGGGAGAAGAAGAAAACGGCGACGGCAGCGCTCATTTTTTGGGGAAACATTGCCCTCCGTGGGTGGTGATCGGCGAACCGACCGGCCTGTCGGCCTGTTTCGCCCATTACGGTTATCTGGAGGCCGGCTTCGTGACTCGCGGACTGCGCAGTCACTCGTCACTGCCCGAACTGGGGCACAACGCCGTGGAATCGATGCTGCGGGTTCTGCTGCACATGGGCAACGACACCCTCTTCGACCGGCAAAAAGCCGAGATCGTCTATTCCATCCGGGAGATGAGCTCATCCCGGGCAGGCTTTGTGGTCCCGGACCGTTGCGAGGCCTGGATTGACCTGCATCTGCCGCCCGACAAGGATCCGGCTCTGCTTCAGATTGAAATACGCCGGATCGGCGCCGCAGCGAAATTTTCCATACCAGACCTTGATCTTGGCGTCAGTTTCGATTTTGCCTCCCGCGGGTACGACCTGAGCAGCGACAACCGCCCGGCACACCTGTTGCGGGAGATCTACCTCAAGCTGGGGATACCGTTGAACCTGGATGCCTTCCGCTCCCATTCCGACGGCAACCTCTTCTTTGCAGCTGGTACGAAGCCGCTTATCCTCGGTCCCGGCTCCCTGGAGACCGCCCACACGCCGGACGAGCAGGTCCCCTTTGCCGAAGTGCTGGCCGCAACGCGCATCTATGCCGCCCTTTGCCTTGAAATGGGCTATTCACAGCCGCCGCCGGGCGACCAGAGCGTTGACAGCCAATGAATCTTGACCTGCAACTGGCACCGGGTACAAATCATCCAATAGTGAAAATTTGTGGGTTCGCAGGTAATTGACCAGATTCCAGCGATCTTCGGGCGTGAGCTTGTCCCGGAAGGGGGGCATGCGGCCGAATCCGAAGCTGACGGTCTTGAAGATATGGGCGTCGCTGCGGTTTTTGTGTAGCTCATGATCCAGTCCGGGGGGGCGGTTTGAGCTTCCTGCCGCCAGCTTGATCTGATCGGCGCTTTTGGAGGTGACCGGGATGTCAGACATGCTCGCGTCCTCCTCCCTTGAGATAATTGATGCCTCTCTGTAAACCACCGGCTCTGCCGGTGTGACTATAAAAGGCTATGCCGTTCCGGCGTGGTTATTTTTGGCGGCATTCGATAAGTGTATGATTGATTGCCTTGGTAATATGAAATTAATCGATAGGCGATTGGAAACTTTTCTCAGTTTTTGACTTTGCTTTACAGCCCCTTTTAGGGGCTTTCCTCAAGCCACCCGCTCTGCGGGTGGTCATGACAAAGTGCAAGAATGATAACAGGCATTTGCCGCTTGTCAAATCGATGCAATTGGGCCTGAACAGGGAAGGAATTTTGCAATCCGGGAGCGGGTCAGGGTTAAGCCGTAACAGTCGAAACGGATTTTGCAAATGAATGAGGGTTGTGGTATAGCCTCAATGTATTTCTAAGCTCCAGTAATACTGGAGCGGGGGAACACTGTAGTTGAGGTGCCAATTATTATTTTAATGAGCACAGATTAAATGTTCCGTTTGGCTAGATCACCGGTTCATGCGCGCGCGTGAACCGCTCAATAACGAGTTGATCGATCAAACAAAATGATGAATAAGAGGGGATTGTCATGGGTGACGAGGTTCTGGACTTTGCAAATGGAATAGGTGCAAAAGACTTAAAAGCCATTTTCAGCGACACTGAATACAGCAGTTTGTTTAAAAGAAGGAATTATTTCTTATTAGAACCAGGACGTTTTCTTGTCATAAAAATCAGCCGCAACAAGATTAAGCCTTTTTACGGCTTTGGAAAAGCATTCTACGAGTTATTCAATAAATTGACTGAGAATGGTGGAGAATATTATTTTGTGGCACTTGAATCTAATAAATCTGGATGGGTTTTAACAAAAACTCAGATACAAAAAATGATTGCCAACAAGTCTCTGAGCATCTCATCAGACCAACGTGAGTATAAGGTAAACAATTACAATCTGAAGGACCATGATTATTTTGCTTCAACTGAGGCTTTTCTACGTAAAGTTTCTGGTCCGCAGAAATGACGATAATCTCAGAGTACTGAAAAGCCGAAGCTCAACCAGCGCCAAGACCGGCCCATAAACCAAGCCGGTCAGGCTTTGGGCGTTAAAATGAAATCTGCTCTTGCCAGTGTCCATAATATTCCGTGCGGGGTAGCCAACAAAACAAGGAATTACAGTGCATGCCATAGCTCAGTTTATTTTGTGTCTCCTTCAATCTTATTTCTTCGTCACAGCAATTTCACCCCTACCCGGCAAGTCGGCCTATAAAACAATGTGGTACTAAATCCATCCGTTTGTTTCCGTATGATTACGTGAAAATCACATGAATTGTGGTACAGTATATACACAAGAAAAAGTTATTAATGTAAGCCGAAAACAGTGACCTGATACACCAATATCTGCCTGACCCAGGGAGGATGCCATGACTCTGATACTAGCGGTGATCATCAGTTGGTTGTTGGCGTATTTCCGGGCCGGCTCGTATCTTTGGACCCTCTGCGTCTTGCTTCTACTCGGTAAAATTGTCATCCCGGAAGGGGTCATCTACACCATAGTGGTGTGGGGCTTGGCAGTAACCCTGGCACTGATCCTCAACCTGCCCACCCTGCGGCGGGCCATCCTGACCAAGCCACTGCTCAATCTTTTCAAACGGATGCTGCCGCCCTTGTCGGACACCGAGCGCGAGGCCCTGGAAGCCGGTACGGTCGGCTGGGACGGCGAACTGTTCAGCGGCCATCCCGATTGGCATACACTCCTCTCTACCCCCACCCCAAAACTCACTGATGCAGAGCAGGCCTTTCTGGATGGCCCGGTTGAAGAGTTGTGCCGGATTCTGGACGACTGGCGCATCGTCGAACTGGAGCGGGACCTGCCCCCAGAAGTCTGGCGGTTCCTCAAACAGCAGCGTTTCTTCGGCATGATCATCCCCCCCGCATACGGCGGCCTCGGTTTCTCGGTCCTGGCCCACTCCCAGGTAATCATGAAGATCGCCAGCCGCAGCGTAACGGCCGCCGTAACGGCGATGGTCCCCAACTCGCTCGGCCCGGCCGAACTGCTGCTCCACTACGGCACACAGGCCCAGAAGGATCACTATCTGCCGCTCCTGGCGCGGGGCGAGGAGATCCCCTGCTTTGCCCTGACCGGCCCCGAGGCGGGCAGCGACGCCGCCGCCATGCCGGACCGGGGGGTCGTCTGCCAGGGCGTATTCGAGGGTCGCGAGATTCTCGGCATCCGGCTCAACTGGGAAAAGCGCTACATCACCCTCGGTCCGGTGGCAACCCTGCTGGGCCTGGCCTTCAAACTCTTCGATCCCGATCACCTGCTGGGTGACCGAACTGAAATCGGCATCACCCTGGCCCTGATCCCGGTCACGACCCCCGGCATCAGCATCGGCACCCGCCACATGCCGCTCGACATCCCCTTTCAGAACGGTCCCAACTGGGGCCGGGATGTCTTCATCCCCCTGGAGTGGCTCATCGGCGGTCCTGAGCGGGCCGGCCAGGGCTGGCGCATGCTGATGGAATCCCTGGGGGTCGGTCGCTCCATTTCCCTGCCGGCCCTGAGCACCGGCGCCGGCAAGTTGGCCTGCCGGGCAACGGGAGCCTACGCCCGCATCCGGCGCCAGTTCAAGCTGCCCATCGGACAGTTGGAAGGGGTTGAGGAGCCGCTGGCTCGCATGGCCGGCCTGACTTACCAGATGGAGGCGGCCCGGGTTATGACCTGCGCGGCTGTGGACCGGGGCGAAAAGCCGTCGGTCCTGTCGGCCATCGTCAAATACAGCCTGACGGAAGGGATGCGGCGGGTGATAAACGACGCCATGGACGTGCAGGGCGGCAGCGCAATCAGCCTCGGACCGCGCAACCTGCTGGGGCGCGTCTACCAGTCCATACCAATCGGCATTACGGTGGAAGGGGCCAACATCCTGACCCGCAGCATGATCATCTTCGGCCAGGGTGCCGTACGCTGCCATCCCTACGTCCTCAAAGAGATCCGGGCGGTGGCCGATCCCGATCAAGCCGCGGGACTGATCGCATTCGACCGGGCCTTCTTCGGGCATGTCGGCTTTACGGTCAGTACCGCCGCCCGGGCGCTCTGGCTGGGACTGAGCGGCGGCCGTCTGCAGGCGGTCCCCGGCGGGCCGGCCAGGCGTCTGATGCAAATCACCACCCGCTTGAGCACCGCCTTCGTACTGGCGGCCGACCTGTCGATGATCATCATCGGCAGCGGCCTCAAACGGCGGGAAAAACTCTCCGGCCGACTGGCCGACATCCTGGCCAACCTGTATCTGATCTCGGCCGTCATCAAACAGTTCGAGGATCATGGCCGCCCGGCCGATGAACTACCCTTGCTGGAATGGTCCTGCGCCAACAGCTTCCGCGCCATACAGCTCGCCTTTGAAGGCCTCTTCGCAAATTTCCCCAACCGCCCGGCGGCCATGCTGTTGCGGCTGGTGGCCTTCCCGCTGGGTTTACCTGATTATGCTCCCCGTGACCGCCTCGGCCACCGGGTGGCCGCCATCCTGCTGACGCCCTCCGCTGTGCGGGACCGGCTGACGGCCGGCATCTTCATCCCGACTGATCAGGGCGAAGCACTGGGGCGCCTCGACGACGCCCTGCCCAAGGTGATCGCCGCCGAAGCGGTGGAGAAAAAGGTTCGTGACGCGCTCAAGGCACAACTGATCGCAGCCGCCAGCGACGAACAGCTGCTGCAGGAAGCCCTGCGGGCCGGCATCATCACGGCCGGAGAGGCCGAAATTGTTGCGGTTGCCCAAGCCGCCCGGCAGGAAGTCATCCGGGTGGATGACTTCCCGGCCGACTACTGGCGTACAGGAGGGAGCCATGAATAACGCGAGCAAAGCCTATTCCGGGGGACGGACGGTCTATATCATCGACGGAAACCGCACCCCCTTTCTCAAGGCCCAGGGCAAGCCGGGACCCTTCCGGGCATCGGATCTGGCGGTAGCGGCCGGCAAGTCGCTCCTGGCGCGGCAGCCCTTTGCGCCCGAGGCGTTGGACGAAGTCATCCTGGGCTGCATCATCCCCGGCCCGGACGAGGTCAACATTGCCCGGCTGGTGGCGCTTCGGCTCGGCTGCGGCAAGCAGGTGCCGGCCTGGACCGTCCAGCGCAACTGCGGTTCCGGCATGCAGGCCATCGACGCGGCTGCCACGGATATCGCCTTGGGCCGGGCCGACCTGGTCCTGGCGGGCGGCAGCGAGGCCATGAGCCATGCGCCGGTACTGCTGCCGCCCAAGAGCGTGGAACTGCTGGGCGCCTGGCTGCAGGCCCGCGGCAGATGGGAGCGCTTGCGCCTGCTGGCCCGGATTCGTCCGGCCCATTTCAGGCCGGTCTTCGGCCTGCTCCAGGGGCTGACCGACCCGGTGGTCAACCTCTCCATGGGGCAGACCGCCGAGATTCTGGCCCAACGCTTCGCCATCAGTCGCCAGGAGATGGACACCTTTGCCGTGGAGAGCCACCGGCGGCTGGCCCAGGCCCAGGACCAGGGCTGGCTGGCGGAGATCGATCCGCTGTATGCCCCGGATGGGACGGTCTATGACCATGACGACGGGGTGCGCCGCGACAGCAGCCTGGAGCGCCTGGCACGGCTCAAAGCGGCCTTTGATCGCCGCTTCGGGCTGGTGACCGCCGGCAACAGCGCCCAGGTCAGCGACGGGGCCGCCCTGTTGCTGCTGGCCAGCGCTGATGCGGTCAAACGCTTCAATCTGCCGGTGCTGGGCCGGATCATCGACTGCGCCTGGGCCGGCGTGTTACCGGAGCAGATGGGATTGGGGCCCGTGCACGCCATGGCACCCATCCTGGTGCGTCAGGGATTGACGACCCAGGACATCGATTTTTGGGAAATCAACGAGGCCTTTGCCGCCCAGGTGCTGGCCTGCCAGGCCGCCTGGCAAAGCGACGACTATGCCCGCCGGGAGCTGGGCCTGGAGCGGGCCTTTGCCCCCATCGATGCGCAGCGCCTCAACGTGGACGGCGGCGCGGTGGCCGTCGGTCATCCGGTGGGAACCAGCGGCGCCCGCATCGTCCTGCACCTGCTGCAGGTACTCAAACGCAACGGGGCGCGTCGCGGCATGGCGGCGCTCTGCATTGGCGGCGGCCAGGGTGGCGCCATGCTGCTGGAACGCAGCCAGGAGGCGGGTCATGAGCAGTGACATCAGCAACTATCGCCACTGGCGCTCCGAACTGAATGGCACCGGGATCGTCCACCTGACCCTGGACCGCGCCGACAGCAGCACCAACAGCCTCTCCCGTGAGGTACTCGACGAACTGGACCGGCTGCTGACCGGTCTGGAAGGGTCCACGCCCAGGGCGCTGGTCATCCGCTCCGGCAAACGCAGCGGCTTCATCGCCGGTGCCGATGTGCATGAATTTACCGGCATCGGCTCCGTCGAGGAGGCCTTGCAGCTCATCCGGCGCGGCCAGAATCTGTTGGCCCGCATCGAGGCGCTGTCGCTGCCGACGGTTGCCCTGATCCACGGCTTCTGCCTGGGGGGCGGACTGGAACTGGCCCTGGCCTGCCGCTACCGCATCGCCAGCGACGATCCGGGCACCCGGCTGGGTTTCCCCGAGGTATTGCTCGGCATCCATCCCGGTTTTGGCGGGGTGATCCGCTCCACCCGACTGGTCGGTCCGCTGACCGCTCTGGAGATGATGCTGACCGGCCGCACGCTGGCCGCACGCCAGGCCGGGAAGATCGGCCTGGTGGACTTCGTTGTTCCCGAGCGGCATCTGGACAATGCGCTGCAGGCTCTGCTGGCCGCGCCGCAGGCCCCCCGACGACTGCCGCTGTGGAAGCGCTTGGCCGGTCTGCCGCCGGCCCGCCCGATTGTGGCGTACTACCTGCGACGCAGTGTGTCCAACAAGGCCGATCCCCGCCATTATCCCGCCCCCTATGCCCTGATTGAACTGTGGCGCGGCTTTGGCGGCGACGAGGCGGCCAACTACGCGGCCGAGGCACAATCGGTGGTCCGGCTGATCACCGGCAGCAGTTCCCGCAATCTGGTGCGGGCCTTTCAGCTCCAGGAGCGGCTCAAGGCACAGGGCAAGCTTGACAGCGAGCGGCCTCGCGTGGTCCATGTGGTCGGCGGCGGCGTCATGGGGGGAGATATCGCCATCTGGTGCGCCCTGCAGGGGTTGCAGGTCACGATCCAGGATCTGGACAAGGCGCGTCTGGGCCAGGTGGTGAAGCGCGGTCAGGCCCTGTTTAGCCGGATACTCAAGGAACGCCGGGCCGTGGAAGCGGCCATGGACCGACTGGTGCCCGACCCGGACGGTCGCGGAATTGTTCGGGCCGATCTGGTGATCGAGGCGATTTTCGAGGATGCCGACGCCAAGCGGGAGCTCTACCGGCAGCTGGAACCGCGCATGCGGCCCGATGCCATCCTGGCCAGCAACACCTCCAGCATTCCATTGGAAGAACTGGCCGGCAGCCTCGCACGGCCCGAGCGACTGGTTGGCCTGCACTTCTTCAACCCGGTGGACAAGATGCAACTGGTCGAAGTGGTGGCCATGGCCGACTCGGCTCCGTCGGCGCTCGCCCGGGCCGCGGCCCTGGTGCTGGCCATCAAGCGCCTGCCGCTGCCGGTGCGCAGTTCACCCGGATTTCTGGTCAACCGGATTCTGATGCCCTATCTGCTGGAGGCCGTCACCCTGGTTGAAGAAGGGCTGCCGCCCGCTGTGATCGACCGGGCCGCCACCGATTTCGGCATGCCGATGGGTCCGGTCCGTCTGGCCGATGCCGTCGGCCTGGACATCTGCCTGTCGGTGGCCAGGATCTTCGCCCGGCACTACGCCACCGAGGTGCCGGCGCGCCTGGAGCAGCTGGTGGCGGCGGGACATTTGGGGCGCAAGAGCGGCCGGGGTTTTTATGAGTATGGCAGGCATTCCGACCGCAAGACGACTAGCGGACACGATCTGCCTGCGGCTGAGATTGGCGACCGGATCATGCTCCGCCTGCTGAACGAGGCCGTCGCCTGCCTGCGCGAGCGGGTGGTGGCTGATGCCGATCTGCTGGATGGCGGGGTAATCTTCGGCAGCGGTTTCGCCCCCTTCCGGGGTGGGCCGCTGCAGTACATCGCCAGCGCCGGGCCGGAAGCGCTGTACGCCAGGCTGCTGGAACTGACTCAGAGTCACGGCCAGCGGTTCACTCCCGACCAGGGCTGGCAGGAGTTGATCCGTCAGCAGAGGTGACAGACCATGATCCGCCCAAGCGACGTCATCACACCCGAAGCAGCCGGAACCCTGGCCGGGCTTTTCCGCGAGCGGGTCCGGCGCACTCCGGACGGTTGCGCCTATCGCCGTTTCGACCAACAGGGGCAGTGCTGCGAATGCAGTTCCTGGGCCGAGACGGCCATCCTGGCGGCCCGCTGGCAGGAGGCCATCCGCCGGGAAGGCTTGCAGCCGGGCGATCGGGTGGCGGTCATGCTCAAGAACAGCCTGGAGTGGGTTCTGTTCGACCTGGCGGCCCTGGGACTCGGCCTGGTGACGGTGCCGCTGTATGTCAACGACCGGCCGGATAATTTTGCCCTGATCATACAGGAGACCGAATCCCGCATACTGCTGATCGAGGGTGTGGACCAGTGGGAGCGGATCCGCGAGGTACACGGCCGGCTCGACAGCCTGGTGCGGATCGTATCCATGACACCGGCCTGCATTGCAGAGTGCGATCCACGTCTGACACTGCTGAGCGACTGGCTGCCGGACACTGCCGGCAGCTACGATGCAGGCAGCTGGCCTTCTGATTCGCTGGCCTCGATTGTCTACACCTCCGGCACCACCGGCAATCCCAAGGGGGTCATGCTTTCTCACGCCAATATCCTGGTCAACACCTACGCCAGCATCAGCCGGGTAGCGATCCATGCCGACGACCTGTTTCTCTCCTTTCTGCCGTTGTCCCATACCCTGGAGCGGACAGCCGGCTACTATGTCCCAATCATGAGCGGGGCCAGCGTGGCACACGTCCGCTCGCTTGAACAGCTCCCGGACGACCTGGCCGCAATCCGGCCGACGATCATCATCTCCGTGCCGCGCATCTTCGAACGGATCCACAGTAGGATTACCGGCAGCCTGGCCGCGGGCCCGCGCTGGAAACGGCGCCTGTTCGACCTGACAATCGCTGTCGGCTTGCGCCGTTTTCTACACAGCCAAGGACGGGGCGGCTGGTCGCCGCTCTTCATGCTCTGGCCTCTGCTTGACAAGCTCGTGGCGCAGCGGATCATGGCGGCCCTGGGCGGCCGGGTGCGCCTGGCCATCAGCGGCGGTGCGCCACTCGATCCCGAGATTGCCCGTTTTTTTATCGCCTTGGGTCTCCACCTGCTCCAGGGCTATGGTCTCACGGAAACAAGCCCGGTGGTCTCGGTCAACCCGGAGGCGGACAACCGGCCCGAGACCGTCGGTCCTCCTCTGTCCGGAGTTGAAGTCACGATTGGTGCAAACAGCGAACTGCTGGTGCGGGGACCCAATCTGATGTCCGGCTACTGGCGCAATCCGGTTGCCAGAGCAGCGGCCATTGACCGGCAGGGCTGGCTGCACACCGGCGATCAGGCCCGTATCGCCGACAGCGGCCATATCATTATTACCGGCCGTATCAAGGAGATCATCGTCCTGGCCAATGGTGAAAAGGTAGCGCCGGCCGAGATCGAGATGGCGCTCTCCGCAGACCGGCTCTTTGAGCAATGCCTGGTGGTGGGCGATGGGCGACCGTTTCTGAGCGCCCTGCTGGTGCTCAACAATACCGAATGGATCAAACTGGCCGACATACTGGCTGTCGATGCTGCCCAAGACGCGGTTCTTGAGAGCAGATCCGTTGAACAAGCGCTCCTGGAGCGGATTGCTCCAATGTTGTTGCATTTCCCCGGCTATGCCCGTATCCGGCGGGTGCATGTCATTCGAACACCTTGGAATGTGCAGGACGGCCTGATGACTGCGACCCTCAAACTGCGCAGGCAGCAGCTGTTGGAACGTTATGCGGCGGATATAGAGAAGCTGTACGCCGGACACTGACAGGACGGTGATGACCATGTCCACCCACAACAAACCTTTGCTAATAGGCCATCGGGGGGCCTCGCGGGAAGCTCCCGAAAACACGCTGGCCGCCTTCCGTCTGGCCTGGCAGCAGGGAGCCGACGGCATCGAAGCGGATTTCCAGCTGACGCGGGATGGTCGGGTAGTCTGCCTGCATGACGCCGGCACCGGACGGACCGCCGGGATTGAGATTGCTGTAGCGGAGGCCTCATTCGACGAATTGAGACGGCTGGACGTCGGCAGCTGGAAGGGAGCCCACTGGCAGGGCGAGCGCATCCCGTCCCTGGAGGAAGTGCTGGCCCGTCTGCCGGCCGGAAAAATGTTCTTGATCGAGCTGAAGAGCGGCCCGGAAATAATCGCCCCGCTGCGGCAGATCCTGACGGATGCCTGCGTCCCGTCCGAACAACTGCGAATACTGGCATTCGATGCAGCCCTGCTGGCCGGGATCAAGAACGCGCTGCCGGGAATCCGCACCTGCCTGAATGTCGATTACAGCTGGAGCCTGCGTACACGCAGCTGGAACCCGTCCCGGGCGGAAATCCAGGCGACCCTGGAGCTGAATGATATAGGTGGTCTGTCCAGCCAAGCCCACGCCCTGCTGAACGCGCAGTTCGTGGTCGCGTTGCAGAATAGCGGTAAAGAGGTCCACGTCTGGACCGTGGATTCCACGCGCGCTGCCGGCCATTATCGAGACATGGGGGTTGATTCGATCATGACCAACCGCCCCGGCTGGCTGAGAAGTAGGCTGATTACGGAATGAATGGTGGTGCGCGATGATGCGTCAGGAACTGCTTCAGCAACTTGACGATCCCCGGCAGGTGTGGGACATGATCGTCATCGGCGGCGGGGCTACCGGTCTCGGTACAGCCTTTGACGCCGCCACTCGCGGGTACCGGACCCTGCTGCTGGAACAACGGGATTTCGCCTCGGGAACCTCCAGTCGGAGCACCAAGTTGATCCACGGGGGGCTACGCTACCTGCGGCAGGGCAACCTGACGCTGGTGCAGGAGTCACTCCACGAGCGGGGTTTGCTGATGCGAAACGCGCCGCACCTGGTGCATAACCTTTCTTTCATAGTCCCGCTCTATGACTGGTGGGAAGGGCCATTTTACGGGGCCGGCCTCAAACTCTACGACTTGCTAGGCGGGCGCCTCGGCCTGGGCCCCTCACGGCATGTGAGCCGGGAAGAAACGCTGGAGCTGCTCCCGACGATCCAGCCGGCCGGTCTGCGCGGCGGCATGCTCTACCACGACGGGCAGTTTGACGACGCCCGGCTGGCCCTGAGTCTGGCCCGCACCCTGGAAGACCAGGGAGGTGTGCCGCTCAACTACCTGGAAGTCACCGCTCTCGAAAAAACCGCCGGACTGACCACAGGCGTGACAGCGCTGGACCGCGAGAGCGGCAGAGGCTACCACCTGAGGGCACGTGTAGTGATCAACGCCACCGGCGTCTTCAGCGATGCAATCCGGCAGCTTGACGACCCCACGGCTACCGATATTATCGCACCCAGCCAAGGGATCCACCTGGTGTTGGAGCAGTCGTTTCTTGGCGGTGAGAGCGCCATCATGATCCCGCATACCGACGACGGCCGAGTGCTGTTCGCGGTTCCCTGGTGCGGGCGTGTGTTGATCGGCACAACCGACACCCCGGTGACGAGCATTTCTCCGGAGCCACAGCCGCTGGCAGAGGAGATCGAATTCCTCCTCTCGCACGTCGGCCGCTATCTGACCCGACGTCCTCAGCGGAGCGACATCCTGAGTGCCTTTGCCGGTCTGAGGCCACTGCTAAAGAGCGCCGCCGTGTCCGAAACTTCGGCACTTTCGCGCGAGCATGCCATCCTGGTCAGCAATTCCGGGCTGGTAACCGTCAGCGGCGGCAAATGGACCACCTATCGCAAAATGGCACAGGATGCGGTTGATCGGGGAGAGTCCGTGGCCGGCCTGACTCCACGTCCATCCATCACCGCACAGTTGCATATTCACGGCTGGCAGGAGACCATTGAAAACGGAGCGTGGGGTGTGTATGGTTCCGATATCGGACAGCTCATTGAGTTGGCCGGACAGGTTCCAGCGGGCAACGAACTGCTCCATTCGCGACTGCCCTACCGGGTCTGTCAGGTGATCTGGGCGATACGTCACGAGTATGCCCGCACCATCGAGGATATACTTGCCCGGCGTACCCGGGCACTCCTGCTGGATGCGACCGCCAGCATCGAGATAGCGCCGCGGGTGGCCCGGTTGATGGCCGCCGAACTGGGCTACGGCGATGGTTGGCAACAGCAGCAGATACGCGACTTCCTGCATCTGGCACAGGGCTATCTGCCGGAGTAAAGCAGCACATTTTTCACAAAGGAGCGTCAAGTGAATCGCCACGCCTATCTTGCAACCGGGCACGTCATTGCCCTGATGGAGGCCCTCTCAAAGGTTAACGTCAACATCCACGGCCGGGAGAATATACCCGGCGGTTCGGTGATCTTTGTTGTCAATCACTTCACCCGCATCGAAACCTTCCTGCTGCCGTACCATATCTACCACCTGACCCAGCGGCCGGTCTGGTCGCTGGCAAACCCCAAGATGTTCAGCGGGGCTTTCGGGCAGTTGCTGGAAGCGGGTGGAGCGCTTTCGACCAGGGCTCCGCACCGCGACCGGGTCATCGTCAAAAGCCTGCTGACCGGCGAAGCCAACTGGATCATCTTTCCGGAGGGCTGCATGGTCAAGGACAAGCAGTTTGTGGAGCATGCCCGCTATGCGGTCTCCTGTGCCGGCGGCCGGCGGCCGCCCCATACCGGCGCGGCCACCCTGGCGCTCAGAACCGAATTCTACCGCCAACGGCTGCGGCGCTTGGCAAGCGAACTACCCGCTGAGGCAAAACGTCTGCAGCAGCTTTTCGGTATTGATGACCTGACCCCGGTTCTGTCGGGCACTACCTTCATCGTTCCGGTCAACATCACCTACTATCCCCTGCGGGCCCAGGAAAACGCCCTCAGCCGACTGGCGGATATCTTCGTGAGCCAATTGGCGGAGAGGTACCATGAAGAGCTCCTGACCGAGGGTGCCATGGTTCTGGAGGGGGTGGATATCGACATCCGTTTCGGCTTGCCCATGGAAACCAGCGAATGCCTGACCTGTGGCCCGATCGAGCAGGATATCTTCTCCCAGAAGCCCATCGATTTCGATGACCGCCTGCCATCGCGACAGGCCATGCGGCGCGAGGCCTACAAGCTCATGCAGCGCTACATGACTGCCATCTACGAACATACCACCGTCAATCACGATCACCTCTTTGCAACGCTGCTCAGAAATCTGCCCTTCCGAAGGTTCAGCAGGGATGATTTCCGCCGCCGGGCGTTTCTGCTGGCAAACAGCCTGGCACTGTCCGGCCTGTATCGGCACCAGAGCCTGGAGACCGGGCAGTTGGCCCTCCTGACCGATGACCGTTACCATAAACTCAGGGAGTTTTTTTCGCTGGCCCTGGAAACCGGGGTCGTACGATCAGATGGCCTTGATTTTATCAAGAACCCAGGCATGTTCTCTTCGTCATTCGATCTCAACCGGGCCCGCATCGACAATCCGATAGGCGTGATCGCCAACGAGGTGCTGCCCCTGAAGGCGCTGCCCCTGAAGGCGCTGCAGAGAGAAGCCCTGCTGACCGCCTGGTTACCGTCAATGATCATCGACCGCCTGGTTATCAAACGCCTCCTGCGCAGAGCCGAACAGGAGTTCGAGGCGGATTACCAGACCTTTTTCCGTACGGGCGAAAGCAAGGCCCGCGACATAGGCAGACCGTACCTGATCAAGGGCAGATCCCGGGAGGTGGGGGTTGTGCTGGTGCATGGCTTTCTGGCCGCGCCGCGGGAACTTTCCGAGCTGGCCGACTACCTTGGAAAACAGGGCCTGTGGGTCATTGTCGTACGGCTAAAAGGGCACGGCACATCTCCGATTGATCTTGCCCTGCGCAGTGGCGATGATTGGCGTGAATCGGTTGACAGCGGCTATGCCGCCCTGAAATTGATCTGCAAAAGAGTGGTCGTGGCTGGCTTTTCGTTAGGCGGAGGACTGGCACTGGACTGTGCGGCCCGAATCGGGAATGTCGCCGGAATTGTAGCGGTCTGTCCGCCCCTGCGGCTGCAGGATTTCTCCTCGCATTTTGCCCCCTCACTCGACCACTGGAACAGGTTGATGGATGCCGTACATTTTCAGAAAGGCAAGCGGGAATTTATAGAGATAACGCCCGAACATCCCGACATCAACTACCACCGGCTGCCGGTTGCGGGACTGGCAGCTCTGGAACAGTTCATGCGCGCGCTGGAAGCACAGTTGCCGAAGATCACGACACCGGCATTGATCATACAGTCGCAGGGTGATCCGATTGTTGACCCGAAGGGGACACGACTGTTGTATGAGCGGCTTGGTTCCTCGCACAAGGAGTATCGTATGCTTGATTCTGCCAAGCATGGAATCCTGTTAGGGGAGGGCTCCGGCAAGGTTCACGCCGTGATCGGCGAGTTTATTGAAAAGGTCCGAGGAATGCCGGATCCATTCAAAAAGGTTGTCTGATCGAGAACATGGTTTATGGTCTCCCGTGGTTCCTCTTTCAAAGCACCTTACAAAATCCGTTTACCGAACAGCGATGCTGCCAGTTGAGCTGCCAGCAGGGCAGTGCGGTTGTGGTGGTCCAGAATGGGGTTGATCTCGACGATATCCAGGCTGCAGCAACAGCCGCAGTCGGCGATGATCTCCATGATCAGCTGGGCCTCGCGACAGGTCAGTCCGCCGGGCGATGGGGTTCCGACGCCCGGTCCTGCGCCGGGTTCCAGGCAGTCCATATCGAGGCTGACGTGTACGCGATTGTGATGTTCCAGCCGCTCCAGCGCCTCGCGCACGACCGGACCGATCCCGCGTTCGTCGATGTCGCGCATGGTATAGACCGTGATGCCGCTTTCACGGAGACGTATGCGTTCGCCCGGGTCCAGGTCGCGGATGGCAATCATCACCACGTCAGCCGGCCGCAGCTTTGGTCCGGGGCGGCCGACCTCGACCAGCTGCGGATAGCCGTCTCCCAACAGCGCCGCCAGGGTCATGCCATGGATATTGCCGCTGATGGTTGTTTCCGGCGTGTTGAAATCGGCGTGGGCGTCGATCCAGAGCAGCCCGGCCGGAGCAGCGTGGGTTATCCCGCCGATGGAGCCGATGGCCAGGGTGTGGTCACCGCCGATGAAGAGTGGTGTTTCAGATGCGCTGACCGCCTCCTTCGCCGCCTGGTAGACGGACTGGCAGGCCAGGGCGATGGCCGGAAGGTAGTGCTGGCCTGCCTGCTCGGGGATGGTTTCGCGCACCGCCACATCCAGGTTACCCATGTCAATGACCCGGTGCCCGAGCTCCTGCAGCTTTTCCGCAAGTCCGGCGTAGCGCAACGCACCCGGACCCAGATCGACTCCGCGCTTGCTCTGTCCCAGATCGATGGGAACGCCGATGATGCGGATGGTCCGATTCATATTCCAACCCCCCTTCACTTCAGATTATGTTGCAGATTAACCATGAAGTCCTGCACATTGGTCAGGACCGGCACCGCCTGCATGGATCCCCGATTGGCCAGCTTGTTCACGCTGAACTCGCTCATATCCACCACGTAGAAAAATACCGGACGCACACTTTCGTCGTCGGCAACCTGATAGCCGGGGAGCATATTGCCGAAGGCGATGGAGTGCAGCTGGGTCGCCAGGGCTATCACCGTGGTTGCCCGACGGGCGTAAACCCGCATGGCGTCCTGGGCTTGGCAGACATCGCTGATGACCCCCGGCAGCGGTCCGTCGTCACGGATCGATCCGGCCAGCACGTAGGGCACCTGGCGTCGCTCGCAGGCCGCCAGGATGCCGTCACCGAGACCCAGCTGGCGAATGGCCGCCGGGATAGAGCCGCAGCGCCGGACCATGTTGATGATGTCCAGGTGGTTGCAGTGGCCGCCCGGCCGCAGTTCCTGGGTGTAGATGTCCTGGCCCAGGCCGGTGCGGAAACGGGCCGCCTCCAGGTCGTGGGTGGCCAGGGCATTGCCGGCCATCAGGGCATGGCAGTAGCCATGCTCGATCATAAAGGCCATGGCATTGCGGCTGTCCCGGTCAAAGGCTACCGCCGGACCCAGCACCCAGACGACACAGCCATACTGCCGGTCATGCCTCAGAATTTCGTAGAGTGTGTCGTAGGAGCGGGAAAAGGGGCTTTCACGGGTTCCGCGGGTGCGGAAACTGAACTTGTCGCCCGGATCGGCAGGGACGGCGAACCCTTCGCTATGGACATAGACGCCTTCCTCGCCGGTCTCGCTTCTGCCGATCACCACCGGATCGCCATTTTTAACCAGACGCGGTTCGATCACCTCAAGCTTGTCGCCGCGCAGCAGCAAGGCTCCGTCCATACGCCCTTCCCGGGCCAGAATCCAGCGGCCGTCAGACAGATGGACGTATTCGGGGTGGTTGGAGGTGGCGTGAAAGCCGTCAGGCAGGACACCGTCGGCCGGGGCCGCTTCGACACGCACCACGGGCGCCGTGGTCAACTCCGGTCGCGAGAAATCGGGCGGTGTATAGCTGGGGATGATTGACATGACACGGCCTCCTGTGTCTGCTCGGCATACGGATCGAGATTGGTATGTAAGGTGCTCAGCGGTTACTAATACACCGTCAGCAAAAAAAAACGCCTCCTATTGTGTACGATACAGGGACTCTTTGCAATAATGAAAGTCATTGCCTGGTTTGCTGTTGCCCCAGCCGTGAGTCGGTTCTGCCGTTTCTGTATTGTATATTTTGCTGTGGATTACCTTTTACACGTTGGTCTCTTTTTGATACATCTCAAAGATCATGTGGCTGTAACTACAATCGTTTTGATCCGTTAAATCAATAAATATTTAATTACATTAATATGCTACATATCGTAATAAAGAAAAATACTTGACAGAGTAGACAACCGGTCTAATTTGTTACAAGAATACATAAAGTCGAGAAAGGATACCGACATGCCCTACGTCAATATCAGGATCACCAGGGAGGGTGCGACCGCCGGGCAAAAAGCGGAACTCATCAAAGGGGTCACCGATCTTCTGGTCAGGGTGCTCAACAAGAACCCGGCCACCACGGTGGTGGTGATCGACGAGGTTGACACCGACAACTGGGGTATCGGCGGGGAAACGGTAACTGCCGTGAGACAACGCTGATTGGCGCGAACAGCCGACATGATCGGGCGGATGAAGCGCTGACAGAGAATTCAACAGGAGGTTCACCATGGATGAAACGACGCAGTATACGGCGCTGGTGGTGGAAAAAACGGCTGAAGGCCAGTTTGTCCGAAAGATCCGCAAGCGTACTATCGGCGATCTCCCCGAAGGAGACCTGCTGGTGCGGGTACGCTACTCATCGCTCAACTACAAGGACGCCCTTTCGGCTACCGGGCATCCCGGTGTGACGCGGCACTTTCCCCATACGCCGGGCATCGACGCGGCTGGGGAGGTGGTTTCGTGCGCAAGCGCTGCATTTGCCCCCACTGACCAGGTAATCGTCACCGGCCATGATCTGGGCATGGAGACCGACGGCGGCTGGGGTGAATATATCCGGATCCCCTCCAGCTGGGCGGTCCGGCTGCCGGCGGGTCTGACTCTGCGCGAGAGCATGGCCCTGGGGACCGCGGGCTTTACGGCGGCTCTGTCGGTGCTGCAACTGGAACAGGCCGGGGTTGCACCCGCTACGGGTGACATACTCGTCACCGGCGCCACCGGCGGCGTCGGCAGTGTCGCTGTCGCCATCCTGGCCCGGGCGGGATACCGGGTGGTGGCGGCCACCGGGAAAAGCGCCGACGAAGCCTTTCTGCGCAACCTGGGGGCGGCTGAAGTCATAGCGCGTACGCAGGTGACCGAGGGGGCGGATCGTCCGCTGTTGAAGGAGTGCTGGGCCGGGGTGGTGGATGTCGTCGGCGGCGAGACGCTGGCAGCTGCGATCAAGGCGACCCGTTACGGTGGGGCTGTGACCTGTTGTGGCCTGGTCGGCTCGACCGAACTCTCCCTGAATGTCTACCCTTTCATCCTGAGAGGGGTGCGCCTGATCGGCATAGACTCGGCCGGCTGCCCTCGCGATACTCGCCAAAAGGTTTGGGACAGACTCGCCGGCCAGTGGAAGCCGCACCAGTTGGAAAACCTGGTGACCGAAGTTCACCTGAGCGGGCTGGAGGAAAAGATCCAAGCAATCCTGCAGGGGGAAAACCGGGGCCGGGTAGTCGTTTCCCTGGCGTAGGTCAGCTTGTGTCCTGTTCGGTAATATCCAGGCAGGAAGTTGTGCGGGTACCCATACGCTGCCATCACTGCTCTGTAATATCCATGTTTACCATTAGCGTAAGGAGAACAGATCATGTCCCATCTCTTTGAACCACTCACCCTGCGCGGCGTGACGTTGCCAAACCGGATCGCGGTATCGCCCATGTGCCAGTATTCCAGTGTCGACGGCTTTGCCAACGACTGGCACCTGGTCCACTTGGGCAGCCGGGCCGCCGGCGGGGCTGGCCTGGTGTTGACCGAGGCCGCGGCAGTAACACCGCAGGGACGCATCAGCTCACAGGACCTGGGAGTCTGGAGCGACGACCATATCGAAGCTCTGGCGCGTATCGTCCGCTTTATCGAGCAGAGGGGCAGTGTGGCCGGAATCCAACTGGCCCACGCCGGCCGCAAGGCCAGTACGCCGCCACCCTGGGAGAACCGGGCCGAGACACTCGGCGAAGCGGAGGGAGGCTGGCCATTGGTGGCTCCCAGCGCCATCCCCTTTGACGCGGGCTGTCTCGTGCCGACGGCGCTCACGGAAGATGGGATCTCCGAGATTGTCGAGGCCTTTGTCCGGGCCGCTCGCCGCGCCCTCTTGGCCGGTTTCCGCTTTGTGGAGATCCATGCCGCCCATGGCTACCTGCTGCACCAGTTTCTCTCTCCGCTCAGTAACCAGCGTACCGACCGCTTCGGCGGCAGCTTCGAGAATCGCACCAGGTTGGTACGGGATATCGTGGCTGCGGTCCGAAAGGTATGGCCGGATGAACTGCCGCTTTTGGTGAGAATCTCGGCCACCGACTGGGTCGAAGGGGGCTGGGATATCGACCAGTCGCTGGAACTGGTTCGGCAACTCATGCCGCTGGGCGTTGATCTGGTTGACTGTTCCTCGGGCGGGACGGCCCCCCGCGCCAGTATTCCGCTCGGGGCCGGTTACCAGACCGGCTTCGCCGAGCAGATCCGCCGGGAAACCGGGAGCAGGACTGGCGCTGTAGGTCTGATCACGACAGCGGCTCAGGCCGACCATATCATCCGGACCGGTCAGGCCGACCTGGTGCTGCTGGCCCGTGAACTGTTGCGGGATCCCTACTGGCCGCTGCGGGCCGCACGGGAGCTTGGTCACCTGTCGCCCTGGCCCGCCCAGTATGTACGGGCGGCGCCACACCACACCCCGGCGTATCTGCCGCCTGATCCGGCTCAGATGCACTGACAACGGATGTGAACTCTTACAAAGAAGGAGGATGAAATGAAGATAGTAAGTTTATTGGGAAGCCCTCGTTCAACAGGGAACAGCACGGCCATCGCCAATCGTATTACCGAAACCGCTGCCAGGCTGGGTGCCGAAACCGGCACCTTCGAACTCAATCGGCTCGCGTACCGCGGCTGCCAGGGCTGCTATGCCTGCAAAAAGGGCCTCGACCACTGCGTGCTGAATGACGATCTGACCGAAGTGCTGGACGCCGTGCAGGATGCGGATGTGGTGGTGCTCGCTTCGCCGGTCTATTACGGGGATATATCGGCACAGCTCAAGGGCTTCATCGACCGAAGCTACTCGTATCTCAAACCCGATTACCTCAGCAACCCACAGCCGAGCCGGCTCTCTCCGAAAAAACTTGTCTTCGTCCTTACGCAGGGGAATCCCGATGAATCGCTTTTCGCAGACATCTTTCCCCGTTACGAGGGCTTCCTGAAGTGGATGGGGTTCATCGACACTCGCCTGATCCGCGTCTGTGGCATCGGACCGGCCAGCGTGGACGCAGTCCCCGATCAGTTTCTGCAACAGGCGGAGGAGACGGCCAGGACACTGCTGGCCTGATCGCGACCTGCAGCGTTTGAAAAGCCCCACGTCACTGAATGCTGAAGCTCCTCCCGATCAGAAGCATGCCGGTTGGTTGATCTGTTGGAAAAGGCTTTCAAATTTTGTAAGCCAGTATTTACAGGGCTGAATAAAAAAAAGACCTACCCAGCAAATGCTGAACAGGTCTGAATATGAAAGACGCGAAACGCCCGTCTCGCTAAGTTGCTGCTGTTAGCGTTGCCTCCAGGTGTTTGGCGATGGGAGTGCTTATCTTGGCGGGTACACCGTTTTCTTTCGCTAAACGTTTGAAGGTGGATACCGATGTCTTTACCTGGTCAACCATGATGAGTGCATCCTTGTTACTAATCGAGGCGCTTTTGGCAACACTCAGCAGATTCGCTATGCCAGGATTTCTCCCTTCGCCGTTGTAGCTCGTCCAATGTTCGCCACCAGGGCCAGTTGAGTAAGTGAGGTCGTAAGCCGGCGACAATTCCCACAGGCCTTCATCTGACATCATGTAACCGTGATTTTTGGAGTGATCATCACGATTAACGGCAAACATGTTGAACGCCGCTCTCCTGAATTGCTCTTCAGTCTGTGCCGCGCTGTTTGTTAATCGCCACGCCATATTCAAAAGCACTTCATAATCCAGCGTTGGAGCCATGTGGTCGGCATGTAGAAGCCCGCTGGCAGTCGCAATGTGGCGTCGCCTGTTGCCAGGCATCCGGTCAAAACGTCTTGTAGCAACATGCCGGATACCTTTGTCGTCAGTGATAAGCATATGCTCCGGAACAGTGATGTCAGCGCTCTTTGCTATTTGATTGTAGATAAACTCAAGGACACCATCATATCTGTTACTCTCGCCAGAGAATTTGACAAACCAGTGCGAGAACCCATCTGGCAACCGACTTACCCCCGACACAAACCTGTCATTGCTTTCGGATATTCCGATCAGTGCTTTTGGCCTCGCACCACCAGGTGAGCCACCAATCAACGCCAGAAGTCGTCCGGCGTCTTCTATCCGTCCCTCGTAAAGCTCATATGCTTCTCGTGCCATATCCCCAACGCTTACGGCTTCAATTGCACCAGCGTCTTCCTCTTGTGCGGGGGGACGATAACACAGAGCCCCCATGGCGTGGTTGCCAAGAAAGGCGAGCCGGTCAATCGGCGTAATATCTTTTCTGTCGATACCGCTCTTTTTGAAGCATCTGTCCATAATTAACATGCCCCAGCCATCAGGCAATGAATCAGCAAACAGTCCGAATGTTGAAGATACCGTGCTCTGTGGATTAAGCGTGTGTGTACGAGTGCTGGTCGGAAGCTTGAATGGTGCAAGCTCAATCCCGCGCTTCACCCATGCATCATCATACTCAAAGACTGTATTTGTCCCGGATGACGCCAATTGTCCGACTCTTGGGGTATCTTGTCCATTATCATACAATACGTCTATTTCACGAAACGCCACGGGTTTTCCTCCTTCCTCGCTGTCGCTGATGATTGCCGGTCATCTTTTTCAGCTCAGCGATAGTCAGCTGTTTTTCGGGTGGCGCAAGTGCTGAAACAAAAGCATCCAAAACACCCAGGGCTGTAAAAATCTTGACCTGAGTATCTGTCGATCCTGCTCCGTTTTTTTCAAACCTGATCAGGGACGAGCGGCTAACACCGACTCGTGTTGCAAGCTCTTCCAGTGTCATCTCCTGGTCAAGCCTGACCTTTTTCACGAACGTTGCAAGTGCCATCAAAGCATCTTGCGGTGTATTCTGCAGCAAAATTGTTTTCATGGCTGACCATATTCTTTCTGATATAAAGTGTCAAATATAAATCGCTAAGTTATTAAATAACTGTAGTGTATTATATTTGATCTTTTATGTGTGGTCGGATTTGATTGAGGGCGTGAGTATAAAAGCACGGGCAGGGGAGGGGGCATGCGGCTCAACAGAACTCTTCCTTGCGGATGCCGTATTTTTTGATCTTGCGGTAGATGGTGGCCATGTTCATGTCGGCCTCGCGGGCGGCGTTCTCAATGTTGCCGGCATGCTTTTTCAGGAGCCCCTTCAGCAGGTCGGCTTCAAACCTGTTCAGGGCGGCATTGAACGGTACATCGTCCGGCTCGCCAATGTCTCCCGCCGGGTGACTGTCAGGAATGATCACGACATCGATGAACTGGTCCAGCGTCTCACGGCAGATGTATTCTTCTCCCACCATGGCCATGCAGGCTTCGATGACGTTCCTGAGCTGGCGGATATTGCCCGGCCAGTCGAAATCACACAGGGACTGCATGGCGTCCTTGTCGAATCCCTTGACGGATGTGCCGAATTTCTGGTTCTGGAGGTGGATGAAGTGCGCCGCCAACAGCGGGATGTCGTCTCTGCGTTCCCGCAAGGGAGGGATGTGGATGTTGACCACGTTCAGGCGGTAGTAGAGGTCCTCGCGGAACGAACCGTTCTTGACCGCCTGCTTCAAATCGGCATTGGTGGCCGTGAGGAGCCTCACATTCACCCTGGTCGGCGATGTGTCACCCAGACGGTTGAACTCCTTTTCCTGCAGGAAACGCAACAGCGTTTTCTGGACATTCATGGGCAGGTTGCCGACCTCGTCCAGGAAGAGCGTGCCGCCGTCGGCCGCCTCCAGAAGTCCCTGGCGGTTTTCCATTGCGCCGGTGAAGGCCCCTTTGCGGTAGCCGAACAGCTCGCTCTCCAGCAGGGTTTCCGGCAGGGCCCCGCAATTGATGGCGACGAATTTACGCCCGTGACGCGGCGAGTTGTAGTGGATGGCCTGGGCGATCAGCTCCTTGCCGGAGCCGGATTCCCCGGTGATCAGCACGGATGTGTCGCGCACGGCGACCTTCTCCACTTTTCCCAGGATGTTTTTTAGGCCGCCCGAGGTCCCGATGATGTTGTCGAAGCAGAATTTCCCTTCCAGCTCCTTGCGCAGTTCGCGGTTTTCCTCCAGGAGTTCCGACTGCTGCAAGGCGTTCTTGACACGGTAGATCAGCTCCTCCGGCTCGAAGGGCTTGGTCAGCATGTCGTAGGCGCCCTTGCGCAGAGCCTGGATCGACATATCCACCGTGGCATAGGCGGTGATCATGATCACCGGGATTTCCTTCGAGCGTTCCTTTACCTTTTGCAGGACCTCCAGTCCGCTCATGCCGGGCATCTTGATGTCAGTGATGACCAGATCCCAGGCGCCGGGCTGAAACTCCTCCACCGCCTTCTGGGGGGAGGTATAGGCCCGGGCCAGGTAGCCGTTGTCCAGCAGGATCTGCTCCATCATGCGGCAGAGACCGGCCTCGTTGTCTATCAGCAGGATGCGTTTTTTCGTGGACATCTACAGCTCCTCATGTTCAACCGGAAGGGTCACCCGCACCGTAGTACCCGTGCCCGCTGTGCTCTCGATAGTAATTTTCCCGTGATGCTGTTCGATGATCTGGCGGGTAATCGCCAGACCAAGACCGGTGCCGCGTTCCTTGGTGGTGTAAAAAGGCTCGAATATCTTTTCAATGCTTTCGGGCGGAATGCCGCAGCCGCTGTCGCTGAAGGCAATCTGAACATGTTCCGCATCAACCCACTCGGTTTTTACCGTCAGAATCCCGCCGTCCGGCATGGCCCCTCCGGCATTGAGGATCAGGTTGATGGCGACCTGGCGCATCTGATCTCCGTCCAGCATGACCGGCGGCAGGGTGGCAGTGAAGTCCGTTGTGATGGTTACCGCACGCATGTCGGTGTGGTTGGCGGCAAAATCAACGATCTGGGTCAGTAGTCCGTTCAGGTCGATCGGTTCCAGTGCGGGCCGCGGTGTACGGGCGTAGCTGAGCAGGTCCTGGACAATCTTTTTGCAGCGCTTGCTCTCGCGCTTGATTTCATGGATGTATTTATAGTTCGGGTCATCTTCCGCCATCTTGCCTTCCAGGTAACCGGCATAACCGAGAATCACCCCTAGGGGATTGTTGATCTCGTGGGCAACACCGGAGGACAGGACTCCCAGCGAAGCCATCTTGCCCTGCTGGGCCAGCGACGCCTCCATCTCCTTGTTATGACGAATGATGTCCGTCATGCGGTTGAAGGCGCCGGCCATCTCCGCCAGTTCGTCCTGCCCTGCGACCGTCATTTTTTCCTCAAGGTTGCCGCGCCTGACCCGCCGGATGACTTCGATCATGTGGGTGATGGGCCGGGTAAACAGGGCCGAGGCCCTGAAAACCAGCACTGTTGCAGCCGTGCCGACCACCAGGATCAGCAGCACCATGCTGAAGACGATATGTTCCTTGATCTTGTTGGCTTCCCGATAAAATTCATCCTCATAGGAACCGACGGCCACGATCCAGTCCCAGGGCTGAAAATATTCGTAGCGGACGATTTTCATGCGTGGGGTCTGGCTGCCGACGTTTTTCCAGGGGTAACGGATCCAACCGCTTTTCTTCGCGCACATCTCCCGGATAAAGGGAAAACCGCTCGTATCGCGGGCATCCAGGATATTTGTCCCCTCCGCATCCGGGTGGATCACCAGGGTACCGGCACTGTTCATGCAGAAAAAATAGCCGGTGTCGCCGACCTTCTTGTTCTTGATCTTTTTCTTAAGGGCCGCAAAGGCTTCAGATTCGAACTCATCGCCGCTCTGCAGGCGCTTTTCCTGTCCACCTTGAGGATAGTGCAGATGGTGGGATTCGAACAAGTCAATGGCAAAGGAGGCCATGTGCTGCAGATCGTCCTTGCTGGTCTTGGTGACCCCCAGGTAGGCCTGGTGATTGGCGATATAGCCGATCATCGCCGCAACTATGAAAATTGGTACAATTATCAGAGGCAGCACCAGTGCCAGCAGCTTCCAGCGCAGCTTGAATTTGTTGAAAAAACGTCTCACCTGGCCCCCGTGCCGTATACATCCATGTTTTCAATGATATACCCGATTGTACCGCGTAAAGCAAGCAGGTATGCCTGGAGAAAAGGTGTCGGGAGTGGCAGGTGTTGAGCGCAAAATGATGGACTTGTACATACTTTCGTCACGTTCGACGAATGACTAAAATAGATAAATAGACAGCAACACGCCTCCAAACGTCTCTGAGCAAAAATGGTAGAAGGAGTGGATTAAAATACGGGATTGCATTAACGCCACATGTACGCTAATGTTGCTATAATTCTGATTATTCATGTAGTTGTGAGGTGTATCATGAAAACGGCAAACGCAACAATTATTGATCTTTCCGGTCTTCCTGAACAGGCCAGGCAGGAAGTGACGGATTTTTGTCAATTTTTAAAGAATAAATATCGACTACCCGCAACCGGGCGCGGGAAGAAAAAAGAAATATCGGTTCAAACTCTTTCAGAAACCGGCTTTGCAGGTATGTGGAAAGACAGAACGGACATGACGGATGCAGCGGGATGGGTTCGGGAACAAAGAGAATCTGCCTGGAGCAGGCATGAACAATAATCTCATGCTGGATACCGACATAATAGTCAATGTCGGTCGGGGTTATACCGGCGCGATGGAGCAAGTGAACGCCATGATGACCGCCGGATCAGTTCAAATCAGTGCTGTCACCGAGATGGAACTTGTTGTCGGTTGTCGTAACAAGACTGAGTTGAAGAATCTGGCAATACTCTTGGAGCGATTTATGATTATCCCGATTACCCCCGAAATTACGGTGTCATCGATAAAACTTCTGAAGACTTATCGATTGAGTCATGGACTTTTGATTGCCGACGCTCTGATTGCCGCCACCGCCCTGGTTATGGGAAAAATTCTGTTAAGCGGTAATGCAAAACATTTCTCGATGATAAACGGTTTACAGTTCCGTTCCCCATAACAACCCACATTCAATCTCAGAACCGTTTATCCGGTCACGAAGAATAGTTTTTGGCTGCAGCTGTTAATTCCTGTTGAATTTCACTCCGCATCTCCACCGGTTCCAGCACTTCGGCATCCGAACCAAATGATAGCACCCACTTCTTAAGTTCTAACCAACCTGACGTATTCAGTTCCGGGGTCATGAATGGGGTCAGGCATGACTTATTGCTATTTCCACAAGTTCATTGCGTACTGCAGCGAGTTTCTGCCTCAGACCGTTATCATCAGCCAACGTAGCGATGCGGCGACCTGCCCTGCTCAGCGGCGCGATGTCCCGTTGCAGATACACCCCCAAATCCGTCAAAGAAAGTGCGGCTGTCTCCAGGACCAGCAACGCTGCAACTGCCCGTGCTTCACTGTACACCCGCACTTTCCCCGGCGCTTTCAGCTCTTCTTCCGAAACCCCAAATATCCGGCTGACAGCACCGATCACGTCAGCCAGCCCATACCCGGGCACATGTCTCTGATTGGCCCGTGCCAACGCCTCATCGGCAAAGGCGTCATCCCCAAGAATCCGACCTTCACGAGTTCCAGAGTGAAATTCATTACGCCGCTGTTCCTCAATGCCATCAAGGACAAACTGTTGATACCGCTGTACGGCTCTGCCGGCATCATCGCTCAGAAATGACAACGTCCACTCCGTTGTCTACCAGGGGATGATCTCCCTGCCCGCATAAGCCGAATGACTGCTCCAGTTGTATTCATCCGGCAGTGCCGTCATCGCTGCTCTGACCGGGTTAAGGTGGATATAGCGTACCAGTTCCAGCAGATATGGGTCGGCATCGATGAGCAGCGCCTTGTAACGCCCCTGGAAAACGTGGCCGGTGCGGGATTGGATAAAATTTATCCACGTGGTTTAGCGCTGGGAGATGTTCTGCATGATAGGGGAGAGCGGAACGTCGCCGGTCTGCATGACTATGTGGATATGGTTTGTCATCAGACAGAAGGCGTGGATGCGGCAGTCGAACTTTTCTACAGCCCGCTGCAAAAAGAGATAGAATCGCAGCCGGTCGCGGTCATCGAAGAAAATAGGGAGTCCGGCGTTGCCGCGCAAAATGACATGATAGACTGCACCGGGGTAGTTTATACGAGGTTTGCGTGCCATGCATGAATGATAGCAGCGAATAGCAGAAAGTCAAGCCTGACCCCAGAGGTGCCCCCTG
>JBBQXT010000024.1:0-28799 GCA_038209415.1 Geobacterales bacterium
GCCAATTCGGGCGTCGATATCTTCCGGGTCTTCGACTCGCTCAACTGGACGGTCGGCATGCGGGTGGCCATGGAGGCGGTGAGGAAGAGCGGCAAGATCTGCGAAGCGTCCATCTGCTACACCGGCGACATCACCGATCCCAAGCGTGACAAGTACCCGCTGGAGTACTACGTTGGCATGGCCAAGGAACTGGAGCAGATGGGCGCCCACATCCTGGCCATCAAGGACATGGCCGGCCTGCTCAAACCGCTGGCGGCCTACAAACTGGTCAAGGCCTTGAAGGAGAACATCGGCATCCCGGTCCATCTGCACACCCACGATACCTCCTCTAACGGTAGCGCCATGCTGCTCAAGGCCAGCGAAGCCGGAGTGGACATCGTCGATGCGGCCCTGTCGTCCCTCTCGGGTCTGACCGCCCAGCCCAGCCTGAATGCTCTGGTGGCAACGCTGGAGGGGAGCGAGCGTGACCCGCTGGTGGATGCCCCCGGTCTGCAGCGTCTGGCAAACTACTGGGAGACGGTGCGCGACTATTACGCCCCCTTCGAATCCGGCCTCAAGTCCGGCACGGCCGAGGTCTACCACCATGAGATCCCGGGCGGCCAGTATTCCAACTACAAGCCGCAGGTGGCCGGTCTGGGGCTGATCGAACGCTGGGATGACTGCAAGGAGATGTACCACAAGGTCAACATGCTGTTTGGCGACATCGTCAAGGTTACACCGTCCTCCAAGGTGGTCGGCGATATGGCCATGTTCCTGGTCAAGAACAATCTGGAGCCGGAGGACGTCTTCACCAGCAAGGAAGAGCTGGCCTTCCCGGAATCCGTGGTCGGCATGTTCAAGGGCATGCTGGGTCAGCCCTATCAGGGGTGGCCGCAGGAACTACAAAAGATCATCCTCAAGGATCAACAGCCGATCACCTGCCGGCCGGGCGAGCTACTGGAACCGGTGGATTTCGAGGAGGAAAAGCTCAAGCTGGAGGAAAAGCTGGGGCACCGCATTGATGACAAGACGTTGATATCGGCCATCCTCTATCCCAACGTCTATCCGGAGTTTGACCGCCATCGCCAGGAATACTCGGATATTTCGGTCATCCCGACCCCGATCTTCTTCTACGGTCTGGAGCCGGGCCAGGAGACCTCGCTGGACATCGAACCGGGCAAGACCCTGATCATCAAGCTCAATGCCATCGGCCGGGTACAGAAGGATGGTACCCGGGCTGTCTACTTCGAACTGAACGGCAATAACCGCTCGGTGGTCATCCGCGACCAATCCGTCGTTAGCGATGAAAAAGCCCGCGAAAAGGCCGATAAGGGCAACGCCAGCCACATCGGCGCGCCCATGCCGGGCAAGGTGCTCAAGGTCAATGTCAAGGCCGGTGACGAGTTCAAGGCCGGTGATGTGCTGATGGTGACCGAGGCCATGAAGATGGAGACCAACATCAAGGCTAAGGCCGACGGCCGGGTGGCGGAGGTGAAGTTCAAGGAGGGCGATAAGGTGGAGAAAGAAGACCTGGTCATCGTCATTGGCTGATATTCGCGATGAAAAACACCCGTCTGCGGCGTTGCTCCTCGACTGAAGCGCTCAACGTAGCGTTGCTGCGCCTCGCACTCCATACTGAGTTGCGCCTGACATTCAGGCATTTTTGATCGCAAAACATGAAACTGCCAATTCGATAGAGATCTTAATACTACACCCCGCTTCGGATTACCAGAGGCGGGGCGTTTTGTTGTGGGTAAGAGGCCGGTTGTCACCTGCCCGGCGGGAGCCGTCTGGGGCTGAATCCTCGCGGGCGGCCGGTAGCGCCGATCTTCCTGGTCAGTGGAACACAATGGCGGTTTCACCCTCGACGTAGACCTGGATCGAGATCCTGTCTTTTTGCACCAGCACGTCGTTCAGCCGCATCGTCTTGACACTGCCGGTGAGAAAGACGTTGTCCGCCAGACTTACCCGAGACATGGCCTTCCCGACCACCTCGCGGGCCTGGGCCAGGCGCTGCGTCAGGTCCATGTTGAGTTTTTCCTGGATGCTGCTCCTGATGCTGCCGTGCAGGAACCAGTCGGCCGATTGCAGCAGCAGGCTTTGGGCCTGCATGTCAAAGTCCACGTCTTCCACGGAAAACATGCTGGTCTGGGGGTTGAAGACCGGCCGGCAGGTCAGGTAGAAAATCCCGTCCAGATCACCTGTTGTTACCAGCTTGATCATCAAATGGTCGCCGTTCCCGTACAGATCAAGGCCCTTCAGGATGATGCTTTTCCCGTCGTTGCCGAGTTCCTTGTTGAGCAGGAGCGGGGAGGCGATCTTGAGGATGTCCTTAAAGAAAAGGTCGGTATTGAGGGCCAGGCGAAATAACCTGTCCGGCACGGTTACCTGCTTCAGGACGGGGAGCGGGACAACTGCCCTGTCCGGCGGTTCCGGGCCCACCACCAGCTCGGCCAGGGAGGTGATGCCCATGCTCAGCTTTACCCGGTTGTTCTGGGTTTGGAGCGGATAAACCAGTGCCTCGCGGGGGGTGATCTTCAGCCAGGCGTTGTAGCCTTTATTCAGCTGGATCGGCTTCTGGACGGCATTCCAGACCTTGGCCGCCTGAATCTTGAGCGGGAATTGTTCGTTGAGTTTTTTGTTAGCCAGATCAGTAATAGTGCGCTGTACCGGCTGGGTAACCCCCACGACGATGCTGCGCGGTTTGATGGAGATCGGGCCGGTCCACAGATTCTCGGCCAGCTGGTCGCTGAGCCCCAGGTAGTAGATTTCAGTGTTGATCTTCCAGTCCGGGGTGACCTTGGCGGTCAGCTTGAATTTCAGCGTGGTGGCGATAGTCGGGGTTTCAAAGATGCCGTAGCTGAGTGACAGGGTGACAGGGATGGTCAGATAGATGAAATTGTCAGCGGCGCTCACGGTGATCGGGCCGTTTCTGAGGATATCCGCAGTCAGTCCCCTGGTCTTGGTGGATCCCTTGTAAAGCTCTTTGGGGGTCATCCGGTTCAGGTTGTCGCTCAGTTCATTCGCAGAGGCCTCGATGGCAAGGTTCAGACTGGACAGCTCTTTTTTCAGCTCGCTGCGGAAGGCTTCGTCTTTGGGTCGCTCGGCGGTAAGGGTTGTGGTGTCCGGGGTGACGTCCGCGCTGGAGATCCGGGCCAGGGTGATCATCGACAGCCCGAACAGCAAAAAGGTTTTCCTGAATATCTGCAACATGCAACTCCTTGTAATTGTTGATATTGTCGGGATGAAGGCACCGGAGGCGAAGGTTTACGGATCTGACCCGCGCGGCAGGGTTTGCCGCGTCAAACAATACCGGGCCATCCAGTCTTGCTTTCTTTCTCATTATGGTAACGTATGCCATCAAAATTATTGCTGTCAAGCTGCTTTTTTTCGATCTCCATCAGGGAGAGGGAACAGTTTGCAGTTTTTGTTAAAGTTCGTCGCAACCCAAGTCGATGTCGAATACGTCCAGAGAAATCGGTTGCCTTGAACCTGCTGTTGGTAGCATAAAGATAGATCACCGGACCGGTGTGTCCGGATATGTGCTGTGGGGGCATCCATGCAATTCTTTATCGACAACTATTTTCCTGATGACATAAATTCTGTCGGCGATTCCGGTATGGCCGGTTTTGAAGAGAAACGCCCGCTGTATTTCTCGGGCTGCAAGAATTTTCTGGCCCATTACCGTGATGAAATCCGAACGCAGCATGCGGGCGGGGCTTCCGGCATCGAGGTTACCCACCTGCTCTGCGACATGATCGACGAGCTGAACAACAAACTGCTCCACAGCATCATCTACGACTTGGACGGCAGCGGCGCGCTGATGGAACATATCGTCCTGGTGGCGGTGGGCGGCTACGGCCGCGGTGAACTCAATCCCTTTTCCGACATCGACATCATGTTCCTGCACGACGGCAGCCTGCCGGCCGCCCGGGTGGAGGATATCGCCCAGAAACTGCTCTATTTCCTGTGGGATATGCGCCTGGACGTGGGCTATTCGGTGCGGGTCATGGCCGATTGTGTCGAGATGGCCGCTGCCGACGGTACGGTCAAGACCACCCTGATGGACGCCCGCTACCTGAGCGGCAGCCGCCCGCTGTACAACAACCTGCACAAGAACATCTTTACCCAGATCCTGCCCCGCTCCAGCGACAAGTTTATCAAGGAAAAGATAGCCGATATGAAGCTGCGCCGGGAGAAGTACGGTTCGACCGTCTATCTGCTGGAGCCCAATCTGAAAGAAGGCGAGGGAGGGCTGCGCGACCTGCAGACAGCCATGTGGGTGGCGCGGGTCAAATACAAGTTCAGCGACCCCAAAGAGCTGATCATCAAGGGCATACTCAGCGAGGAGGAAATGGACAGTTACAATGCCGCCCTTGACTACCTGTGGCGCATTCGTAACGAACTGCATTGGTTCAACGGCCGCAAGAACGACCAGCTCTCCTTTGATGCGCAGGTGCATCTGGCCGCGTTCTTCGGCTACAAGAATCGGGGGCGGACCTTGGCGGTAGAAGATTTCATGGGCGATTACTACCGGCATGCCAACCGGGTGGAGCATTTTGCCTCCAGCCTGGTCTCGCGTTGCATCTGGCGTGATGAGGGGGCGCTGAAGATTCTCGGTTATTTCGTGCGGCGACCGGTTGGCGATGGCTGCTTTGTCCTCAAGGGTGAACTGATCATCCCCGATGAAACCGTCGTGGAGGCCAATCCTGCCGTACTGATGCGAATCTTTGAGCTGGCCCAGAAACATCGTGTGCAGCTGAATGTCCGTATCAAGGGCTTGATCAGACGCAATCTGCATCTGGTAAATGACAAGTTCCGTCGCAACCGTGAGGTCAATCAGTCGTTCATGAACATCCTGCGGGCGCCCAAGGATGTCACCGATACCCTGCGCCTGATGCACCATCTGGAGTTCCTGATCTGTTTCATCCCCGAGATGGAACATATCTACTGCAAGGTGCAGCATGACATCTACCATATCTACACGGTGGATATTCATACCCTGTTCGCCGTGGAAGAGGCCGAGAAGATGCTGAACGGCACATCCCGGGAGCTGCTGCCGTTTCCGTGCGAGATCGCCGCCCAGGTCGACAAACCGGAGCTGCTGATCCTGGCGGTGCTGTTCCATGATATTGGCAAGGGGGAAGGGGGCGGGCATGCCGAAAAGGGCGCCGCCATGATCCCGACCATTGCCCGACGCATGGGGCTTTCCCGTGAGGACGGCGAGCGGCTTGGGTTCCTGGTGCGCCAGCATCTGATCTTTGCCCATATTTCGCAGCGCCGCGACCTGCACGATGAAAACATGATCGTCCAGTTTGCCCGCCAGATGGAGACCAGCGAAAACCTGAAGATGCTGCTGCTGCTGACAATAGCCGACGTCCGGGCGGTAGGCTCCGATGTCTGGACCAACTGGAAGGCACTCCTGTTTCAGGAACTGTATGAAAAGGCCTTCAATGTTCTGGAGCGGGGAGAGTTTCATCTGGAGGCCAGCAGCGAGCGGGTCAAGGCGGTTATCAAAAAGATCACCGCGATGTTGGAAGACGAGTACCCGTCAACACGGGTGCGCGAGGAACTCAAGGCCATGCCGGTCAGACTGCTGCTCTCCAAAAACCTGCCCGCCATCGTGGGACATGTCCGCATGCTGATCGGCCTGGAAAGCGCTGATGTCCTGATGCAGCTTGTCCATCAGCCCGCCAGCGGCTATTCAGAATTTACCATCTGTACCCCTGATATTCCGGGTCTGTTCTCCCGGATCACCGGCGTCATGGCCGCCAACGGGGTCAATATCCTGGGTGCCCAGATCAATACCAGCCGTAACGGCAAGGTGCTGGACATCCTGCAGGTCAATTCACCGCAAGGGATGCTGATTACTGATGAGCAGCGCTGGCAGAAGGTGGAGACTGAAATGCGCCAGGCGATCCATGGCGAGGTGCGGGTGCCCGAGCTGGTGGCACGACGCCAGCGTCCGACGCTGCTGACCTCCCGCCCAATACCGCGCTTTGCCACGCGGGTGGAGATAGACAACGAGGTTTCGCAGGATTACACGGTTATCGATATCTACACCCATGACAAGGTGGGACTGCTCTATCTGATCAGCAGCACACTGACCATGCTGGGCCTGTACATCGGCGTTTCCAAGATATCCACCAAGGTCGATCAGGTCGCTGACGTTTTCTATGTACGCGATATATTCGGGCAGAAGGTCATGGACCCCGACAAGCTGGCCGAGATTACGTCAGAGCTGAAAACCGCGATTGACGAGTGGGTCTGAGGTTAATGGGGTGTTGTGAAGCAGGTTGACAGGGAGTAATCTTGTTTGTACATCAATTTTGATGTTGAGGCCGTATGGACTTTGTAGTAGAATTTTATGAAACCAAGGCAGGAGCCTGCCCTGTGCGAGATTTTCTGGATGCGCTGAAGTTGAGCGACCCAGATGATTTTGCCGCCATACTTGCCGGACTGGCCAAGCTGCGCAACCGTCAATACCAACGGGAACCGCTCTCCAAAGCCCTTGGCGCCGGGTTGTTTGAACTGCGTCATGTGGGCAAGCTCAATACCCGCGTACTCTGGTTTTTTGTGAAGAACCGGCGGATCATCGCGGTACACGGCATCCGCAACAAGGGGCAGGCAATTCCGGTCCGGGATCTGGAAGTTGCCAAAGAGCGCCATCATGACTGGCACGCAAGGAATGAACCATGAAAAAGACAAATTTTGATATCTATCTTGAGGAGCAGTTAACCGACCCGGACATGGCCGCCAGATTTGAGAACGCTGGAGAGGCTTGGGACGTGGCTCTGCAGATCTCCGACCTGCGCCAAAGGGCCGGGCTATCCCAAAAGGAGCTGGCTCAGATTCTCCATACATCTCAGCAGCAGATCAGCCGCCTGGAATCTACCGGTTACGAAGGACATTCCCTCAGCACCCTGCGCCGTGTGGCCGATGCTCTCCACGCCAAGGTGCGCATCGTGTTTGAGCCTGTAGTGGCGGAGGGTCGAACGCAGGTTGCGGAAAAAGCACCGTCCTACCGAGCCACGGCAAAAGCGGTAAAATAACCTTTGAGAACCGGTGGACTATGGGGCTGATATGCCTTGTGGCCTGTTTGTTTTGCTGCTACTCGTTTGTAAAACATGAGATAAAACGAGAAATCCAATCAAGGTGCAGAGGGTGGAGAAAATGGTCAGAAAAGGAATCCAAGCTACAAACGCCACATTCCATAGCTGGGTGCCGGATTTCAAGAGTTGGCCAAATTCATGGATGGGTTTAAAGGAAGACCTCGAATATGGCAGGAACATTCTTCCCTTTTTCGAACATTTCCTCCAGGAACTGTATGACGAAGGTCTTTCCAGAAAAACTTTTGCCCAGTATCGCGACAATCTGTGGCTTCTGGGCGGATCGATAATTACGGGGGTCTCGAATTTCGAGGAGCACCACATCGATATACTTGAGAAACTGTATGATTCCGTAACGTCCGATGGCATTCTTCCAGATCATTATGATCAGATGAGTGAGGCCGAGTTGAATGCCTTCGCCAGGATGTGCCGCAGGTTTGAGAAGTTTCTACATCAACACTATGGAGCTCTTATCTAAGCAGCCGGGGGGATGAGATGGAAAAGAGTGCAAAAAAGGTTAGACCTACAGCCAAAGCGGTACTTGAGGATCTCGGGAACAAGGAGTGGCGCTTTGTCGAGATTCCATATGAAACGGAGATGAAGTTCAACGACCTTCTCGATGCACGGGATTTCGGTGGTGTTTCCCCGGCGGAGATGGAACGCCAGTTACGGGAACTGCTGCGAGAGGCTCCCAACTTCATCGACGTATATCATCATCTGGCAATGCTCCTCGACCAGCGTGGAAAGAAACAGGAAGCTCGCCTATTGTGGGAACAGGCGGTCAACATAGGCATGCAGTGCTTCATCGAAAAGTTCAGCTCCGCCGGTAACAAACTGGAATGGGGCTGGCTGGAGAATCGCCCCTTCCTGCGCGCGTACCATTCCCTTGGCTTGCAGCACATGGAGAGTGGCAACATCGAGATGGCGCTCTCCGTCTTCAGAACGATCATGTCCCTGAACCCGGGCGACAACCAAGGTGTTCGCGCACTTGTGGTCGATTGCTGCCTGAAGCTGAAAATGTATAAAGAGGTCCTGGCGGTGTTTAAGGATTCTCTTGGCGACCACATGGCCGAAACGGTGTATGGCCATATCCTGGCACTTATTGCTCTCAATCGGATGACCCCTGCAGAAAAGGCTCTCAGAAAGGCGATAACGGCTTTGCCCCTAGTGGCAGAAGAGCTTGTGAAAGCTCGTCATCCTCGGCCGAAAGGCATGCACGAGGGGCACTACACCGTCGGCGGTGCCGACCAAGCTTGGTTTTATTGGCAGGAAGCGGGAAAATATTGGAACATGGTGCCGGGAGCGATCGAGTTTGTCAGGGAGGGTTTGAAGGGGACGGTGTAGGTGGCGAGTTAAGTATTGGATGTCACCAGAATTTCCTCAAGACAGGTAGTATGGGCAACAGCCTCAGCGCTGTCGACGTATTCTATGTGTTTGATATTATTAACTCGGCAATTAAATATATCTATTTAATCTGATTTATGGTACTGTTTCGGCATGGAAAAGATCGATTCAAGAACACTCAAACAAGATGTCCAGGAAGCGCAGCGTCATCAGGTAGTTAGGCTACGGAAAGCAGGCCGTCCAAACAGGGAAACTGCTGATATTGTTGGAATCAGCGAATCCCATTGCAGCAAAGTCTGGCAGCGTTACAAGAAGGAAGGCCCTGACTCCATTGCCAAAGGCAAGCGAGGACGCCGCCAAGGGGAACGACGCGACCTTACTCCCGAGCAGGAAGCTGAAATCAAGCGCCTTATCATTGACAAGGCCCCTAATCAGCTCAAGCTTTCTTTTGCTCTCTGGACTCGCGATGCCGTCCGCCTTTTGATTGAACAAAAGAGCGGCATTACCATGCCGATCCGTACAGTCGGTGAATACCTGAAACGCTGGGGATTTACCCCTCAGAAACCTGCCAAATGGGCAAAAGAGCAAAGTACCCCTGCTGTTGCCAACTGGCTTGTCAAAGAGTACCCAGCAATTGCCAAACGTGCGAAACAGGAAAAGGCCGAAATTTACTGGGGCGACGAGACAGGTATTCAGACCGGTGCCAATGTGGAGAAGGGCTACTCTCCAAAAGGCAAGACACCTGTTCTTCGTCAGACGGGCCGTAAGCATCGGATCAATATGGTTTCTGCCATCACTAACCAGGGCAAGGTCAGGTTCATGTTCTACAAGGAAAACATGAATAGCCAACGCCTGATAACTTTCATGAAAAGACTGATAAAGGATGCTGGCCGCAAGGTGTACCTGATCCTGGACAACCTGAAAGTCCACCACAGCCATGTGGTCAGGGACTGGCTGGCAGATAACAAAGACCAAATAGAGGTGTTCTACTTGCCATCCTATTCACCGGAATTAAATCCGGATGAGTATCTCAACAACAGCCTGAAAGGGCGAGTTCACTCCGGAGAACGCGCACAGAATCTACAACAATTGGAATCAAAGGCCCGCAAGCATATGAAGCATCTTCAAAACAGGTCATACAAGGTCAAAAATTTCTTTGAGCACAAATGTGCTACCTATGCAGCATGATGGAGATGTTTAATTGCCGGAGTAATATCGGGTATTAGATCATGTCTTCCGACAAGCTGACCGAGATCAAGTCACAGCTGAAAAGCGCGATTGACGAGTGGGTATGAGCAAAGAGCTTGATAACCGGTCAGTTCTTGACTAATCAATCAGCTTATGCGAATCATTCTCGCTCCCCTTCGAGGCGGGCGATAACCAAAAGGTGGCGGTGAAGATAGTTGACGACCGGGGCATTGAGAGTTTGAAGATTATTTCGTTGGAGGATTAGGCGATGTTGATAACGCGAATTAAACTTAAGAACTGGCGAAATTTCAAAAAGGTTGATGTTAACCTCCGTGAGCGGGTTTATGTGATCGGTCCGAATGCCGCCGGGAAGTCAAACTTTCTCGATGTAATGCGCTTTCTACGGGATGTCGCAAACCCAAAAGGTGGCGGGCTGCAAAAAGCTGTTAAAGACCGAGGAGGTATTACCAAATTACGTTGTCTACTGGCTCGTAAAGACCCGGAAGTTTCAATAGAAGTTGAATTATCCGAAAAAGTAGACACTGATCCTCTTTGGCGCTATACCCTCGCTTTCCGTAATGAAGGGAAGGGGCAGCAACGTCTTTTGGTTAGCCAAGAAAAAGTGGTTGATTTAAAGAATAAGAAAGTTTTGCTGGATCGTCCCAGAGACGACGATCACAATGATCCTGAACGATTGACACAAACTCATTTGGAACAGATCAATACTAATAAAGATTTTCGCGAGGTGGCAGAGTTTTTAGCCAACGTTACCTACCTGCACCTTGTTCCTCAGTTGCTCAAACACGCTGACCAACTGGGTGGATTTCGCATTGAAAACGACCCCTTTGGGCAGGCATTTCTTGAGCGGATTGCAAAAACGCCTGAAAAATATCAAAAAGCCAGACTAGCAAAAATTGAGGAAGTCTTGAAAATTTGTGTTCCGAACATGCGTGACCTAAAATTTGATCGTGATAAGGTTAATGGAACTCCGCATCTATGGGCAATGTATGAACACTGGCGTCCTGATGCTGGTTGGCAGAGAGAGGATCAATTTTCCGATGGCACGCTCCGTCTCCTCGGAATTATGTGGAGCCTGCTGGAGGGGGATTCGCTATTATTACTGGAAGAGCCGGAGTTGTCTCTCAACGAAGATATTGTTCGCCAGATTCATAAATTGATCTGGAAAATGCAGCGCCAAGCCAAATATCGTCGTCAGGTGTTCATCACCACCCATAGCGAGGCGCTTCTTCAAGACGAGAGTATCGACGCCCGTGAAGTTATCCGCCTTGAACCGACAAAAGATGGAACTGTAATGCAAGAAACTTCTACTGAAGACTTGGCACTTGTCGCTGCGGGTTATACTGTTGCCGAGGTTTTATTACCTAAAACCAAGCCGGCACAGATCCATCAGCTTTCCCTGTTCAAACCATGACTATTGCTCCCTCCATTATAATTGCCGTTGAAGACGAATTGAGCGGTGCAGTGATGAGCAGGTTGATTTCATACTCGGGACGTAATTTTACGGTTAACCGAGTATTTAACGCTCGCGGCAATGCTCGTTTAAAAGAAGGAATGACTAAATTCCGTGCAGCCAGCCGTGTGCTGCCTCATATTGTCCTGACCGATCTAGACCGCCGCCCGTGCCCACCGGAATTAATCAACAATTGGAATGCCACTCAATTGCCATCGCAGTTGTTGTTCAGGATTGCAGTGAGAGAGGTTGAAGCCTGGTTGATGGCTGATAGAGTTGGGATCGCAGAGTTTCTGCACATAGATGTTAGCAAGGTTCCACATACTCCAGAGACTGAGGAAGATCCAAAACGGACATTGATCAATCTTGCCAGAAAAAGCAGAAAACGGAGATTCTCTCAGGAGATTGTGCCGGAAGCCGGTTCCTCAGCTAAAATCGGTCCACTTTACAATACTCATTTTGTCAATTTCGTTAACTCCATTTGGGATATAGAACAAGCTCGTTTATGTGCGCCAAGTCTCGACCGGACGTTATCACGCATTTCTACCTTTTTGTCTGAGTAATCAAAATGAAGAAAACACTCCAATCCCTCATAATTAACACCCCCTACGAAGCCACGCGTCAGCACTGGCAGCAGACCCGCGACGGTTCGCTTGCCCTAGTAGATGAGCGCCGCTCGGTTGGGTACGAGATTTTCGATGTTCGACGTCGCTTTATACCGGATTTTCTTGTCCGTCTGGCAAATGGAAAAACCTTGGTTCCGGAAATCAAAGGTGAGGATTCCGGGCAGAACAAGGCCAAACGAGATGCACTGGACGTGTGGGTGCGAGCGGTCAACGAGCGGGGCGGATTCGGTGGCTGGTGCTGGGATGTGGCGTTTGTTCCGGCGCAGATGCAGGATATTCTGACTAAACACTCCCATTGATCAATCTGGACTCTAACAAGTCATGAACGACTACCTCGATCTGTTCATAAGCTATCTGGCGGTGGAAAAGGGGCTTTCGGGCAATACCCAGGAGGCCTACAGCCGCGATCTGGCGCGCTATCTCGATTACCTGGAACAACAGGGGCGGACGGTGCCGGCCAGCGTCAGCGCCCTGGATATTGCCGCCTTTCTCGGGCGGCTCAAGGATCAAGGCATCGGTGCCCGCAGCCGGGCGCGCTGCCTGTCCGCCATCCGCATGTTCCACAAGTTCTTGATGATCGAAAACTACGCCGATGTCAACCCCGCCTCCATCATCGAGGCGCCGCGCACCCTGCACAAACTGCCCGGGTTTCTTTCGACCCAGGAGGTGGATGCTCTTCTGGCGGCCTGTGCCGGCACGTCCGGCGAGAATATCCGTGACCTGGCCATGCTGGAACTGCTGTATGCCACCGGTCTGCGGGTTTCGGAACTGGTCAACCTCAAGTTGCGCGAGGTCAACCTGGATTCCGGGTATCTGCTGACCCTGGGCAAGGGCAACAAGGAACGGCTGGTGCCGATCGGTGAATCGGCCTGCCAACGGGTTACGGCCTACCTGGAGGGTGTGCGCTACCGGTTTGATCCGGACGGCCGCAACAAATTCCTGTTTCTTTCCCGCCTGGGCGATGCCATGAGCCGCCAGGCCTTCTGGAACATTATCAAGAAGCGGGCCTGCCAGTCCGGCATCAACAAGCATATTTCACCGCACACCCTGCGACACTCTTTTGCTACCCATTTGCTGGAAAACGGCGCCGACCTGCGCAGCGTCCAGGTCATGCTGGGGCATGCCGACCTCTCCACCACCCAGATTTATACCCACGTCAGCATCGCAAGACTCAAACGACTACACCAGCAGATTCATCCCCGGGGTTGACCACCCCCGCCATGATTAACCTTGAAACTCTGCCGCTCTTCCTGTATAAATAGCACTTCTAATCGAGCCGCATAATCGCCGTCGCGCGTAACTATAACCATCTGTAATTCTGCAGTTTTCATGTCATACATGACATGTGTTTCTTCTACCCCGTACTCAGTGGAGCCTGTGTGAAAATCTGTTCGCTGGCCAGCGGCAGCAAGGGAAATTGTCTGTACCTGGAGACCGGTGATACCCGTGTGCTGATCGATGTTGGACTGTCCCTGCGCGAGACCCTGCTGCGCATGGAGCGGTGCTCTATCGACCCGGCCGGTATCCATGCCGTGCTGGTCACCCACGAACACATCGATCACATCCGCAGTGCCGGCTCGTTCGCGCGCAAGTTCAATATTCCTGTTCTGGCCAGTCACCTGGTGCAGCGCAAGGCGGAAAAATATCTGAAAAAGACGCGGCTGATCGAGTTCGAGTCCGGTTGCGCCTTCAGCTTCAGGGCCTCACGGATAGACCCGTTCCCGATTACTCACGATGCCTGCGATCCAGTCGGTTTCGTTATCGAATCCAACGAAGGGCGTTGCGGTTCGGCTACTGACTTGGGGATTGTCACCCGTCTGGTTGTGGACAAGCTGCGTGGCTGCCGTTTCCTGAACCTGGAGTCGAACCACGACCCGGAGATGCTTATGAACGGTCCCTATCCCTGGGACCTGAAACAGCGCATCAAGTCGCGTCACGGCCATCTTTCCAACCAGGAGTCGCTGGAACTGCTGCATGAACTGGCCCATGGCGGCCTGGAGGCGCTGGTGATGGCGCACCTGTCCGAGGTCAACAATCACCCGGACCATGTGGTCCGCTCCACGGAGTCCTTCCTGCGCGACCAGAACATCTGTGCACCCGTGGTCGTGATCGGTGATCAGTGCCTGGCCAGCAGGGTGCTGGAAATCTGAAGCGAGTCCGGTGGATAGTCACTGGCGACTGCTTGCAAAATTGGCTGGATGTGTGAGGTATTCATGAACGGTACTGTGTCCCCCGTGAAAAATTCAGACCGCCTGCTGGCGATCCTGTTATGGATCTCTCTGGTAAGCGGTTGTGTAATCGCCGTGTTGTCGCTGATCGAAGAGATTTGTCTGGCCCAGGCCTGCAAGGATACGCTCAGTTTTACGTTTTTCGGAATCAGCCTGGGATGGGTCGGCGTTGCCTACTTCGGCCTGATTCTGACCGTGCTCTCGCTGCGTAAGCGCTCCTCCTGGATACGACTGTTCCTTGATGCCCTGATCTTTGCCGGTATCGGTGTTGAATTTCGCCTGCTCTGGATCCAAAAATTTATCATCGGCGCCTGGTGCCCGTTCTGCGTTTCGATTGCCGGCATGGTCTCCGTTGCGGCAATCCTGCTGATAGTGGAGAATCTCCGGCTGAAAAGGTCTCATGAAGGACCCGTGAAAAATTTTCTGGCGTGGTTGGGGCTGATGCTGCCGATGACCGCTATTGGCCTGGCTGTTGCCTATCTATTTGTGCGTCAACTGACGTGATATTTTTGCTGGCATTTACCAATTAACCACAGGAGTTGTGAATCATGATCCCACGCTACACCCGTCCCGACATGGCAAAAATATGGGAACCGGAGAACCGTTTCCGCATCTGGCTGGAGATAGAAACCCTGGCCTGCGAGGCCCAGGCTGAACTGGGTGTCATCCCCAAGGAAGTCGTACCGGTCATCCGCGCCAAGGGCAATTTCAACATCGAGCGTATCGACGCCATTGAGGCCGAGGTAAAACATGACGTGATCGCCTTCCTGACCTCGGTGGCCGAGTTTGTCGGGCCCGAGGCGCGCTTCATCCACCAGGGCATGACCTCCTCCGATGTGCTGGATACCTGCCTGTCGGTGCAGATGACCCAGGCCGCCGACGAGCTGCTGGCCGACCTGGACATGTTGCTGGAGTCGCTCAAGATCCGCGCCTACGAGCACAAGGACACAATCTGCATGGGGCGCTCCCACGGCATTCACGCCGAACCGGTTACCTTCGGACTCAAGCTGGCCTCCTTTTATGCCGAGATGCAGCGTAACCGCACCCGCCTGGCTGCCGCCCGCGAGAATATCGCCACCGGAGCCATCTCCGGTGCGGTGGGCACCTTCGCCAACATCGATCCCTACGTGGAGGAGTATGTCTGCCGGAAGATGGGGCTCACACCGGAGCCGGTCTCGAGCCAGGTCATCCCGCGCGACCGCCACGCCGAATACTTCTGTGTGCTCTCGATCATCGCCTCCTCCATGGAGCGTATTGCCATCGAGATTCGCCACCTGCAGCGCACCGAGGTGCTGGAGGCCGAGGAACAGTTCACCAAGGGGCAAAAAGGGTCGTCGGCCATGCCGCACAAGCGCAATCCGATCCTGTCCGAGAACCTGACCGGCCAGGCCCGCTATGTGCGCTCCATGTGCATCCCGGCCCTGGAGAACGTGGCCCTCTGGCACGAGCGCGACATCTCCCACTCCGCGGTGGAGCGCTACATCGCACCGGATGCCACCGTGGCACTGGACTTCTCCCTGCGCCGCCTGAGCGGCATGATCAGGAATCTGGTGGTCTATCCCGCAAACATGCTCAGAAACCTTAACCAGATGAAGGGCCTGGTCTTCTCCCAGAAGATCCTGCTCGACCTGACCCAGGCCGGTGTCTCCCGCGAGGACGCCTACCGCCTGGTACAGAAAAACGCCATGAAGGTCTGGGAAGAGGGCAAGGATTTCCAGACCGAACTGCTGGCTGACCAGGAGGTTGTCGGGGCGCTCGGCGAAGCCAGAATTCGTGAAGCCTTTGATCTGAGCTATCACCTGAAGCATGTCGATACCATCTTTAAGCGGGTCTTCGGTGTATAGGCTGCTGATGTTCATACAGGCACTCTTCCGGCCTCAGGACAGTGATGGTTTCATGATGTACTGGGCCAAGGAGATTCTGGCCGCTCTGCTGATCCTGGCATTTTTCTGGATGCTGGCGCATCTGGTGACCGCCATCCTCAACAAGTGGGGCAAACGGCTGGCGCATTTTACCGAGACCGACCTGGATGACCGGGTCCTGCAGAGAGTCATCCCACATGTTTCGCACCTGCTGATCATGCTCGGTTTCTACCTGGCCATCCGGTCGCTGCCGCTGCATGAAAAGCTTGTGCAGGTGCTCTCCGGGGTTCTTTTCGTGGTCCTGGTCATTATCCTGTTCAATCTGATTTACAGTTCCCTGGACGAGTTGATGCATTGGTATATAAACGGTCGTCAGGAGGATAGTAAAGAGCTGGTTGCGCGGAACATAATTACGATTGCCGAAAAACTGACCCTGCTGTTTCTGATGGGGACGGCGCTGATCATCATCCTCAAGCATTTCAACTATGATATCGTCTCGGTGGTGACCGCCCTGGGGATCGGTTCGCTGGCCATCGGTCTGGCAGCCAAGGACACTCTGGCCCATATGATCTCCGGCTTCACTCTCATGCTCGACCAGCCTTTCCGGATCGGCGACCGCATCCAGTTGGTGGGCGGACAGACCGGCGATGTGCTGGACATCGGTCTGCGCAGCACCAAGATCCGGACCATGGACAACCAGTTGCTGATCATCCCCAACTCCGACCTGTGCAACACCATTCTGACCAACCAGGCCTTTCCCGACAAGCGTGCCAAGGGGCGCATCAATATCGGCGTGGCCTATGGCAGCGATGTGGAGCGGGTCAAGGAACTCCTGGTGGCGACGGCTCTGGAGGTGGAGGCTGTCCTGCGTGACCCGGTTCCCGAAGCCTATTTCGTGTCATTCGGGGATTCCGCCCTCAGCATGGCGCTGTTTTTCTGGGTTGACGAGTACGCCAGCCTTTTCGCGGTCACCGACATGGTCAATACACAAATCATGCGCAGATTTCGCGAAAACAATATTGAAATCCCGTATCCCACCCGCACGGTGATCATGGAAAAAGGACTTGAGTGATATGCCCAATCGAATAGAAGTTGCCTTGAAAGCAGGCGTTCGCGATGCCCGCGGCGAGCGGATCAAGCGCGAGATAGAGCATTTCCTGCACCTGGCGGTGGATGAAGTCCGCACCCTGGATGTCTATACCGTCGATATGCCTCTTGAACAGAGCCTGCTGGAGCAGGCTGCCGCCGGTCCTTTTTCGGACCCGGTCATACAGGAGTGGAGCATAGACCGTCCCCTGGCCAGCGGCTTCGACTTTGCCGTTGAGGTCGGTTTCCGGCCCGGCGTTACCGACAACGTCGGCCGCACGGCCCGCGAGGCGCTGGCCTACCTGGCCGAACGCCCGTTCGAGGACGGCCAGGGGGTGTATTGCGCGGTTCAGTACCTGCTGAAAGGCGGCCTGACCTTTGCGGACGTGGAGCGGGTCGCCACCGGACTGCTCTGCAATACCCTGATCCAGCGTTACTCGATTCTAGCGGCCCCGGAGTTTGTCGCCCGGCGCGGTTTCCCGCTCTATGTGCCTAAAGTGCAGGTTGAGGCCAAGGTTGAGGTCAGGGAAATCGACCTGGAGGTATCCGACGCGGAGCTGATGCGTATCAGTAAGGAGGGTGTCCTGGCTCTGACACTTGATGAAATGCAGATCATCCAGGCCCATTACCGTAATGCCACGGTTCTGGCGGAACGCGCCCGGGTCGGTCTGGGCGCTAAGCCGACCGACGTGGAGCTGGAATGCCTGGCCCAGACCTGGTCGGAACACTGCAAACACAAGATATTTGCTGGTACGGTGCAGTACGAGGACGAGCATGGCAACCGGCAGGAGATCAAATCCCTGTTCAAATCCTTCATCCAGCGCACAACCTCGGATGTGCGCGAACGAATGGGGGCGAAGGATTTCTGCCTGTCGGTCTTCAAGGACAACGCCGGCGTGATCAGGTTCAACGACAAACACTCGCTGGTCTTCAAGGTGGAGACCCACAACTCCCCTTCGGCCCTGGACCCCTACGGCGGTGCGTTGACCGGCATCGTCGGTGTCAACCGTGACCCCTTCGGCACCGGCCAGGGTGCCCGGCTGATCTTCAACACCGACGTCTTCTGCTTTGCCGACCCGTTCTATGCCAAACCGCTGCCGTCGCGCCTGCTGCACCCGCGCCGCATCTTCGAAGGCGTGGTGGAAGGGGTCGAGCACGGCGGCAACAAGAGCGGCATCCCCACGGTCAACGGCTCGATCGTCTTCGATGAGCGTTTCTGCGGCAAGCCGCTGGTTTTCTGCGGCACCGCCGGCATGATGCCGGCCGAGGTCAATGGCCAGCCGGGCCACGACAAGTCAATCAAGCCGGGCGACCTGATCGTCATGACCGGCGGCCGCATCGGCAAGGACGGCATCCACGGCGCCACCTTCTCCTCCGAGGAGCTCAACGAAAACTCACCGGTCACGGCGGTGCAGATCGGCGATCCGATCACCCAGAAGCGCATGTTCGACTTTCTGATCCGGGCCAGAGACCGTGGGCTCTACCGCTTCATCACCGACAACGGTGCCGGGGGGCTGTCGTCCTCCATCGGCGAGATGGCGGGCGAATGCGGCGGCTGCCGCATGGACCTGTCCAAGGCACCGCTGAAATACCCCGGCCTTAACCCCTGGGAGATCCTCATATCCGAGGCCCAGGAGCGCATGTCCCTGGCGGTGCCGCCCGAGCAGATCGACGAGTTTCTGGCCATGGCCGGACGCTTCAGCGTGGAGGCCACGGTCCTGGGGGAATTCACCGACAGCGGCGTCTTCCATATGCTCTACGGCGCAAAAACCGTGGCCTGGCTGCCGATGGACTTCATGCACGAGGGGCTGCCCCCCATGCAGTTGCCGGCCAAATGGACGCCGCCCGTTCACCCGGAACCGGCCCCGGTCGAGAAGCAGGACTACAGCGACGATCTGAAGCAGCTTTTATCGGCCCTGAACATCTGCTCCAAGGAGTCGGTAGTCCGGCGCTACGACCACGAGGTGCAGGGCGGTTCCGTGATCAAGCCCTTCAGCGGCGTGACCAATGACGGCCCCTCCGATGCCGCCGTGGTCCGGCCGCTCCTGGATTCCTTCGAAGGCGTGGTGACGGCTCACGGCATCTGCCCGCGCTACTCGGACATCGACACCTATCACATGACTGCCAATGCCATCGACGAGGCCTTGCGCAACTACGTGGCCGTGGGCGGCTCGCTGGATCTGGTGGCCGGACTGGACAACTTCTGCTGGTGCGACCCGGTCCAGTCGGAGAAGACCCCTGACGGCGCCTACAAGATGGCCCAGTTGGTGCGCTCCAACCAGGCGCTCTACGATGTCTGCATGGCCTACAACCTGCCGCTCATCTCCGGTAAGGACTCCATGAAGAACGACTTCTACGACGGTTTGGTCAAGATTTCCATACCGCCCACGCTGCTCTTCTCGGTGATCGGCAAGATCGATGATGCCAGAAAGAGCATCACCATGGACGTCAAGCGCCCCGGTGACCTGGTCTACCTGCTGGGGGCAACCGCCAGTGAACTGGGCGGGTCGGAATACCTGGCAATCAGGGGTCTGATCGGCAACCGTGTGCCGCTGGTGGATGCGCCTGCCGCCTACGAGCGCTATCGGGCCTATCTCCTAGCCGTGGAACAGGGGCTGGTGGCCTCCTGTCACGACCTGTCCGACGGAGGTCTGGCTGTGGCTGCCGCCGAGTCGGCCTTTGCCGGCGGCTTCGGCATGAACATCGACCTCTCGCGCGTAGCCTGGAACGGGCCGGAAGAGGGCTGGAACGACGAGGCGCTGCTCTTCTCCGAATCGGCCTCGCGCCTGCTGGTCACGGTCCACCGCGAAAACCAGGCAGCCTTCGAGGCGATCCTGGGCGAAACCTGCTGGTCGCGGATCGGCGTGGTGGTCGAGGAACAGATGCTGGTCATTGAGGCCATCGAGGGCCATGACGTGATCATGGCAGACCTGGCCGAGCTGAAGGAAGCCTGGCAGAGTACGTTGCGGGAGTTATAAACTCCAATCTCATGACAGACACCATCAATCATACCCTCAAGACCGTCTTCGGTTTTCACGAGTTCCGTGCTCCCCAGCAGGAGGTCATCGAACAGGTCATGGCCGGAGAAGACGTCTTCCTGGTCATGCCGACCGGCGGCGGCAAGTCGCTCTGCTACCAGCTGCCGGCCCTGCACCGCGAGGGGGTGGCGATTGTCGTATCGCCGCTGATCTCGCTGATGAAGGATCAGGTGGATGCACTGGCGGCCAACGGTGTGCGGGCGGCCTGCTTCAATTCGTCGCTGTCGGCCGCGGAGGCCCGGCGCGTCTCGCAGCAGCTGGCGGACGGCGGGCTGGACCTGCTCTACGTCGCGCCGGAACGTCTGATGCAGGCGGAGTTTCTGGAACGTCTGGCCTCGCTGAAACTGGCCCTGTTCGCCATCGACGAGGCCCACTGCATCTCCCAGTGGGGGCATGATTTCAGGCCGGAATACACCCGTCTGGGCAGTCTGCGTCAGCTGTTTCCAGCGGTGCCGATGGTGGCCATGACCGCCACCGCTGACCCGGAGACACGCCGGGACATCATCCGCCAACTGGGCATCGAGCAGGCCCGGGTGCATGTGGCCGGGTTCGACCGGCCCAACATCACCTACACCGTTATCCCCAAACAGAAGCCCTTTGAGCAGTTGAAGACCTTTCTGGACGGACGCCGGGATGAGGCGGGCATCGTCTACGCCCTCAGCCGCAAACGGGTCGAACAGGTGACTGAACGCCTGCGGGCGTCCGGATTTCTGGCGGCCTCCTATCATGCCGGGTTGCCGGATGAGGAACGCCGGCGGGTTCAAGACGCCTTCCGCCGCGATGATCTGCGGATCGTGGTGGCCACGGTGGCCTTCGGCATGGGCATCGACAAGCCCAACGTGCGCTTCGTGGTGCATTTTGACATGCCCAAGAGCGTGGAGAGCTATTATCAGGAGACCGGCAGGGCCGGCCGCGACGGCCTGCCGTCCGAGGCGCTGATGCTGTTCGGCATGGGCGACGTCATGACCGCCCGCTCGCTGATCGAAAACAGCGACAACGCCGAGCGGGTCAGGATCGAGCTGCAGAAGCTGAACGCCATGGTGGCCTATGCCGAGGCTTTGACCTGTCGCCGCCGGGCGCTGCTGACCTATTTCGGCGACCTGCGCGAACACGACTGCGGCAACTGCGATATCTGCACCGACCCGCCGCAACGCTTCGATGCCTCGGAACTGTCCCGCAAGGCGCTCTCCTGCGTCTATCGGCTGGGTGAACGTTTCGGGGCCCGGCATGTCATCGACGTACTGCGCGGTGGCAAGGGGCAGCGGATTATGGAGTCTGGGCACGACCGGCTTTCCACCTACGGCATCGGCGCCGACTTGTCCGCCCCCCAGTGGGATAATATCTTCCGCCAGCTGATCCACCTAGGCTATCTGGCACAGGATTTTACCCGCTACGGAGTCCTGGGCCTGACCCCGGCGGCGCGTCCGGTTCTGAAGGGTGAAACGCAGGTCACGCTCGGCCTGCCCCGTGAGCTGGCCCAGGTTGAAGCGCGGTCACGGCGTAAAAGCGGCCCAGGCGAGGGCGAACACCGGGCCCTGTTCGACCGTCTCAGGGCTGTGCGCAAACAGCTGGCCGATGCCGCCGGTGTACCACCCTTCGTGGTCTTCTCGGATGCCACACTGGTGGAAATGGCCAGAAAAAAACCGTGCAATGAGTATGAACTGCTGGCAATCAACGGTGTCGGCGAACATAAGCTGAACAAATACGGATCCGATTTTCTGGCGGCGATCGCCCTGGCAGAAGGCACTGCCTGAACACAATTATTCTGCAAGACACATCCGCAATGATTTAGTAAGATTGTTTTCGACCACTGAGGAGAATAACGATACATGGCAAAAACACGAGCAATCGTAATAACCGGCAACGGTACCAACTGCGAGACGGAGGCGGCCCACGCCTGCCGGCTGGGGGGCTTTGACGAGGCGGTCATTGTCCACATTGCCGAGCTGCTTTCCGGCGAGATCCGCCTGGACGACTTTCACTTTCTCAACCTGACCGGTGGTTTCCTGGACGGCGACGACCTGGGCAGCGCCAAGGCCCAGGCCAACCGACTCAAGCATGCCGCCGTCAGCGGCAGCGGTGAAAAGCTGGTGGAGCAGTTCACCCGTTTCGTGGCCGACGGCAAGCTGATTCTGGGGGTCTGCAACGGCTTTCAGCTGATGACCAAGATGGGCATGCTGCCGGCCCTGGACGGGGACTATCTGGGGCAGAGCGCGACCCTGACCTTCAACGACTGCGGCCGTTTTCAGGATCGTTGGTGCTATCTCAAGGCCGATCCGGCCTCGCCCTCGGTTTTCACCAAGGGCATCGCCAAGGGTATCTATCTGCCGGTGCGCCACGGCGAGGGCAAATTTCTCTGCGACGGTGCCGCGACTCTCGAACGGATCGAAGCCGGGCACCTGGCAACCCTCAAATACTCCGGTTCGGATTATGCCGAAGCGACCATGGAGTTTCCCGCCAACCCCAACGGTGCCCAGAACGCCATCGCCGGCCTCTGCGACCCCACCGGCCGCTTGATGGGACTGATGCCGCACCCCGAGGCCTTCGTCCACTACACCCAGCACCCGCGCTGGACCCGTGAAGAACTACCGCAAGAGGGTGACGGCCTGATCCTGTTCAAGAACGCAGCCGACTACGTGAGGAAAAACCTACTATGAAACTGTCACGCCCCCAGGAAGAATGCGGTGTTTTCGGGATATATAACCATAAGGAAGCGGCCAACCTGACCTATCTCGGGCTGTATGCCCTGCAGCATCGCGGCCAGGAGAGCTGCGGCATCGTCTCATCCGACGGCAGCGGACTTTATGCCCATAAGCGGATGGGGCTGGTGGCAGATGTCTTCAGCAATCAGGACGTCTTCAAAAAGTTGCCCGGCAAGGCGGCCATCGGCCATGTGCGCTACTCCACCGCCGGCGCATCGGTGGAGAAGAATGTCCAGCCGATCGTGGTCGACTACTCGCGCGGCTCCATCGCCGTGGCCCATAACGGCAACCTGGTCAACGCCCAGCTGCTGAAGGCCGAACTTGAGGCTTACGGCTCCATCTTCCAGACCACCATGGATACGGAGATCATCATCCACCTGCTGGCCATCGCCCGCACCAACTCCCTGGTGGAGCGCATCGTCGAGTCTCTCAACCGCATCAAAGGCGCTTACTGCCTGCTGTTTCTGACCGAGACCCGCATGATTGCCGTGCGTGATCCCAACGGCTTCCGTCCCTTATGCCTCGGCAGGCTGGGGGATGCCTGGGTGGTGGCTTCCGAGAGCTGTGCGTTGGACCTGATCGAGGCCAAGTTCGTGCGTGAGATCGAACCGGGCGAGATGGTCGTCTGCACCCCGGATGGCGAGATCGAGTCGCTGTTCCCCTTCAAAAAGATCGCTCCGACCCCCTGCATCTTCGAATTCGTCTATTTTGCCCGTCCCGACTCAACCATCTTCGGTAAGAACGTCTACATGGTCCGCAAGGAACTAGGGCGGCAGCTGGCCCGCGAATACAAGGTCGATGCCGATGTGGTCATTGCCGTGCCTGACTCGGGTGTGCCGGCGGCCATGGGCTATGCCGAGGAATCGGGCATCCCCTTTGAGCTGGGGCTGATCCGCAACCACTATGTCGGCAGGACCTTTATCGAACCGGCTCAGGCCATCCGCCACTTCGGGGTCAAGATCAAGCTCAACCCAGTGCGCGAACTGCTCACCGGCAAGCGGGTGGTGGTGATCGACGACTCCATCGTGCGCGGAACCACCTCGCGCAAGATCGTCAAAATGGTGCGGGACGCCGGGGCCAAAGAGGTGCACATGCGCATCTCGTCGCCACCCACCAGCTATCCCTGCTACTACGGTATCGATACTCCCAACCGTAAGGAGCTGATCTCCTCCTCGCACACCATCGAGGAAATCCGCCGCTACATTACCGCCGACTCGCTGGGCTATCTTTCGGAAGAGGGGCTGATCACGTCGGTCGGTGTCGGCAACACCAATTTCTGCAAGGCCTGCTTTGCGGGCGAGTATCCGGTTGCATTTCCCAAGCCGGTAGAGATGCCGCAAATGGGATTATTTAATGATGAGGAGTTCAAGGAACATGAGTGAGCGCGAACAGCTGAAAAAGATCATCCTGGAACTTTCCTACGAAAGGCGGCTGGTAAAGCTGGCTTCGGGCAGGGAGAGCGATTTCTATTTCGACGGCAAGCAGACCACCCTGCATGCCGTGGGAGGCTACCTGACCGGCAAGCTGTTTTACGAGGCCATCAAGGATGTGCCGGGTGTAGAAGCGGTCGGCGGCATCACCCTGGGGGCAGACCCGATCGCAACCGCCACCTCGATTGCCGCCCATCTGGACGGCCGGCGGATGCATGCCTTCATCATCCGCAAGGAGCCCAAGGGGCACGGCACCGGCCAGTGGCTGGAGGGGCGCAAGAACCTGCCCCCAGGGACCAAGGTTATCATTGTCGAAGACGTGGTCACCACCGGCGGTTCCTCCCTGAAGGCCGTAAACCGCGCCAAGGAGGAGGGGCTGGATGTGCTCGGCATCGTTACCCTGGTGGACCGCGAGGAAGGTGGCCGCGAGAATATCGAGACCGAAGGATACTGGCTGCGGACGATCTTTACCAAGTCGCAACTGGTAGGTTAATGGCCGAAAAGCAGCGCCTTGACAAGTTGATGGTGGAACGCGGTCTGGCCCCCTCGCCGGAGAAGGCCCTGGCCCTGATCATGGCCGGGCAGGTGGTGGTGGGCGACCACACCATCGACAAGGCCGGCCAACAGGTGGCTGTGAATGCAGAGATCCGCATCAAGGGCGAGCTGTTGCCCTATGTCAGTCGCGGCGGGCTCAAGCTGCGTAAGGCCCTGGATGAATTCAAAGTTGACGTGACCGGTCTGGTGGTCATCGACGTGGGCTCCTCAACCGGCGGGTTTACCGATTGTCTGCTGCAGGCCGGGGCAGCCCGGGTCTTTGCGGTGGATGTGGGTTACGGTCAGCTGGCCTGGAAGCTTCAGCTGGACCCGCGGGTGGTCAGCATGGAAAAGACCAATATCCGTCACCTGCAGCTGGCGCAACTGGGCGAATCGCCGGATCTGGCAGTGATCGACGCGTCGTTCATCCCGCTGGCCAAGGTGCTGCCGGCCACGGTGGCTCTCCTGAAACCGGGTGGCCGGATCATCGCCCTGATCAAGCCGCAGTTCGAGGTGGGCCGGGGCGAGGTGGGCAAAGGCGGCATTGTCCGTGATCCCGCTGCCCATGAAAGGGTTGTCGCGGGTGTCAGTCAGACCGCGCGGGAAATGGGCCTGATCGTTGCCGGTGTCTGTGAATCACCCATTACCGGTGCGGATGGTAACCGCGAATTCCTGATCCTTTTGGAGTTGCCAGAAATAGCCGTGGAGGAGGATTGAATGGAAAACTGCATTTTCTGCAAAATCATCCGGGGAGAGATCCCGTCGAAAAAGGTCTTTGAAGACGACCTGCTCCTGGTGATCGAGGATTTAACCCCCCAGGCACCGCTTCATCTGCTCTGCATTCCCAAGAAGCATGTTGCCAATTGTCTGGATCTGTCCGCCGGGGATGACGAGATGATTGGCTACCTCTTCAGGAAGGCCGGCGAGATCGCCCGCCAGAAGGGCTATGCCGAGTCAGGTTTCCGTCTGGTGCTGAATAACGGCGCGGGTGCCGGACAGTCGGTCTTTCACATTCACGTTCACCTGCTGGCCGGTCGCACATTCGCCTGGCCTCCGGGATAACTTGCACAGGAATGGGGTGACATGCTGAAACTGACTGTTGCGCTTGTGAGTGCCATATAAAGAATTACCGGAACGCCCGTTGATTATATATCACGGGCGTTCCGTATTAAAAGGCCAGCAGCCTCTTAAGCAGGCCGGGTACGGCCATGTCCAGGGTCATGATCACGGTCAGCACGATCATGATCACAACCGTGAGCCAGGCAATGATGTTGAAGGTCGGTCCGTTGGTGTAGCTTCCCATCAGCTTTTTGTCGTTGATCAGCTTGATCATGAACAGCAGCACGAAGGGCAGGACTGCGCCGTTGACGACCTGCGATATGAACATGATGGCCAGCAAGGGCGCATTGGGTATCAGGATCAGGCCGGCACTGATGCCGATGATGATTGTGAAGAGCCAGAAAAACTGGGGCGCCTGCTCGAAATCCTTGTCCACCCCCGATTCCCAGCCCATTCCTTCGCAGATGTAATAGGCTGTGGAAAGCGGCAGGATACAGGCGGCAAAAAGTGAGGCATTGAACAGGCCGAAGGCAAACAGTGCCGAGGCATGCTGGCCCACCAGAGGTTTGAGGGCCAGGGCGGCGTCGGCGGCGGTTTCGATCTTCAGCCCATGGAGGTGGATGGTGGAGGCACAGGCGACCATCATGAAGAAAGCCACCACAATGGCCATGATGCAGCCGAAAATGACATCGACCCGCGAAAAATTGTATTGATCCGCTGTGATGCCTTTTTCAACGACCGCCGCCTGCTGATAGAACTGCATCCAAGGGGCGATGGTCGTACCGACGATACCGATCAGGGTCATCAGGTAGGCGCTGTCGGATTTGAATGTCGGTGTAACGGTTGCTTTCAGCACGATATTCCAGTCCGGTCCGGCCATGAAGGCGGCGATCGGGTAGGCGATGTAGACCAGGCAAGCCACCAGGAAGACCTTTTCCACGACCTTGTAAGACCCCTTGACGATCAGCAGCCAGACCAGCACCGCACATACCGGGACAGAAATGTACTTGCTGATGCCGAAGATCTCCAGACTGGCGGCAATGCCGGCGAACTCGGATATGGAATTGCCCATGTTGGTCAACAGCAGGGCGATCATGACATAGAAGGTAACCTTGACGCCGAAGGATTCCCGGATCAGGTCGGAAAGTCCCTTGCCGGTAACGGCTCCCATGCGGGCGCACATCTCCTGGACCACCACCAGTGCGATGGTGGTGGGGATCATCATCCAGAGGATGGCGTAGCCGTAGTTGGCGGCAGCCAGCGAATAGGTGGTAATGCCGCCGGCGTCGTTGTCCACATTGGCCGTGATGATGCCGGGACCGAGGATGGCCAGGAAGATCATGAAATTTCGGGGGCTGAAGCTCTTGAGAGGCTTCAAGAATCTGAATTGTGAAATGTAGTTGAACATAAGTCCCGGTTTCTAGCGCCGCTTGATTTTGATGATCTGCGGCAGGTAATGGGCCAGCACGTCATCTACGGTGACAATTCCGGCCATGCGGTCTTGTTCGTTCAGTACCGGAACGGCGATCAGGTCATATTTTGTGAGAATCTCCAGCATGTCTTCCGGTTCGGCATCAACATGCACGAATTTGACATTCTCCTCCATCACGTCGGTGATAGGGCTTTCGGGCGGATTGAGCAGCAGATTCTTGAGTGAGACAACCCCCTCCAGGCGATCTTCAGCATTGACGATATAGCCGTAATAGACCGTTTCCACCTCTTCGGCCACTTCGCGCACCATTTCCAGGGCCCGGCCGACCGTGATATCGGCGGATAGCCGGAAGTAGTCGGGGGTCATCAGTCCGCCGGCCGAATCTTCTTCGTGCTCCAGCAGTTCCTGAATGTCCTCGGCATCCTCCTGGTCCATCATCTCCAGCAGTTCCTGGGCCTTCTTTTCAGGCAGATCGCTGAGTACATCGGCCACTTCGTCCAGCTCCATCTCATCCAGGATGTCGGAAACCTCTTCGTCATCCATCTGGCTGATGACGACATTACGCATCTCTGATTCCAGCTCATACAGGGTATCGCCGGTGGTCTCGGCATCGATGGAGTTGAGCACCGTGCGAATGCTCTGAATGGGGATGTTTTCGATAATATCGGCCAGGTCGGCCGGATGCATCTCATTCATCTGGTTGCGGGCGATATTCAGCGCCAGCCTGGATGAGTGGGTTTCCAGCGGCTGGACGTACTCCCAGCTGATCTCGTTAGCCAGGATCTCCTTTCGCAGGAGGCGGGCAACCTGCTCGCCGAAACGCTCATAGCCCAATCGCCGCAGCAAGCCGCGAAAGCCAATGTCCACACTGAATATGCACAGCTTGTCATGGAATTTGCCCAGTTTTATGTCGTTGACACGCACGACCTTGGCCCCGTCTACATCAACGATCTGTTTGTCCAGCAGGTCGCGTTTGACCAGGATCTCTCCCTCACCCGGTTCATAGGGACTGAGACCGGGAGGTTTGACGCCGACCGCAGAGATAACCACGTGGGTAAACAGTGACACTTCGCTCCATGGCAGCGATTTCAATCCCTTGCGCGACTTGAAGACGATGTGCGAAACCTCGGGAAAGACCTCGCCCGGCACCATGACAAGGTCGCGCAGGACGCCGAGTTGTTCGCCTTTACTGTTGATGACCGAGCGACCGATGACGCTGCTCAGGTATATTTCGCTTATTTCTGTAATCATAATGTTATCCCGAAAAAATAAAGGCCTTTTCAGAGAAAAGGCCTTAGCGCGCGCGCAAAAAAACCGTTTCCCCACTGGTTGACTTTCGGCAGTGCACAACGTAGGTTGGAAACCAGCTACCTTAGGTAAAGCCTTAAGCCGACAATACCTGGTCTACCCATTGGCGTCTTTCGACATTTTTGGGCAGTAGCCTGTGTTTGTGAAAACGCCTCCGCTAACGAGGATATGAACTCGTTTATAGACCTGCGGCGAGGTTTTGTCAATTGCAAATACCTGTATTTGTATACGTTATTGCCACGATTTGTTAACTTTCCTGTAACAAAAGATTGCATTCCCTTTGCAGGGCCACTCTGTTATGATAAAAATCTGCTATGGGTGAAAAACTGATTTGTAATAACAAAAGGGCCTACCACGACTACTTCATCGAAGAGAAGTTCGAGGCAGGCATGGTGCTCAAAGG